>JAJZXK010000042.1 GCA_021806565.1 Bacillota bacterium | reverse complement strand
GCCGCGGTCTCCCTGCAGGCCCACCCCCGGGCCTCAGGCACCGCGAGGGCAAGTCACCCAAACGGCCTCCTCGGTTCGCCAAGCCAAAATCCCAAGGCCTCGGTCCCAAGGGTGCGGAGTGTGGGTCATTAAGAACTAAGGCAGTGATTTCCAGCGTGGTCAGCGTCCGCCACATGGCTGGCGGTGCCCGCCAGGAAGCGACGCGACGCCTTCCTGAGACCACAGGTTCATTGAGAAGTTACCGACCGGGCTCCGCCCCACGAGGAGCAGGCTGCACACGTCGCCACGAGGATGCAACGTACTCTTGATGTCCGAGGTCATGCCATGCACGGATGGAACCGAGCGGCTGTCAAGATGACACAGGTCAACTCTCGACCTCGCAAACGGGAGAAGCCCACGCTTCGACGCCATCGGACGCCACGCCGCCAAGCCGCCGGAGACCCACGCGGAGTTGAGAACTGCGGTAGACTTTCCGGTAGGATCACGTCAGTAGCAGTGGTTCTGAAGTGACTCCACGCTGCTGCCAACGGGGTGGTCCCATCGGACTGGCAAGCAACATCCCGCGCCAGTACCGTGACGCGCGATCGAGTACCGCGATGGTGAGCGAGAGGCCCTGCCGTTCTCCGGGCAACCTTTCGATCACTTTCACGCTCCCGCGAGTCTCCCGAACCTTCGCGGGCACCCCTTCGATCGTCTTGATGAGGAGGTCTTTGGCGGCGAGGCACGACGGTCCCACGACACCCGAGCACCGAGACGCACGGATCGCCATTGTCGGCGACCACAACCCGAGCTATCTCACCCACCGCCTGACTGACCAGGCCTTCGCCGACCTCGGGGTGGACGTCGAGTGGCTCCCCACCCCTCGTGTGCTCGGGGACCCGTCGATCCTCGGAGCGTACGGCGGCTGCCTCATGGCGCCGGGCACCCCGTACGCGAGCATCGAGGGCGCCTTCGAAGCGATCCGCTACGCGCGCGAGCACGACCTCGCATTGCTCGGCACCTGCGGCGGCTTCCAGCACGTGCTCATCGAGTTTGCGCGCCACGTCGTGGGCATCGAGGGAGCCGATCACGCCGAAACCAACCCCGGTGCGGCGGACCTTGTCTGCGTGCCGCTCGCCCGGTCGCTCGTCCGCCAGCGTCAACCGGTGCGCATCGAGCTGGCCAGCGCGGCCGGCGCCGCCTACGGCGTCGAGGAGACGGTCGAGGCGTTCTTCTGCAACTTCGGGCTCAACGACGCCTACCGCCCCACCCTCGAAGCCGCGGGCCTTCGTTTCTCGGGCTTCGACGCCAACGGAGAGCCCCGCGTGCTCGAACTACCCGGCCATCGCTTCTTCATCGCGACGCTCTACGTGCCACAGGCGACATCGACGAGAGAGCACCCTCATCCGCTCATCCGCGCCTTCGTCTCCGCCTCCACCCACGAGGCGCTCGAGAGGTAGAGATCACCGTCATCTTACGGACGGATGCGGAAACGCGCCGGTAACAGGGCGAGATGGGTTGGGGCACAGGCGCTTGCGCGTAAGGTGGTCGAAGTCGAGCACAGCAAAGCCGTACCGGCCCGCGGCGGTCCAATGGCCGGGGCGACACTGGCATGTTTATGCCTGAAAGAGATACCGCCGGCAATAATATGATCGAGAGGCTCCTTGCCCCTTGAAACTGCGGTCCTGCTGGGCGGCTTGGCGTGTGTATCCGTGGCAAGGTATTGCTCTGCACACGGCTAAGATGTGCCTCAAGTCCCACTAGCGGCGAGCGCGGTCCTCACTTGGTGAACACGTGCAGATCCAGACCGTCATACCCGCCGGCAAACCGGACGGATCCGAACTCAGGGCCATAGGTGTCCACGAACTCGGCGGTCACCTGGGCGAAGGCCCGCCGATGCAGGTCGTCGGGCACGCTCTGCTGCCTGGAGTATCCCCTGCCGCGCATGCGATGCAGGAACGCTTCCTCCAACGTCCAGGTGCGCGGGGCCTCAAACGGAATGTGCACGTGGGTCATGTTGCCGAAGGCCGCCGCACACTCCGCGAACTGATCGAACCCCCAACTGGCGTAGCTGGCCCGCACACCCCATTGGTTGAGGATTTCCCAGTAGCGCCCGTCGAATGCGCCCTGGAGCCGCAGGTATGCACCGTTCGGATCGTCCGCCGCTGGAGCCGCACCGGCCGCGGGTGCCGGGCCATTCCGGATCCCGGGCGAGTTGGTCGTGAGCATCAGGCTTCCACCGGGTTTGAGCACCCGCCGCATCTCGGAAAGAACCCTGGCATGGTCGGAGATCAGGTGCAGCATGGTGCTCGCCAGAACGCCGTCGACGCTCGCGTCGGCCAGCGGGATCGCCAGCGCGTTCAGGCGGCAGGGCAGGATCCGGCCCGGGGGCACGTGGTTGGCGGCGGCCTTGCGCAGCAGCAGCGTCAGCATGACCTGAGAGATGTCTCCCGCGATCACCGTGCATCCGCGTAGCGCTACGGGAACCGCGTGGGTGCCGCCGTCGCAGCCGAGGTCCAAGAGCAGCCCGCGGCCGATGCGCTCGGCCATGGCCTCGGCCAGTAGCAGGTCCGCCCGGCCGCAGGCGCTATCGGCGTAGTCCTTGTCGTAGTACGAGGCGCCGACCGCGTCGTAGCCGATATACTTCGCACCCCGCGCCTCGTCGAGGTTGAGATTCGGGTCCTCGGTGAGTTGGTAGACGCCGTCGATGGTGCCGAACACGTGGCCGCAATGCCGGCACAACGGTGGCGGGGTGGCCGCACCGCACCGCGGGCAGGTGAACACGCAAGACGCCCCCTTGCGACGGCGGCCGGCACCAGCGGGAGGTGCGCCCTTCAAGGGCGCGCGGCGCGACTCAACCGCCCTGCAGGAACATCTGCCCGATGCGGCCGCGCTGTTGCTTGCCCGCCGAACGCTGCTGGCTGAGGGTGGTGACCGGCGCCTTGGCGTTGGCGGTCTCCAGGGCGTCGATCTGCTTGGCCGCCGATGTGAACGCCTGGCGCACACTCGTCTTGCGCGCGGCCAGCTCGGAGAAACACCCCTGGATGATCGTCTCCGCGGTCGCGTCCACATAGCGAAAGTAGGATGACGGATAGGCGTAACCGTGCATGGCCGCGTCGGCGAACCACTTCACCTGCTTGCCACGCAGCGGCGGGGCGACCGACTGGACGATGCTGATCCACTCCGGCCAGAGGGACAGCAGGGCCGGCGCCATCAGGAAGATGCGGATGGCCGCCTTCTGCCACTGGGTCTCGGCGGAAAGCCAGCGCAAAAGCGCCCATGCCTGCTCCGGATGGGGGGTCAGGGCGCTGATCGCGTAAAACTGGTCGCCGCCGAAGCTGGCCCGGCCCGCAGGGAAGACCGGGAAGGGGTAGATCTCCCACTTGATGTTGGTAGCGGCCAACTGCGTCACGGCCGCGAGCAGCGTGCCCGTCTGCTGCACGCTCATCGCGGTGCGGCCGGTCACGAACTGGGCGGTGTAGCCGCCGTACGTGTCCTGGGTGGTCCCGGCCTTCGACCAGAGCACCTGGGGATAGATCCAGTCCCCGGCCGCCAGGGAAGCCGGTGTGGCAAGCCCGCAGTGCATACCGCCCGGCTCGACCTTGCTGCCGCCAAACGCCCGGTAGATCCAGTCGGACCCCCACGCCTGGGAGGTCCAGTACCAGAGGTTGCAGCCAAAACGCTGCTTGCCGCCGCTGGAGCCGCTCAGCCGCCGCGCCAGGTTGAGAAAGGCGTCGTGGGTCCAGGCCGGATCCGGATAGGAGATACCCGCGCTGTCCAAGGTAGTCAGATTGACCAGGTAGGCGGCGGTGTTGTAGTAGGTGGGCAGGGCCAGCAGTTGCCCGCCCTTCCAACTGCGGAAGGAGGCGATCTGAGCCGGCGACCACAGGTGGGTATCGAGGTTGTCGCGGCGCAGGTACGCGTCCAGCGGTAGGAAATAGCCGCCCTCGGCGTATCCGCCGAAGTCGTTGTTGAGGACGATGTCGGGCGCCGTCCCGGCCACCAACGCCGCGGTCAGCGCCGCCGGGTTGCAGCACCCTCCGGGCGGAGGGACAAGCTGCACCTTGAGTCCGTGGTTGGCCGCCTCGAAAGGCGCCACGGCCTGCGCCAACAGCCGTTGGATCGTCGGCGTCCAGGCACCCGCGCTCCACGGGCTGAAGGAGATGGTGATCACCCCGTGCGCCACCGCGGGCTTGGCCTTGGCGGCGGCGCTACGCGGGCCGCAGCCGCCAAGACCGGCGGCGGCCACCAGTCCCGCCGCCGCAGCCCCAAATCGGCGCCTTCCCATGGCCGCCATCGCCGTCCACGCTCCCAGTGCGCCGACATTGCAAACTGCAGGTCGGGTTCGCCGGCCGTGAACGTTCGGCTGCGGCAGCCCGTCCCCTGCAGACCGTGATCGCATCCCTGGACCGGCCCGCGGGACCGCGGACCGAGCCGGCGGCCGGATCATCGCCCTGCGCACCCGTGGCGCCGGCGCGGACAGAGCCCGTGCCGGTGTGGGCCACGCGCATACGCTGGTCTGCCGAAAGGTGGTGGTGCGCGTGCCGGCGTTCGCCGGCGGTTGGTTGACGGCCGACGGTCGAAAATCCGGAGAGGCAGCGATCGGCCCACCGGATGCCCTGGCGGACGGGATGGTCCGTTGGCGAGCCGACCACAAGCCTTCCAGCAGGGTCCCTGAGGATCCTGCAGGAGCCGGGATGATGACAACGAATCTTGCGCGCCGAACGGACCGGGAGCGGTGGACGAACAGCGCGCGGTTCCGGCCAGAGTATTCGCCGGATCGCGTCGGCACTCATGGATAAGGACGAAGAGCGGACACCGCCCCGGGGCCGAAAGACATGGAGGGATGACGGGTGCAGAAGATGAAGCTGCGGATGGGGGTACTGGCGCTCGGCCTGGCTGGCGCGACGGCGTTGGCCGGCTGCGGCGCCAGCAGCTCCAGCGGCGGCAACACGGCCTCCACAAAGACCACGTCCAGCCACCACCACAAGGCCTCTAAGCCGGCGGCCAAGGGGACGAGCAGCGGCGGTGGCTCCGGCGCCTCCGCGGTCAAGGGGGCGGCCACCCTCTCGTTCAACGCGGTCGGCTTCCTCCACCCCGGCCAGACCGGCCCCACCCCGGGTTTCGGTCCGAACAACGACCTGAACAACGCCACCGCCCCCAAGCCCGGTCCCTACCCCGTGACAGCGGGCTCCGCCAAGGTCACCTTCTACTTCCCCAACGTGTCGAGCAAGTCGTCCAACTCCATCCTCGACGTCGCCTACGGCAAGAGCGCCTCCTTCAAGGTCCCGGCGGGCAAGTACAGCCACCTGTACTTCCTGGCCGGTGTCGCCAGCGGTCCGGAGCCGGCGACCATCGTGCTCCACTACAAGGGCGGCAGCACCAGCAAGCAGGTCGCGGCGTTCGACGACTGGTGCACCGTGGAGATCAGCCACAAGCCGGTGCCGGGGACGTATCCCTCCTGGCAGGGTGAGTCGCGCGTCCTCGAAAAGAGCGGCGCGACCGGCAACGTCAAGGGCGGCACCTACTCCAGCCCCAACCAGGGCTGCGGCCTCTACGTCTCGAGCGTCCCGGTCGACAAGACCAAGACCCTGACCAGCGTCGACGTGCAGAACACGCTCACGGCCGTGCCGAGCAGCCTTTCCAAGTCGATCACCAGCGTCAACAAGAGCTCGCGCATCAACATCGTCGCCGTCACCGCCAACTAGGACCCCAAGCGCGAGGCGCGGGGCGGGCAGGGGAGGATTCCCCTGCCCGCCCTTTCTTTGCCGCCATTGACAGCCCGTCGGCGGACGGCTATGCTCCCCTCGAAGGTCAGGGAAGGTCAAGCACGGCACGTTTCCATACCGGCGGCGGTGGGGCATCCTGACCAAGCAGGAAGCGGACGGGGAGGGCGGGGCATGGCGGCGGAAGTCACAGTCTACACGGCACCGGGCTGACCCTGGTGCATTCGGGTGAAGGAGTTCCTTCACCGGCGCGGCGTGTCGTTTCTCGAACGCGATGTCAGCGTCGTACCCGGCGCGGCGCAGGAGGCCGTCCGCCTCTCCGGCCAGGTTGGCGTTCCCGTGACGCGGATCGGCGGAGCGGTCGTCGTCGGCTTCGATCCAGACCGGTTGGGTGAGGCGCTGGCCGCGGCCGAGACGCCGCGCGCCGCGACGCCGTCCCTCGGCCTGGAGGTGCAGGACGGCGAACAAGGACCGGAGATCCAGACGATCCATGCCGGCGGCCCGGCGGACCAGGCCGGCCTGCAAGCCGGGGATCGCCTGCTGGCGCTGGCCGGCATCCCGGTGAACTCTGCGCAGTCCGTGGTCCGCCTGCTGCCGGAACTGCTACCGGGCCAGGCGCTGCCCGTCGTCGTCGAACGGCTGGGCCAGCGTCTGGAGGTCGCGTTGTCGCTCTGACGGGCCGGTGCGCGCCGCCCGCATCCGCGCCGTGGGGGGGTGAAGGCTGTGGACTACAAGGACTACTACGCCATCCTCGGCGTATCGCGGAACGCCGACGCCAAGACCATCCGCTCCGCCTACCGGGCCCTGGCGCGCAAGTACCACCCCGATGCCCACCCGGCCGACCCCAGGGCGGCGGAGGCGCGCTTCAAGGAGGTCAACGAAGCCTACGAGGTGCTCTCCGACCCGGAAAAGCGCGGCCGCTACGACCAGATCGGGTCCGAGTGGGATCAGGCCCAGGCCTGGGCCGGGGCGGCGGGCGGTCCGGGTACGGCGGCGCGCCAGGGTCCGACGCACTACCACAGCGTCCGCGCCGAGGATCTGGAGGACCTGTTCGGCAGCACACATCCCTTCTCGGACTTCTTCGAAACATTCTTCGGCGGCGCGGCCGCGCGGGCGTATGCGGACCCGGGCCGCGGGCGGCCGCCGGACCGCCTGCAGGCCGTCCAGGTGGAGTTGCAGGAGGTCTTCCGCGGCGGCTCGCGCACAGTGATCACCACCGGGCCGGACGGCAGGCGGCGGGAGTTGGAGGCACGCATCCCGCCGGGAGTGACCGACGGTACGCGGCTGCGGCTCGCCGGACAAGGACCGGCCGCGTCCGGCGGCGGCCGACCGGCCGACCTGTATCTGGAGGTGAAGGTCGTGGCGGATCCCCGTTTCACACGGGATGGAGACGACCTGCACACCGCGGCCCACGTGCCCCTGTGGACGATCCTGCTCGGAGGCGAGGTGGAACTCTCCACCCCCGGGGGCACGCTGGTGCTGAAGATCCCGCCGGAGACGCCGGACGGCCGGGTCTTCCGCCTGCGGGGCCAGGGGTTGCCACACCTGGGCTCTGCGCAGCAACGCGGGGACCTCTATGTGGAAGTGCATGCGCAGATCCCACGCAACCTGACGCCGGAGCAACGGTCCGTGATCTCCCGCCTCGCGTCCGGACAGACCACCGACCGACCCGGCCCGGTGCAGCAGGTCGGCCGGCTGCTGGCCAATATGCTGCACCGCGTCCAGGACGGGGTCGGCCGCAACGGCCACCACCCACCGGGATAGAAACACCCCGAGCCCGCGGGGCGCGGCGGGCCTGGCGGGCATCGCGGAAACCGACGGAAGGGGGAAAGACGGCGTGCCCCGCGCGCCGTGCGCACCATGCGTGAGTGGACGGAAAAGGCCCAACAGACCCTGGTCGCGGCGCAGGAGGAAGCCGAGCGGCGCGGTAACGCCGAACTCGCTCCCGAGCACCTGTTGCTCGCGCTCCTGACCCCCGACGACGGGGTGGCGGCGCTCCTGCTGGGCGCGCTGAATCAGCCGGCCGAGCCGCTACGGGCGGCGGCCAGGCGGGCGGTGGACGGCCTGCCGCGCCAGCAGGGGGCGACGGCGGTCGTCTCCCCCGGTCCGCGCCTGCAGTCCACGGTGCACCAAGCGGAAACCGAGGCGCGCCAACTCCAGGACAGCCACCTGGCCAGCGAGCACCTCCTGCTGGCCATCCTGGCCGATCCCCGGGCCGGACGCCCGCTCTCAGAGGCAGGACTGACCCGGACCCGGCTGCTGGAGGCACTGGAACGGGTGCGCGGCGGACAGCACGCGGACAGCGCCAACCCGGAGGCGACGTACGCGGCGCTGGAGAAGTACGGGCGGGACCTGACGGCGCTGGCCGCCCAGGGCCGCCTGGATCCGGTGATCGGCCGTGACGAGCAGATCCGGCGCGTCATCCAGGTGCTATCGCGGCGCACCAAGAACAACCCAGTGCTGATCGGCGAGCCGGGTGTCGGCAAGACGGCGATCGTCGAAGGCCTCGCCCAGCGCATCACCCGGGGGGACGTTCCAGAGAGCCTGCGCGACCGGCGGTTGATCGCCCTGGACCTGGGCGGGCTCTTGGCCGGCGCCAAGTACCGAGGCGAGTTCGAAGAGCGCCTGCAGGCCGTGCTGCGCGACATCACCCGCTCGGCGGGCCGCGTGCTGCTTTTCGTCGACGAACTGCATACCGTCGTCGGCGCGGGGGCGGCCGAAGGGGCCATGGACGCCTCCAACATGCTCAAACCCATGCTGGCGCGGGGCGAACTGCACCTGATCGGCGCCACCACCCTGGATGAGTATCGCAAGCACGTCGAGAAGGACGCGGCCCTTGAGCGCCGCTTCCAACCGGTCACCGTGGGCGAACCGACCGTGGCGGACACGGTCAGCATCCTGCGCGGCCTGCGGGAGCGCTATGAGGCGCACCACGGGGTGCGCATCCGCGACGCGGCCCTCGTGGCGGCCGCCATGCTCTCCGACCGCTACATCAGCGACCGCTTCCTGCCCGATAAGGCCATCGACCTGGTCGATGAGGCGGCGGCGCGGTTGCGCATGGAGATCGACTCGGTGCCGGCCGACCTCGACGAACTCCAGCGCAAGCTGCTGCAGCTTGCAATCGAGCGCACCGCCCTGCTCAAGGAGCACGATCCGGCGTCGCAAGAACGCCTGGCGCGTCTGGAGACGGAGCTCACCGACCTGCGGGCCCGCGAGGCCTCGCTCGCCGCGGACTGGCGCCGCCAGAAGGAGGCCCTGGCGCAGTCCCGCACGTGGCGCACCCAGTTGGATCAGGCACGCCAAGACATGGAGGCGGCCGAACGCGCCACCGACTATGAACGCGCCGCCCAGCTCCGCTACGGCACCATCCCGGAACTGGAGCGGCGTCTGGCCGGAGAGGACGCGGAGGCGTCGCCGCGGGCGCAGGCGGCCATCCGTGCCCGCGAGGAGGTCGACGAGCAGGACATCGCCGCGGTGGTCGCCCGCTGGACGGGGATCCCGGTGCAGCGGCTGTTGGAGGGTGAGATCGACAAGCTGGTGCGCATGGAAGAGAACCTGGGCCGTAGGGTGGTCGGCCAGCCAGAGGCGGTGGCGGCGGTCTCCGACGTCATCCGCCGAGCGCGGGCCGGCCTGTCCGATCCGGCGCGGCCCATCGGCAGCTTCATCTTCCTCGGCCCGACCGGGGTCGGCAAGACGGAGTTGGCGCGCTCCCTGGCGGCGTTCCTCTTCGACGACGAGCGCGCGATGATCCGCCTGGACATGTCCGAGTATATGGAAAAGCACGCCGCCGCCCGCCTGATCGGCGCGCCCCCAGGCTACGTCGGCTATGAGGAGGGCGGCCAGCTGACCGAGGCGGTGCGCCGCCGCCCCTATGCGGTGGTGCTCCTGGACGAGATCGAAAAGGCGCACCCGGACGTCTTCAACCTCCTGCTGCAACTGCTGGACGACGGCCGCCTCACCGACGGCCAGGGACGGACGGTGGACTTCCGCAACACGGTCGTCATCCTGACGAGCAACCTCGGCGGCGTGGCGGGGGATGTACCCGCAGGGGCGCAGGACGCGGCGGCGGCGCGCGACCGCACCCTGGAGGCCCTGCGCCAGCACTTCCGGCCCGAGTTCCTCAACCGCATCGACGAAATCCTCGTCTTCCGGCCGCTGCAGCCACACGACCTGGAGGCCATCGTCGACATTCAGCTGGAGCGGGTGCGGGACCGGCTGGCCGAGCGGCGGATCCGCCTGGAACTCACCGCGGGTGCGCGCGCCTGGCTCGCCCGCCACGGATTCGACCGGGCCTATGGGGCGCGGCCGCTCAAGCGCACGATACAGACCGCGTTGCTTGGGCCGCTGGCCATAAAGGTGCTGCGCGGCGAACTCCCCGAGGGCAGCGTGGTACGGGCCGACGCCAACGGCGACCAGCTGACGTTCCAGGCGGAGGCCGGCGTCGCGTCCCTGGCGACGACCGCCGGCGGATGACTCCCGTGTTGTACGCGGATCGCATCCATACTCCGTTGATGCTGATCTGCGGTGGATCCGATGGCGTTGCACCCTGGTCGCAATCGGCCGAGATGTTCGTCGCGCTCCGGCGGTTGGGACGCCGCTGCACATTGCTCGTCTACCCCGGTGAGGGCCATTCGCCGGACCGATTCAGCCGGGACCATCGCGACGACGTGATCCACAGGGTGCTGGCGTGGCTGCAAGAGCATCTTGGACCTGCGGGGTGACTCACATCCAGGCGCGACGGCCGAGGCGGGCGACGGCCGCGTCCGGTGCGGGTGGCGGCGGCGCCCATCCTGAACAAAGGAACGCGGCACCGTTGCGGCAGCGGCCCGGCCTTCAGCCCTGGCGCTTCCAACCCTGCTGGGCGGCCAGCAGGGTGAGAATGGTCTTGCCGTCGCAGATCTCCCCGCTACGGACGGCGGCCTCGCATTCGGAGGGCGTCAGCCGCACCAGCGTCAGTTCCTCACCCTCGTCAAAGGATGTGGCGGTCGGGTGCAGGCCGCGGGCCTCGTAGGCATGGATCAGCTCGGAACTGTAACCGGGGGTCGGCCAGAAGCGCAGCAACGGCTCAAGGTGATCGGCGCGGTAGCCGGTCTCCTCTTCAAGTTCGCGCCGGGCGGCGGCCTCCGGGGACTCCCGCGGCTCACAGCGGCCGGCCGGCAACTCCAGCGTCTCGTGGTCCAGGGCACCTCGGTACTGGCGCACCAGCAGCACCCGGCCCTCGGGGTCGTGTGCCAGCATGACGACGACCTCGGGAAGGTCCAGGTAGTAGTGGGTCACCCTGCGGCCGCGTACGAAAAACTGCCGCTCGCGCAGATGGAGCAAGGGCCGCCACCCCCTTCAGGACCGAACCGCGGAGCCGGTCAGCGGCCGGACGGTGCATCCGGCGCCCCGAGCCGCGCCAGGGCGTGCCACTGATCCCGGCCCTGTTCATACACCGCTCGGTAGACCTCGTAATACCGCCGATACCGCTCATGGATCCCGGCGCGCGGCTCGACGGTCCTGCCGGGCCGGGTCCAGGTGTCGATCGCCTCCACGCCGGGGACGCACCCCGCGGCCACGCCGGCCAGGAAGGCGTCGCCGTACGCCGCGCCGATCGTCTCGGCAGGCACCTCCTGCGCCACCCCCGTCACGTCCGAGACGATTTGCAGCCAGAGCGGCGACCGCGTGCCGCCGCCCACGGCGACGACGCGGCGCACGTCGGCGCCCAGATCGGCCATGGTATCGAGGTTGTGGCGGATGCCGTACGCCGTGCCCTCCAGGAGCGCGCGATAGACGTGGCCGCGGGTATGCGCCAGGGTGAGGCCGGCCACCACACCGCGCGCCTCGGGATCCTGGATCGGGGTACGCTCCCCGCTCCAGTAGGGTAGCACGACCAGACCCGCCGCCCCGGGCGGAGTGGCCTCCGCCTCGGCCGTCAGGGCACGGTAGCCGTCCGGACCGAGGTCGCGCGCAAAGCCGTCGCGAAACCAGCGGGTCAGGGCGCCGGTGGTCGCCATACCGGCCGCGAGGTCATACATCCCCGGCAGGCAGTACGCGGTCGACCACATGCCGCGGGTCCGCACCGCCCCGGGGGTGACCAGGATGAAGAACGCCGTCGTCCCATACATCAGCATCAGGTCGCCGGGACGGCGCACCCCGACGCTGAGCGCCTCGGCGGCGGCGTCCACCGTACCGGCCGCCACGGGCGTGCCCGCGCGCAGGCCGGTCTCCGCGGCCGCGGCCGGCGTCACCACACCGGCCTGCTCCGTCGGCCACTGCAACGGCGGCAGCCACTGGGACGGGGCCACCAGCGAGGAAAAGCGGTCCGACCAGCCCACGGCCGCGAGGTCGAACAGGGGGTTGTAGTGGGAGGCGGTGTGCGGATCCATCACCCGCCGGCCCGTCAGGCGCAACACAAGGTAGGCACTCGCCGTCAGGACGCTGCGGGTCCTGGCCCACACCTGCGGCTCGTGCCGGCGGAGCCAACAGAGCTTGGGCCCCATCGCCTGGCTGCTCAGGGTCATGCCGCCGAGGTCCACGAGGGTGTCCTCGCCGATGGCGGCGGTCAGTTCGGCGACCTCTTCGCTGGCCCGGGTGTCGATGCCATACAGGATGCCGGGCCGTAGCGGGCGGTCCGCCTCGTCCAGCGGCAGCAGGCAGGGGCCGATGGCGCTCACCCCGACGGAGCGCACCGAGGCCGGATCGCGGCCGTCGAGCAGCCGCCGGGTCAGGGCGACGAAGTCCGCCCACCAGACGCGGTCGGCGTCGTGCTCCGCCCAACCGGCCCGGGGCACGTCCAGACCGTGCTCCACCTCCTGCGTGGCGACGATCCGGCCGGCGGCGGTGCACAACACCCCCTTGCTGGCGAACGTGCCGATATCCACCCCCAGGAGCAGCTCGTCCACGCGCGCCACCCCCTCAGGCGAGCAACTCGAAGTCGACGCCGAGCATGCCGCAGACCGCGCGCAACTCCTCGACCCGGTCCCCGTAGACGGCATGGATGTGGTTTGACGCATACACCTGCAGGAAGCGGTCGGCCGGGCAGTCGAGCTGCGCGAAGGCGTGCGGCCACTCGTAGGTCGTCTGCCGCATCAGCGCCTCGTCGCGCTCGGGCGAGAAGCGCACGAAGCTGCCGCGCACCACCGCCATCCAGTAACGGCCGTCGCGGCGCGCCAGGCGGGCGAAGGTGGCATCGCCGGGCGCCGCCAGGTGGTGCACCGAGGCCCCGCCGGCGGGGAAATAGAAGCCCTCCGGATACAGGTGCACCCGGGCGAGGTTCTCGTCGGGGTCGAGGCTGCGGGCGGCGAAGTAGGTGGCGTGCTCCCCGGAGTTCACCAGGTCGAAGATCCCCAGGTCCGCGTGGTAGTGCCGCACGTCCGCGAAGAGCACCGGGGTGCCGGCCAGGTGCTTGAGGATCTCCATGGTAAGCGCGGCGTCCATGTCCGCCTCCGTCGCGCAGACGATCACCGGCTTGGGACCCTCCCAGTCGTACGGGTCGTTCAGGAACGCCTCCGGCACGTCCATGGTGCAGAAGTGGTTGGTCAGTTCCGGCTGGCCCTTGACGCCGCAGAAGTCCAGACCATGCTCCGCGATCAACTCCCGCAGGGCGTGGTAGGCCCGCACCTGCCGCTCCAAGAGCGCCGGGGTCAACTGCTTGCCGTCGTAGTGGACATGCGCCTTCTGCTCCAGCCAGCGGCGTCCGGCCTCCGCCCGCTGTGCCGGCACGGCCTCGCTGCGCCGCACGATCTCCCACTGGTCGATGTGCTCGACATCGACGCCGAACTGCTTCATCCACTGATCCGTATTCGCCACCGCCGTATACATGCCCATGGGCCGCCCGCCGAACAGACCGTAGCGCTCGCCGCGCAGGGCGCCGACCGCGCCCGCCGCGCGGACGAAACCGGCCAGCCGGGCGCGCACGGCGGCGTCCTCCACCTCTCCATAGGCCCGGGCATAGCGGGTCCCGAGTTGGTCCAGGGCTCCGGCCGCGGCCAGCATGCCGACCAGGCCCGGATACTGCGGATTCACGTTGGAAAACAGCAGCAGCGGGCCGGGCGCAAAGCGGCTGGCGATGGCGCTGAAGTGCGGAAAGGCCCAGACCGCGTAATGAAAGATGGTGCAGACGCAGCCGGCGGCGGCCAGCCGGGTGGCCTCGTCGCGCGCGGCTTCGGCACTGGTGATGGCACCGGCGGGGGCGACCGGCTCGTGGCCCTCGGCCTCCAGCAGGCGGCACAGCCGGTCCTGAAAGGAGCGGTTCATCTCTTCGAGATCGCGCGACACGAAGGGGCGTCCATCCGAGAAGCTGAGCACACCGACACGGGCCATCCCCGCACCCCCAGCCCCGGAAATCCTCCGGGAGCATATGGTCCGCCTGTCCGGCTCCCGGTGGGGTTCGCCACGGAAGTGGCCGCTCCTGGCCCCCTGGCGGCACCGGTCGGACGGCGACAGGAACCCCGCCCGCGCAGGCGGTAGTCCCTCATCGGGGTGGAACGGGTCGGGCGGTCGCAGCGGTTGAGGCCGGTGGACGGCGGCCGGAACGATTCCAACCCGGGAGGGCGTGACGGGGCTTGCGCAGACCGAACGTGATCGTGATCCTGGCCGACGACATGGGGTATGGCGACTTCGGCGTGTTCGGCGACGGAACGCCGCAGACCCCGCACCTGGACCGGCTCGCCGACGAAGGCGTCTCCCTCACCCACCACTACTCCGCAGCGCCGGTCTGTGCCCCGGCCCGCGCCTGCCTGCTGACGGGGCGCTACCCGCACCGCACCGGCGCGATCGACACCTTCGAGGGGCGGGGCCTGGACCGGCTGGCCCTGCGCGAGCGGACCGTGGCGGACGCCTTCGGCGCCGCCGGCTACGCGACCGGACTGATCGGCAAGTGGCACCTGGGGGCGATCGACCCGCGCTACCACCCCAACCGCCGCGGCTTCGACACCTTCCTGGGCTTTCGCGGCGGCTGGAGCGACTACTGGCAATGGAACCTCGACCACAACGGCCAGCGCCTTGCGGCGGACGGCCGCTACCTGACCGACGTCTTCGCCGACGCGGCGGTGGAGTTCATCCGCGAGCACCAGTCGCAGCCCTTCTTCCTCCACCTGGCCTTCAACGCCCCCCACTTCCCCTTCCAGGCGCCGGAGGAGGATCTGCGCCGCTTCAGCGACCGGGGACTCACGCGCGGGGTGGCGACGCTGTATGCGATGGTGCACCGCATGGATGCCGGCATCGGGCGCGTCCTGGAGGCGTTGGACCAACTCGGCCTGCGCGACGACACCCTGGTGCTGTTCACCAGCGACAATGGACCCCAGCTCGGCGGCCAGGGGGAAATGAACCTGGAGCGCTTCAACGGCTGGCTGCGGGGGTCCAAGGGCAACGTCTTCGAGGGCGGCATCCGTGTGCCGGCGATTGTGCGCTGGCCGGGCGGGTTGCCCGGGGCCGGTACGCGTTGCCACCAGAGCGTGCACTTCGCCGACTGGCTGCCCACCCTGTTGGCGGCGGCGGATCTGCAACCGGCCGGCGAGCGGCCGTTGGACGGCGAGAACGTCCTGGCGGTGTTGCGCGGCGAGGCGCGTGCCGGCGTGCCGCCCCGCTTCTGGCAGTGGAACCGCTACGCCCCTGAGGTCACCTGCAACGCCGCCGTGCGCGACGGCGACTGGAAGCTGGTGCGACCGGTGATTCGCGAGGCCATGCGCGTCGAACCCGAAGACGGCGAGATGGACCGCCGACTGAAGTATGAGCCGGATGCGTTCCAGGACATTCGCCGCGCCCCGTTTCCGGCGCGCGAACTGCCCGCGCCACAGGCCCCGCTACTCTTCAACCTGGCCGAGGACCCGTATGAAAAAGAAGACCTGGCCGGCAGGGAACCGGCCAGGGCGGCCGCGCTACTGCGTCGGCTCGAGACGTGGTTCGAGGTGGTCGAGGCCGAGCGGCTGGCGATCCGCGACTGAGCCAGCCGCTGTCGGGGCGGGGCGCTCAGCCGCCCCACCCCGCGGCCACGGCGCCCGCCCCCCCCCCCCGGCCGTCTGGGTCCCAACGCAGGCCGCTGCGCTCCGGGTCCTGGTAGCGCTCGAAATAGGCCCGCAGCCGCGCGTCCAGCGCCGCGATCCGCGCCTGGACGTGCGGGTCCGCACTCTCGCTGCGGTTGTCCCGCTCCAGCGGATCGACCTCCAGGTCGTACCACTCGTCGCCGCCGTGTCCATAGCGGCGCACCAGCTTCTCACCGCGGGTGCGGATGCAGCGCACGGGGCCGAACTCGCCGAAATAGGCGTCGCGCCACTCCGCCAGCGACTCGCCGCGCAGGCCGGGTAGGTAGCTGGCCCCCGGCAACGCGGCATCCCCCCGCCAGGCGTCGACCCCCGCGTGGTCGAGCAGCGTGCAAAAGAGATCGCAGTGGTCCACGAGGTGCTCAAGCACCGCGCCCTGGGCCAGCCGCTGGGGATGGTTCCAGATCAGGGGCACCCGGATCGAGGTCTCCGCCATGTTCTTGGGCGCCGTGCCGTTGCCCTTGCCATAGATGCCGCGCTGGCCCAGGGCGAGCCCATGGTCGGCGGTGTAGACGACGGTGGTCCGCGAGCGCACCCCGGCCACCTCCAGTGCGTCCAGCACGCGGCCCACGCCCTCGTCGATGTGGGTCACCGACGCGTAATACTGGACGAGCGCCTCGCGCGGATCGACCCCCTGGCCGGGGCCTCCGTCCACCCGCACCGGCGGAGCGTCCGCCACGGGCCTCAGGTCGCGCGCCCGGTAGGCCGCCGCCAACCGCTCGGGATGGCCCTTCCACGGGGTGTGGGTACCGATGTAGCCGACCACCAGGAAAAAAGGCTCCACCGCGGCGCCGCTGCGCAGGAAGTCCACCGCGTGCTCCGTCACCACGTCCGTCTTGAAGCCCTCGATCTCCTGGATCTCACCCTCATCGCTGTACCGTTGGCGACCGCGGTGCGCCCCCTGGGGCTGCCCCACCGCAAACCAGCGGTGGAAGCCTCCGTGGGGCTGCTCACTCTGGCCGATGTGCCACTTGCCGCACTGGATGCAGGTGTAGCCGGCCTTGGCCAGATGCTCGGCGAGGGTGGGCACCCCGGCGATCCAATCGATGGCCCCGACCGCCGGCTCCTGTTCGCGCAGCCAGTCATGCACCCCGTGCTGTGAGGCGATGCGGCCGGTCATGATACACGCCCGGGCGGGAGAACAGACCGGAGTCGGCGTGAAGGCGTGGGCGCAGCGGACACCGGTGCGCGCCAGTTCGTCCAGGTTGGGCGAGCGCACATCCGGGTTGCCATAACAGCCGGTCGCCCAGGAGCCGTGGTCGTCGGTCACAAACAGCACGATGTTGTCGGCCATCGCCATCCCCCCGAGGCGCCTTCCCCCTCGGCCCGCCGGCATCCTGTTGCAGGCCGTCCTGGGCGGAGGCGCGGGCCGCGGGACCTCCGCGCCCAGGACGCGCTGGGACGGAGGGGAGCCGGCAGGGTGATGGAACGGGATCTCGGGGATCGATCAGACGGCCGCGCCGCGCCCGGGCGCGGACGACACCGTGCGACCCCAGAGCGCGAAGGCAGCGTCCTCCACCGACCGGGCCAGGCGCCGGTGGTCGAACTCTGCGGCGCGGGCCCGTGCCGCCACGGCCAACGCCTCGCGTTGTTCCGGCCGGGACAGCAGCCGTCCGAGCACGGAGGCGAGCCCGGCCGCCGTCCCGTCGTGGTAGTGGCCTGACACGCCGTCCTCGACGGCCTCCGCCGGTCCGTCGCGGCCGGGCACGACGACGGCCTTGCCCAACGCCATCGCCTCCACCACCACCATGCCGAACGGCTCACCGGTCGAGGCGTTGACACAGATGTCGCAGGCCTGCATCCACAACGGGATGTCCTCCTGGTGGCCCACCAGGGTGAAGGAGGCCGCGATCCCCGCCCGGCGGGCCTCGTCCAGGAGTTCCTGGCGATAGCCCGGGGCGCCGAAATGGTCCCCGCCGACCACCACGAACTGCACGTCCGGCTGGGTGCGCAGCACCTCGGCGGCGGCCCGCAGGAAGGTGTCACAGCCCTTCCAGCGCTCCAGGCGCGCCACCATGCCGACGCACGAACGCTGCGGGTCGAGGCCGAGCCGGCGGCGGGCCTCGGTGACGGACGGAAGTCGGCGCGGGTCAAAGGTTTCCGTGTCCACCGCCGGGTAGATGAGGCGGGTGGGGCGCGGACTCCTCGCGGCCACCCGGTAGGCGCGTTCGGCTACGCGCGAGCAGCACCACACCTCGCGACAGGGCAGGGCGAACATCGCGCGATCCAGCACATCCCCGCGCGGCTGCGGGATGCCGTGCAGAAACCACACGGTGCGGTCGACACACCCCCCCATGAGAGCGGCCGGTCCCGCATAGAGGTGCGCCTTGGACATCCAACTCAGCACCCCGTCCAGCGATCGGGCCCGGCGCCAGGCGACCAAGCGCACGGCCGTCGCGACCGTGCGCCCCACCTGCCGCAGATGGCCGGCGGGTAGAACGGTGAGGGATGCCGCCTTCGCCGCCAGTTCCGCGGCAAAGGGTCCGTCTTCTAACACGGCGAGGTGGTAGGCGATCCGGCCGCCGGAAGCGGCCGACAAGAGCCGCAGTAGCATGGTCTCGGCACCGCCCATCCGCGTCGCCAGCGGCATCACCACGCCCAACCGCAGCGTGGCTCCGGGCATGTCCGGCCTCAGCGGCTCCGGGCGGTTCGCGGCGCTCACCGCACCATCCTCATTTCATGGCCGTGACATCCGGCGCTGGCCCCCTAGCCCCGCCCGTCAGCCGACCAGGATCTCCGGTTCGACCAGCAGTTCGACGTTGCCGCGCAGGGCCTTGGACACCAGGCAATACTCCTCGGCCTGCACCGCCGCGCGGCGGGCCCGCTCCACGTCCGCCCCCGGGGCAAGGCGTATCGTAGGCCGGTGCACCACGCGTACGACGCGTAGCGGAGGGCCGGCCTCGACGCTGAGTTGCGAGTGCAGCGTGATATCGGCGGCCAGGGGTAGACGCATCCGCTCCAGCAGGGCCGCGAGGGTGATGGCGTAGCAGACGGCGGCCGCGCCGGCCAGAAGCTCCTCGGGATTGCTGCCGCTGCCCGGTCCGCCGATCGCGGCCGGCACGCTGACGCCGGTCTGCAGCCCTGCGCCGCGCAGCGAACCGGTGCCGAGCCTGCCGCCCCGCCACTGCAGGTCCACCTCGAAGGTATGCTCGGCTTCCGTTTCCGGCATCAGGACAGCCCCCTTGCGCGGCGGTGCGCCGGAGTCAGCCGTCTCCCGCGGCGGGCGGGGTGCGGCCCAAGAGTTCCAAGAGCAGATCGGGGCGGTCGCTGGCGATGCCGTCCGGCCGCAGGGTCAGGCAACGACGCTGATCGGCCGGCGTGTTGGGGGTCCACAGCCAGAGCCCCAGGCCGGCGGCGCGCGCCTGGGCCCGCAGTTCCGGCGTGCACGCCGCGAAATAGACGCCGATGTCCTGGATCTCGGCGGCCTTACAGCGGTCCACGGCGTCGGCCGGGGGATCGTGGAACAGGGCGGACGTCTGGATGCCGGCCGCCGCGGCGGCCGCCAGACTCTCCAGCCGGAAGCTGATGAAGGACACATGGGGCCGCAGGCCCAGGGCGGTGACCTCCCGCAGGGCCGGGTCGGCGCAGGCCTCCTCCTTGATCTCGATCCACAGGGGTACCGTGCCCCCGACGGCCTCCAGGACCTCCCCCAGTGAAGGCACCCGCGCGCCACCGCCGGCGTCGAGGCGCTGCAACTCGGCGAAGGTCAGGTCCCCCACGTTGCCATGGCCGTCGGTGGTGCGGTCGACCGCCGCGTCGTGGATGACGACCAGACGGCCGTCGCGCGTGCGGCGGATGTCGCACTCCAACGCATCCACCCCGAGGGCGAGAGCGCGGTGAAAGGCCGGGAGCGTGTTCTCCGGTTCGATACCGGCGCAGCCACGATGGCCGATGACGTGCATGGTGTGTTTGTACCATGGGGGTCACCCACCACGCCATGCGTTTGTGGGCGGGACCGCACGCGGACCGTCCCCGGATTTTCGCCATCCGGCCTCTCGGGTCTCAAGCCTTGCGGGCACTGCAGGACGGCGCGCCCTACCGCGGAAGAGGTGCGGCACCAGACCGTGGCCGGATCGGACAACCGCGGGGGGGTTTTCCGGTGGCAGGGCGCAGGCCCCGGATCCTGCTGAACCCGTCGTGCCAGTATGGCAACCGCATCCTCGGCCCCGACGGCGAGGAGTGGTACAACGAAGGCATCGAGATGTATCGCTTGGCGCTACGCGTGCGGCGCCACCTTGTCGCCGACGGCCGCTGCGACGTCGCCTTGACGCGCCATGGAGAGACCGCCCCGTCGTTGCTCGCCGACGAGATGGCCATGGCGCGGGGCTCAGGGGCCGACGTGCTGCTGGCGATCCATTCCAACGCGCCGGGAGCCAGCAACCCGGAGGGCCGAGGCCAGATCACCTTCTACCGCGACGACGATCCCCGGAGCCGATTCCTGGCGGAGGCAGTGCACGAGCCCCTGCTGGCCGCCACCCGCGAAATCTATCCCCAGGTCCTCGACCGCGGGGTGGCCACCCACCCCAAACGCCTGACCGCGCTCTGGGACCCGGGGATGACCAGCACCCTTATCGAGGTCCTCTACCACACCCATCCGCTGGAGCGGCCCCTGCTGCGCGACCCCTCGTTCCAGGACCGGGCGGGCCGGGCGCTCGCGGCCGGCCTCCTGCACTACCTGCTGCCGGCGGGTTGAGGGGTGGCCGGCCTCGCATGGCCACGCCCCCAACCCGCGGACCACGGCACCCGGCCGTCCCCCCGCCGCTGCGATCAGAGGGGAAGGGACACGGGCGCACCGGTTTCCAGGGCGCGGTTCACCGCCAGCGAGAGTTCCACCGCCTCGACGCCAGCGGTGTAGGAACAGCGCACCGCCTTGGGGTCGCCCGCCCGGGCGGCATGCAGGAAATCGGCCAGCATGGCCGTCTCGGAGTCGTTGGCCACCGTCCACGTTTCACTGCCGCTCGCGGTCGCCACGGTAAGCGAACGGCGGCGCACATACCGGATGTTGGCATCCTGGCAGAACACCTCAAGCCCGGCGGGTACCAACTCCCTCACCTGCAGGTAGCAGGCGGAAGTGATCACCGCGACCACACCGTTGGCGAACTCGATGGTGGCCGCCGAGGCATCCTCGATGTCACGCCCACCGTCCGGAGGCAGGATGCCGCGCACGCCGGAGGCAAAGACGCGCCGGGCCGGACCAAAGAGGTGGCGCGCCAGATCGAAGACGTGGGTCGTCTGCTCAACCGCCTGCCCTCCGGAGCGGTCGCGGCGGACCCACCATCCCCCCGGACTGCCGCCCATCCAGTGCCCGAAGACGACGCCGACGCGCCGGCCGCGCACCGCCTCCTCAAGACGCTCGACAATGTCCAGGTAACGCTCCTGGTAGCCGACGGAGGTGACCAGCCCCTGGGCGGCCACGCGGTCGGCGATGCGCCGCGCCGCGGAGATATCCAGGTGCACCGGCTTTTCGAGCAGAAAGGGCACCTTGGCCTCCAGGCAGGCGTCCTCCGCATCCCCGTGGGCGAACGGTGGCAGCGTCACGATCGCCGCCTCGGCGTCCGTCTGGGCCAGCATCGTCCGCGCGTCGGTGAAGGCGCGGCTGCCGAACTCCTTGGCCCGCGTCTCCGCCAGGTCCGATAGCAGGTCGCATACGCCTACGATCTCCACCCCTTCCATGGCGTGGACGCGGCGCAGGTGCCCGGTGGAACGCCGACCCAATCCGATGAACGCGACGCGCATGGCACAACCCCCGTTCGTCTCTCTCAGCGCCGTTCGGCCGCTCCGCCCACTTCGAGTTGCGGCCCGAAAGGCAGAATGGCGTTCAATGGATACATGTTTCCTTTGATCACGTCGTCGGTGGCATCGACCCAATCCCACAGACGGCGGATCAACTCCCGCCGCACCCCTTGATAGGCGGCGTCGTTCACCCGGTTCACCATCTCGTGCGGGTCGGCCTCGAGGTCGTACAACTCGTCGTAATCGAAGGCGTTCCACACATACTTATGGCGCCGGGTGCGGACGAGCCGCTGGGTATAGAAGTTCTCGTGGCCGAGGAACTCGCCGTGGAAGGCGTCCGGCCAGGCAGACGGCTCCTCGTTACGCAACCACGGCGCCAGGGAACGGCCGTGCACCGCCCCCAGCGCCGGCGCGCCGGAGACCTCCAGCAGGGTCGGTCCGACGTCGAGCAAGCTCGCAAAGGCGTCGACCGCCCGACCCGGCCCGCGGATCCCGGCCGGCCAGCGGGCGATGAACGGTACGCGGTAGGCCTCGTCGAAGGCCGGGACCCCTTTGGCGAACAGCCCGTGCGCACCGGCGTAGTCCCCGTGGTCGCTTGTGTAGATGACCAGGGTATCCTCCGCCTGGCCGCTGCGCTCCAGGGCCGTCAGCAACCGTCCCAACTGGTCGTCGAGGAAGGTGATCATCGCCCGGTAGTGGCGGATGGTCTCGGCCAGTTGCGCGTCGTCCAGTTGGTCCCAGAGCTGCTCGTGGAGGCGACGGTAGATGTTCGGCTTGTCCAGCAGGGTGTCGGGGGCACTGACCGGCGGTTGGACGGATCCCGGGGCGTAGCGCGCCAGATAACGTTCGTGCGCGACGTAGGGGTCATGCGGGTGGGTCCAACCGACGAACAGACACCAGGGCTCCGCGTCATGGGCCCCGGCCTCGATGCACTCCACCGCGGTGGCCGTGACCCGGGCGTCCCCGATCGCCTCCACCGGGCCCGTGCTCGTCCCGTACACCACCCTGGGCGGCCAGCCCTCCCGTTCCTGACGCAGGACGTCCACCTGCGCGAGCCTCTCCGCCGGGGGCGGTGCCGGCCGGAACTCCTCCCAACCGAACCGCCCGGGCGAGCGATCGGCGGACACATGCCACTTGCCGACGTAACGCATGCGGTAGCCGTCTGCCGCCAGATTCTCGGACCAGAGCCGGACACCGGGCACGAGGTCGCGGCGCATGGCGGCCCGCGTGTGGTTGTTGTTCCACATGCCGTTGGCGTGCGGATACAGCCCGGACATGAGGCCCGCCCGCGCCGGTGCGCACATCGGACAGGGTGTGCGCATTTCGGCGAACGAAAGCCCCTCGGCGGCCAGGCGCGCCATATGGGGCGTGTCCACCCCGGAGCCCGGACCGAAGGCGTAGCCGGAATGGTGATCGCTCACCACCAGCAGGATATTCGGCCGCCGCGCGGCCACGGCGCATCCCCCCCTCTCGGCCGGTCGCAGCCGGCCCCTTTCCATCACCTACGTAACCACCGGGCAGCCCCCTGCCGCCGACGGTGCGCAGGAAGCCCAGGAAGGGCGGAGAACGGTTCCGCGGAGAAACAGAGCGGCGCCGGCAGGAGGAATCGGCAAGCGTTGCCCACCGATTGGATGGGCTCTGCGGGACGTGTAGCTCGCGCCTACCCGGGCCGCCTCCCCCGGGTGCTGTATGACCGGTTTGCCATCGACCAGCTGTCCCGGCGGCGCAGCCTGCCGGCCGGTTCCACCGTTTCGACATGCCTCGGACGGCTCCAGATCTCCACCATCGGCGACCTCGGACAGTTGCGCGAGGTCGCGGTCAGCAATGCGTACGCCATGACAGGCTTCATCCCACGCGACCGATGGACCGTCGTGGACGTCGGGGCGAACCTGGGCTGTTTCAGCCGCTGGGCCATGTGCAGCATGCGCACAGGGATCGTGGTCGCCATCGAGCCGGAACCTGCCATGTGCGGTCTGCTGCGCCACAACACCGGACCGCTCGCGCCGGGAGCCTGCAGGAGCGTGGTGGTGCACTGCCTGCAGAGCGCCGTCGCCAAGGATGCCGGGCCTCTGGAACTCCTGGTGCCACAGGGCCAGTCCGGTTGGACCCGGGCGTCGCGCAGCCCGGACCGGGTCGAAAGCGGTTTCGACTTCGCACCCCAAGAGTTGAGCAGCGTCATCGTGGATGCCGCGCCCCTGGACAGTCTGGTCCAGGGTGCGTTGGGATCGCACAGGATCGATCTGCTGAAGGTGGATATCGAAGGCATGGAAGCGGAGTGCTTCGAGTCCGGCCCGCGGGTGCTGGCCGGCGCGCGCCGCGTCGTGTTCGAGTACCACAGCCAGGCCCTGCGCGCTTCCTGCGCCGACATCCTGCAATCGCACGGCCTGAGGGAATGCCACCAACGGCCAAACCCGTTCAACCACGAGGTCGGCGTCGCCTTCTGGACCCGCGGCGACCCACGCGGCGAGCCATGACAGCCAGGAAGCTGTTCAGGAAAGTTGGGTCGGCGCGCAACCTGCCACGGCCTATCCGTTGCCGACCTGAATCACCTGCTTGATGTGGTCAGCGTCGGGAGCGGAAAAGGCGCCGTCCGCGTGGTCAAAGGGATGGCGTGCCGTGATCAGCGCCCGCACCGCGGACGGAAACCGCGTCTCGAAACGCTCGAGGTCTTCGAGGGCCAACGAGAAGTGGCGGCGGTTGCTCGCCACGATGCCGACCAGCGCCTGGTTGCGCCCCAGGGCCTGACCGAACACCTCCCGCGGGTGCAGCCCGGCATGCGAGCCGGCGGCACCGCCGACCATCCCCATCACCCCGTTGCGGGCCAGCGACCGCCAGAGACCGACGCAAAGTTCGGCACTGCCGGCCGCCTCGATGGCACAGTCCACCGGTCCAAGCCGCTGCGCGAGATCCTGAGCGTCGTGGCCGTCGATGGGGTGGTAACGGGCACCGATCGCCGTGACCAGTTTGGCCTTCAGCCCGTCCAGCGGCGAGCGGTCCACCACCTGGACGTCGGCGCCGTGGCAGCAAAGGGCCATGGCGATCAACAGACCCACCGGGCCGGCGCCGCCCACGGCAAAGCGGAGGCCGGCGGCCCAATCGCTGGCGTCGGCCGGTGTGCTCCAGGGGGTTGCCGGCAGCCTGCGCTGCACCTGGCGGACCTGCTCGATCATCTTTTCGCCCACGGCCAGCGGTTCGGTCAATACGGCCACGTCACGCAACCCGTCCGGGACCCGGACGCTGAAGGCGGCGTCGTCCAACAACCGCGGCCGCAAGAAGCCGTCCATGCCGCTGATTCCCCGGCCCGTACCGGCCGCCGCGGTGCACAGATCGACCTCACCCGCGGCGCAGGACGGGCACGCCCCGCAACTGCGCTGATTGGTGGCGGTCACGTAGTCCCCCGCCTGGAGGTGGCGCACCGCCTTGCCGACCTTCAGTACGCGGCCCAGGGGCTCATGGCCCAACACCAGAGCGGCCTCGCCCGCCGGAGGCCGGCCCCAGCCACGCTCGATCAGGTGGCGGTCGGTACCGCAAACACCACACTCCAGCATCTCGACCAGGATCTGGTCGTCCCCAGGCAGCCCCGGGTCGGGCCGCTCGACCACGTCCAGCCGACAGGTTCCCGGAACGACCCCCAGACAGCGCACCCGCCACCGCCGCCCCTCTCACCGCGCCCGCACGCCCATCGCCCGGCTGGCGCCATTCGGCGGGCGCACGCCCTTCCCTGTGCCGCACACCTGGACCGAGACCACCCAAACCGCACCAGAACACATGGAACCAGGGCGGCGGCGACGACGCGTCAAGCCGGCGGAACACCGCATCGTCCGCCCGGCCCTGGGGCTCACGGCCTGGAGCCCAACACCCGATACAGGTACAGGCGCGCGACCGCGAAGGCTGCCCAGGGATGGTGTTGCAGCGGCATGGAGGCCAGACGGATCCTCGCCATCGGTGCCTGCCTCGCGCTCCAGCTCACACTTGCGCCGGTGACGCTCGCCGCATCGTCCCCATCGGGTTCTGCGGTGACTTCGCTCTCCACCGCAGCGGTCGCCAACTTGGAGCGATCCCTGACCACGGCCTACGCTTCATCGACCGGGGGACACGAAAGCCACCACGCCCGCGAGTTGCACCACGAAGTCGCCCAGGCCAAGCAAAAGCTCTCCAAGCTCCAGACGGAATTGGTAACGGCCAAGGCCAGGGCGGCCGCCTTGCTGTCCGGGCCGGGACGGACCTCGGAGCGTGTGCGCGGCGACCGTCATCGCGTCCACCAGGATCAGGCCAAGATCCTCTCCTGGCAAGACCGATTGGCAGCGGCGCTTGCCCAGGTTTCATCGGGAACCTCGGCCCCGACCGGCCAGAGTGAGTCATCCCGCGGGCATGTGCGCAGCCTGCTGCACAAGATGGGCGACGCACGCGCCAAACTCGCCACGTGGCAGGCACGGCTGACCAACGACCAAGCGCGTGCGGCGGCCGACGCGGCGAACCCGAAATACCTGTCGGAGTCTGCACGCAGCGCGATCCACCGCGTGTCGGACCTGCGCCGACAGGTGGCTCACGAAACCCGGCGGCTGGCGCTGTGGGAGCAGCAAGTGGGGACGTCCGCCTCATCCGGTTCGTCGGCGACGTCCGGTGTCTCGGCGGCATTGCACACGGCAGTGCTCCAACAGGACCTGGCCATCGAGCAGCAACTGATTCGTCAAACCCAACTGCAGTTGGCCACCCTGGAAACAGGCAGTGTCACCTCCAGCACCTACGCAACCGTCACGGGCACCACCTACGGGTCTTCGTTCCTCGGTAACAGCGCATCCCTGCTTTCACAGGGCCACATCAACCGCGCCCTTGCGGCCCTGGCCGCGGTACTGGCCGGTGGTGACCGGCCCGGACTCGGGCGGGCCTTCCTGCGCCTGCGGGACGCCGCGCGCTTCACCGGGGGCGCACCCGGCGGCATCCCGGTCGTGGTCAACGGCCGCGTGATGGTACCCCTGTCCGGTCAAACGCCGACGATCGCGCATAACCGACTGCTGGTGCCGTTGCGCGCCATCTCCCAGCTTCTGAACGCCAAGGTGGCATGGAACGGGGCCACCCAGACGATCACGGTCCAAAGCGGTTCCACCACTGTACAGATGCAGGTCGGTTCCACCACGTACACCATCAACGGCAAGGCATCGACCATGCCCGTAGCACCGATCATCTCACGCGGTCGAACCCTGGTGCCGGTCCGCTTCCTGGCCCAGGCGCTCGGAGAACGGGTCACGTGGATCGGTCACGACGGTGGCCTCGTCGTCCTCTCCCCCGGGGTGGGCGGTTGACGGTGCACCCCGATCCTCGGGGATGGCCGTGATCGTGAGAAACCTGCCCTGAACCGGGGCGAGAGGCCGCCTGCCCGCTGGGCACCCGGTCTCTCGCCCCGGTTGACACGCGGGTGAGGAAGGAGCCCACTGCGGACGACGTGTCGGCACACTTGCGATGCGCACCAGCGGGCGCTACGCTGACGGTCGCGGATACGCGCGGGCGCGTAGCTCAACGGTGAGAGCCGGGGACTCATAATCCTTAGACCTGGGTTCGACTCCCAGCGCGCCCCCCAGAAAAAGTGCGAGGTGGCCAAGGAGAGGTTCAAGGATCCTGTTGGAGCACTCCCGCACTTCTTTGCCTCTTGCCATCACTCTCGGCCATCAGTCGTGCCTGCGCCCCCCCTTGCCAGTCGCCACGATACGGTGCCAAACAGTGCCCGCACACCGACCGTTATGAACATTGGCATGCCCGCCGGCCGGCAGATCGACGCCCACCGTAATGCGGTCTGGGCGGCAGCAGGAAGATCCATCCCGAGACACGAATAATCCCGCAAGGTCCCAATACGCAATCAATAGAGGGGTCCGGGAGCGGTTGCTACGGCGCAGAGTGCCGTAGCGGACACCGTTGATGTGAATTTGTTAGCCCGCGGCAGCACCTGTCGTTGCGAAGCGCGACCGCAAGTGGACCGGTAGGTTGTCCCAAGCGTGGACGGTTCCGCAAGATGTCGGGGCGGCCAAGCAATCCTTAGACCCTTCGCGTCGCTGAGGCAGAGATTTCGAATCCCATGGAAGGAACGATTTTGCTCTCGGGGGAACACATCAGATGACAAGCAAGCCAGCTGTATATAATGATGCTTGGTTTGAAAACCGCGCGGACGAAGCAGAAAAGTCAGCACGGACTATGGTGCCGCTGCTGTATTCGTTTGTGCACCCCATGAGCGTGCTCGACCTTGGCTGTGGTGACGGCGTTTGGCTGAGTTCTTTCATGGACATGGGCGTAACGGACGTACTTGGCGTGGACGGATGGGCAGGGAATCCGAAACTGCTGCGCATACCGGCAAGCCAATACCTCCAAGCAGACCTGCGCAAGCCGCTAAGGCTGTCACGCAGCTTTGATCTGGCGCTTTGCCTGGAATTGGCGGAACACCTACCGGCCAGCGCCGGGCCCGCCCTGATCGCCTCCTTATGTGCGACGGCCCCCGTCGTGGTGTTCGGGGCGGCGATTCCTGGCCAAGGAGGGACAGACCATGTCAATGAGCAATGGCCTGATTACTGGGCTGCTCTGTTTCGGTCGCATGGATACCTGCCGTTCGACTTTATAAGGCTGAAGATATGGAACAGTTCTGGATGTTCGTGGTGGTATGCGCAAAACACCTTGCTGTACACTTCTGAACAGAACGCAACCCGATTGGCACAGCATGTCGACCTGCTCACTTCGTATCCGCCGATCCGCATGGTTCATCCACAACTCTATGAGCGCTATGTCACCCCCCCCGAATATTCGCCGCGACAGTTGCTTGCGATGCTGTCGCCGTCCATCCTGAGATCACTTCGACGTCGACTGGCACGCCGAATTAGCCGCACCTGAGGGCCGTCCTCGACTTGGCCAGCGCCATCTGTACTCGAGAGAGAGTCTAAGAAGAAACGGAGCGCAGACCTTTCCGATGGTCTCTGCCTGCCACCCGGATCCTGTGCCACCCAACCAACTGCTGCTTGGTGTCGGGCGCACAAGACGAATGAACCCCGCGCCACCGCACCGGTTCGAAGGTCGGCTCACTGATCAAGACCGGAGCATCCAGGAAGCCGCCGCCTTCCGCCAGGGTGTCCGAGAGGTAACCATAGTCCGCCGCGCAATGGACACTCCCGGCCGAGGCAATACACGCCCCTTCCTCGCTCTAGGAGTCCGATGCAAGAGGCCCCTGTAGCCGACAGTAGACACCAGATGTACGTTTCCTAGCGGCGCGGACATACCGCATCCAGTATCTGCATCGCGCGCCAGGCCCTTTTGCATCAGACTCCTAACGGCACTTTAGGAGCGGGTGTAGCACGTGCCGCCATGGCGCAGTAGCGGATCGGAGCGGGATGAGGGCAAGCCCTTGTCCCGCTTACGTTTGCGGGGTGCGCCCTTGAGCTGCGGCCAGCCCAGACCCCCACGAGAAACGTAGCACCTGATATT
>JAJZXK010000178.1 GCA_021806565.1 Bacillota bacterium | reverse complement strand
GTGTGGCAGCCGTCCGTGCTGACCTGGTAGGCGACGGAGGTGCCGGCCGGCACGCTGGGCAGGCCGGTGCAGTTCGGAGGACTCTTGCCGGCGGCACAGTCGGCGTCCTCGACCCGCACCTCGTCCACGGCGTGCCCGACGGGCAGGACGACGGATTGCAACACAGCGGAGGGCTGGTAGACCGCCCAGGTCTGACCGCCCAGACTACGGATGCTGTCCTGCCCGAAGGTGTTGCCGGTCACGAGGTCTTCATAAGTCCAGCCGGTGGGATACAGCACGGCCACCGCGTGCCGCCCCCAGCCGGCCGCAATACCAGCCGGAGGATTCGGCGTCGCGGCCACGGACACCGAGCAGGCGGTCAGTGCCTGCAGCCCGGCGGGCCCGTAGGCATAGCCGAGCAGCTGCCCCCCCTGGGTCATGACCCACAACGTCCCGCCCTGGCCATCCGAGCCGCGGTCAAAGGCGACCCCGACCACGGGTCCATCGGCCAGGGGAGGGGTCGGCGGGTCCCAGGAGGCCGCGGGGAGGTATGCCGCACCATCCCAGGTCCAAAACTGCACCGCCTCGGCCTGCCAGGTGGCGGCGACGGCACCGCCGGTCGTCGCGGCGACCCCGAGGTTTCCGGCGAGCCCGGAAGGGCCACCGGAGAGCGCGACGAGGCTGCTGCCCTGCGCCTCCAGCACCGAGGCCCCCGTCGCCGTGGCGGCCAGGAGCGCCGAGGGCAGTGACGCGGGCCCCGGGGCCAGCCCGACCGCCCCGGTGAAGGCCGTCTGTGCAACTCGCGACGCCGCGTAGCCACCGGATCCCGCCGACAGTCCATACACCGCCACTTGAGAGCCGGTGGCCACGGCGAAGGCGCGGCCGCGCATGGCCCAGGCCACCCCGGTGGCTCCGGCGAGGTTGCCGAGGCTCCAGGCGGTGACCGGATGGACGGCCTGGCCGTCGAAGACCCAGGCACTGACGCCGGCGGCAGTGGCCACCAGGGCGTACGTGCCGGCGGGATCGAAGGCGGCCTGCAGGGGTGCGTAGGGCAGCCGGACCGTGCCGGTGCCGGCGGTATCCACGACGGCGGTGGACGCGGCGAGGTTGACCGAGGTGGTGGAGGTGTATCCGTCGCGGAACCAGTATGGCTTCTGGGACTGGACGGTACCGGCCGCGGCCGGGATGGCGCTGATGGCAAGACAGAGCGCGGCCACCAGGGCCGGTCCACACCAGGACCGCCGCATAATAGCGACCTCATTTCGACGAAGAATCGGGTTGGCGCAGTCAGCGCGCAAGTAACGGCCAAGTGGCTGCGGCCACAAAAGCGAGGGCAAGCACAGGGGCGTACGGGGGCCGGGCATCGCGCCGACCCCGGACCAACAGGGCCAGCCCAAGGACCAGACCGAGCCCCGCAGCCAGCGTCACGGCGATCAAGGTGGCGAGTCCAGTGAGGGCGCCGAGCGCGACGGCAAGGCACCAATCCGCCAGCGGCAGCACGGGCAGGCCACCAGGGCGGATCACCAAGCCAGGCGCAAAGGCGATGGCAGCAATGCCAGCGCCTCCGAGTGCAGCCCAGCGAGCCGCGGGCCCGCCGGCCACGGCAAGGAGGGTCGCGATCGCGAATCCACCGATCCAGGCGGCATCGGGAATGGTGCGGGTGCGCAGATCCCAGACGGCGGCGAAGCCCCCGCATGCCGCAAGCGCCACCAGCCGTGCCCAAAGCACAAGAAGCCCTCCTCTCCACCAGCCGCGCCGAAATGAGGTGAGTCCGCATGCGTCCCGGCCTCTACGGGTACCACGGTCGGCGTGGATACGCCTCACCACCAAGGCAATCTCTGCACCGGAACAGATACGCCCTCTCGATGGAGGGCTCGGCAGCCATAACCAACATCAAAGGCTCCCGCTGGGTCCTGTGGAAGAACCCTCAAGACCTCTCGCGGTCCCAACGCGCCGCCCTTTCGCAAATCGCCACGACCAACAAGCCGCTGTACCGGGGCTACCTGCTCAAGGAGCAACGGCGCGAGGTCTTTGGGCTCCCGCACCACTGTGCCCATGGATATGTTGCACGGTTGGCTCACCTGGGCCCGGCACAGCCGCCAGGCGCCCTTCATCCGTGTGGCCAAGACCGTCTCGCCCAGCACCTGCCGGACATCGAGGCGGCTCTAGAGCACCGCCTGAGCAACGCGCGGGTCGAGGCGATCAACACCCGCATTGCCCATGGCTTCCGCTCCGCGGTGGCTTTGGTCGCCATGGCAATCCTCCCGCTCTACCTGGTCGCGCCTGACGTCACCGGCCCCTGCGGAAAACACACAGCGGTCTAGCCCAGCGGCTCGTGCAACCCTGGCCGATGAAAAGCCGCCGCGTGAGGCGGCGGCAAAGGCTCGTTGGCCGGAGCCGTCGGGCGCGTTCATCACTCCGGGCGTACCGCGCGTGACCGAAACCGCATTCACCCGGCTTAGGGAGGCTTAGGGATGATCGGCTCATGCGTGCTTCTGACCTGTGGCGCCAACTGTTCAGCCTCGACCGCGCCTTCGTCGAGCACGTCGACGTCGATCCCGCAGCAGGAGCCGTCGTCGTCCGTGTCCGCCGCACCTGCGCACCGCCCACCGTTGCGGCATCTGTCGCCGCCGCTGCCCGCTGTACGATCACGGACATGGCCGCCGCGTTGGCGCAGTCTCGCCCTAGGCACCATGCGGGCCTTCGTCGAGGCCGACGCCCCCCGCGTCCAGTGCACCGTCCATGGCGTCGTCGTCGCCGCCGTCCCCTGGACCCGCCACCTCACTGGGCTCAGGGGCGCGGCGCCTAAGCCCACCATGTGTGGGGGATGCACCCTGCAGGAACTAATTCTTCCTGTCCTTCCTGCAACATCAAGTTGAGCAAAGGGACTTGGCAGCACTGCCTTGCAATGGGCGCCCCGTCACGATATTCACTCCGCCATAGAAGGCGCCGGCTTGCTCCGACCAGCATGCGCTGGAACCTCTAAATCTAGGGGCACCAATCACACCATTGGTCACCACGGATACAGGCCGATGGCCGTCGTATCTGACCGCCACACCCTGTGATGAGGGCAGGTAGTATACTGCCATCGTAAAGGTGCGCCCGCCTATGATACCCGTCCAACACCCAGTAATCTTATAGTCATGCGCCGTAATCGGGCCGCTCGTCAACTTGCCAAACGGGTCCGGGGTGTTCGGAGAGAGAACAGGCGGGCAAGTGTTCAGTGACCGGACCGATTGAACAGACCCGCTTGACAGGCCGCCAGTGTTCCGTCCTCCGTTCGACTTGCAGCCGGCTAGGATACCGACCACGGAAACAAGTACCAATGTATGCACCGCTAACCTGCACACGATTCGAGCTCCTGGCATGAGCACGGAACGACACACCACCTTCACCCTGAGTTTCACATGTGTGCCGTGCGTCCGCGTCCCGGGAGATCGCAACGTCCAGTACTCAAATCACGGATATTCAGACAAGACTTATCGGTCCGTGGCGTCCAGGGCGAGCCGTTGCACCCCTGAGACCCTCGCCTCGCACTGATGTCCTGCACCGAGTTTCCCTGCGGTCGGAAACATTCTGCGTCTGACGCACGCCAAGGAAGCAGCGCCGTGATCGAGACATACGAGATCTAGGTTCACTGATCCACATGACAAACGACAACAGCGCGACGAGCACCGATGGCCCGCCGCGCTGTGAACAAGCGTCAGTTCATTTGATCACCAAAGACACGCGAACCCCACCGCTCCGTTCACCTCGTCCTCGTCAAAGCATGTGGTGTTGTTGTAGCAGATTTTCGCACCACACCCTTCGGCATATTGCCAAGCGATGGTATAGGTCGGATTGCAGGACGGACCGCTGGGGGCCCATGCCGGTATGTTACTGGATCCCGTACAACCCGGCTCTGGCTCCGAGGTGTAAACATAGCTCGGGCCATTCCTCATGTTGGCGTTGTTGTTCCACGCAGTACAATACGGCCCGGCCATGTTGGTCTGAGCGAAGTCCCCGTATATGCCACCAGCCCCCCTGTAATCGGAATTGAACATGACGTTCGACCATCCCTCAATCCAGGCAGAGGAAGGGTTCCATCCGGCCTCTATGTCCGCGAAGATACAGACACCCGCCGGCACACTGAGAGCCTGTGCTGCAGCGATAGCGGCATTGGCATCGTTTTCGCCATCTGTTTCAGTCCCGCTAACCGACGCCGCCGTGGCACCGTTATATATCAGGAGGATCTTGCAATTGCGGCTTGGATCGTGCAAGTACGACACCTCGCCCGAGGTGAGGGCATAGTTGCCCCCGATGTACCTTCCCCAGAAGGCGGGCGTACCGAAATTGGCGGCGACGTACTGGTACAAGGTTTGCCCGGTCGTCAGGCCGGGCGGTTCCACGTTCACGTACGCCGCAGAGTCCACTCCCCAATACACTGCCATCAGTGTTACCCCCCCTACGGGCCAGTCCGGAAGCACACGGGATACCGTAGTGTATGGTGAGCCTAGCCCAGGTTGTCAAGATCCAGAGTTCGACTCATCTGGCCATAGGCCTGCCGGGAACGTTGTGCACACCCGACCTCCCAGCATAGCTGAGCATACTATATGTAGGCACCGAGCTCCCGCAGTGCCACTAGATGCAGCGCCTTGCGCCTCGCTCGTGCACAATCAGGGCGTCTCGGCCAACTCCTTGGGCCTGAGGCGCTTCCCGATGCACAACGGCAGATGAGTCGAACTCTGAGACCGGATTGCACTTGACCCGCTGGAGCCGGTTAGGAAATGACCCACCCCTCCCGAAATGGGGCGAAGTCCCTGGGAAGAGACCCAGCGGCATCACCCCCTTTGGGATGGTCCTCCAAGCCGGGCAGTCGCCCTGAAAGCGCCAGCGGAGAGTCACTCCCCACCACTACGCCGGAACAATCGCCTTGGCCGCCACGCCGGCCGCCAGGTGCTCAAAGGCGCTGAAGAGCGAACCGGCGGGCGGAGTGATGTTGACGGTAACCTGGACGACACAGACGGATCCGCTGACGGAGACCTGCCACCGCGCCACATACAGCCCCGAGACCCCACCCTGCAGCATGGACTGCCGCCACCAGGCCGCGGCCACGGCGGGTCCAGCGTTCGGCCGCACGGCAACGGAGGAACTGTAGACGTAACCGCGGGCGTCCACCTTGCGGGTAACCGTGGCCTGCGAGGCACAACCGAGGGCGGCCGCCTGCGTGCCGGCCTGGACGACGGCCCGTGCGGCGGCGTCCCAGGCGTAGCTGAAGGGCAGGAGCACGACGAACCAGACGACGGGGAACAGGATCAGGAAGAGCACCGCCACCTGCCCTGGCCGTCGCCGCATGGCATCGCCCCCCCCTCACTCGGTCGGGAAACTGGCAACCTCATTCAGGGTCCACGCCCCGGCCCCGCCCGTACCGCCGAACAGTGACCCGAACTGCGGAAAGAGGTTGAGCGCGGCATACTGCACCTGCACGGCGGCGACCCCACCGGTCTGGCCGAACGAGGAGCAGTAGGTGCCGACATACCAGTCGCCGGCCTGAGTGGGATTGGGAACCTCCGTCACCAAGTGCAGACCGCCCTGCTGGAGCTCGTCGAGCGCGGCGGTCTGGGCGTCGGAGACCCAGGCGGCGGTGCCCTGGCCACACTCGATGGCGGCGACACGAGCACCCGCCCGAGCCGCCACAGACACCTCGGCACGGGCGAGCGCGGCCATGGAGAACGCGACGCCGAGGAAAACCGCGCCCAAGATGATCGGGAACAGGACCAGGAACTCCACGGAGGCATCGCCCCGCCGGCAGCGCAGTCGCACAAGGCCACCCCACTTTCTCCGTGCCGCAAACTGGAGGCATCGGTTCCGAGCCGGCGGGGAAGGACCCCCGCCGGCCCAGGTGGCTACCCGTTGGTGCAGGTGGACGCGGAACAGGACGTGGTGGCGCTGATCTGGCTGGCGACGTTGTTGGCCTTGGTGTTGGCGGCAGAGTACAGGATGCCGCCGACGAGCAGGGCCACGATGAGACCGATGGCGGCCCAGGTCAGCCGCACCGCGGTGGGTCCCACGGGAA
>JAJZXK010000177.1 GCA_021806565.1 Bacillota bacterium | reverse complement strand
CCGGCCGGACCCGGTGCGAGGCGATCGGCCGGGCCGCATCCCAGACGGCGGGCCTGGGCCCGGCCGGCGCGGGTCAGGCGCACGGCCCCGGCCACCGGGCCGGGGACGGATTGGATCCAGCCCCGCCGCCGCAGTTCCCGCAAGACGCGGCCCGCCGTGGACGGGGGTAGTCCGGTGGCGCGCGCCGCCTGGGCGGGCAGGGCGGCGGCGAAGCCGCCGAGCCAGCAAAGCACGAGCCGCGCCGCTCCGACCGGGCCGGGGCGCCGGAGCGTTTCCCGCGCCACAGGCGAACCCCCCAGAGCCGCCGCGGCCCCCGGATGGCACCGTCATGCATGGTATCGGCGGGCGCGGCGGGATCGAACAGGGCGGGACGAGCGGTTGCGTCGTGCCCTGGGCCCCCGTATTCTGACCGGGAGGGGGGTGGCGACCGGTGGCGCAGGCTCCGGTAGCCTTCACCAAACTACAGGGACTTGGCAACGACTACCTGTTCCTGGACGGCATCGCGGCGCCGCTGCCGCCGGACCTGCCGCGGTTGGCGGTGGAGATGAGCGACCGCCACTTCGGGCCGGGGTCCGACGGGATCATCACCGTCCAGCGGGGTACGGCGGCGCCGCTGCGGATGCGCATCTGGAACGCCGACGGCTCGGAGGCGCAGATGTGCGGCAACGGCGTGCGGGGTTTTGCCAAGTTCTGCTTCGAGCGCGGCTATGTCCCCGGGGGGGCGCGCGCGTTCCCCGTGGAGACGGCGGGCGGGACGGTGGTGCCCGAGGTGACCGCCGAGGCCGGTCGGGTGACGCAGGTCCGTGTGGACATGGGGGAGCCGCGCCTGCGCCGCGCCGAGGTCCCGATGGTGGGCCGTCCGCAGGGGGAGTGCCTCGAGGAGCCCGTCGAAGTCGGGGATGTGCGGCTGCGCATCACGGGGCTGTCGATGGGTAACCCGCACGTGGTCACGTTCGTCGACGACGTCGCCCGTGCCCCGGTGCACCTCCTCGGGCCGAAGTTGGAGGCCGACCCGCTCTTTCCGGAACGGGTCAACGTCGGTTTTGCCCAGGTGCTCGGGCAAGCCGAGTTGCGCCTGCGGGTCTGGGAGCGCGGCAGCGCCGAGACCCTGGCCTGCGGTACGGGTGCGTGTGCGGCGGCCGTCGCGGCGGCGCGGACCGGACGGACGGGCCGCGCTGTGGCGGTCCACCTGCCGGGCGGCGACCTGCAGATCGAGTGGGCGGCCAACAACCATGTCTTCATGACGGGGCCGACGGTCGAGGTCTACCAGGGCGTGTATCAGCCAAAGTAAGGGGCGCGTCCCCGAAGTCCCCGAAGGAGGATGCCCCGTGCGTCTGGCCCAGCGCGTCGTCGACGTCCCGCCCTACCTGTTTGCCGAACTCGACCGCCGTAAGGCGGCGGTCGCCGCGCGCGGCGTGGACATCATCCCGCTGGGCATCGGCGACCCGGACCTGCCCACCCCGCACGAGGTGGTCGAGCGCATGCGGGAGGCCGTCGTGGACCCGGCAAACCACCGCTATCCGGATTACGAGGGCAGCCCGGCCTTTCGCCAGGCGGCCGCGGCCTACATGGAGCGGAGGTTCGGGGTGTCCCTGGATCCGTCCGCACCACCCAAGGGCGAGGTCCTGGCGCTGATCGGCGCCAAGGAGGGCATCGCGCACCTCGTCTGGGCCCTGGTCGAGCCGGGGGATCTGACGCTGTGCCCCGACCCCGGTTACCCCGTCTACGCGGCGCACACGCGCTTTTGCGGGGGGGAGCCCTACCGTTTGCCGTTGCAGGCCGATCGAGGTTTCCTGCCCGATCTGAACGCGGTGCCCGAGGCGGTGGCGCGCCGCGCCAAGATTCTGTTCCTCAACTATCCAAACAACCCGACGGCCGGTGTCGCCGACCTCGCCTTTTTCGAGGAGGCGGTCGCCTTCTGCCGCCGCCACGACATCCTGCTCGCCCACGACAACGCGTACGCCGAGATCGGCTACGACGGCTACGCGGCGCCGAGCGTGCTGGAGGTGCCCGGCGCCCGCGAGGTCGCCGTTGAGTTCCATTCGCTGTCCAAGCCCTTCAACATGACCGGCTGGCGGATCGGCTTCGCCTGCGGTAGCGCCCAGGCGGTCGCGGCCCTGGGGGTCGTGAAGAACAACACCGATTCGGGACCGTTCACCGCCGTGCAGCAGGCGGCGGTCACCGCTCTGGAACTGCCGCGGCAGGTGCTGCAGGTGCAACTCGCCGTCTATCGCGAGCGGCGCGACCGCATGGTGGCCGCCCTTCGCGCGGTCGGCATCGACGCGCCCACCCCGCGGGCGACCATCTACCTCTGGTGTCCCGTGCCGGCGGGTGAGACCTCGTCCGGGTTCTCCGGCCGCCTGCTGGAGGAGACCGGGGTGTTCGTGACCCCCGGAACGGGATACGGGCAGGGTGGTGAGGGCTTCTTCCGCATCTCGCTGACCTGCCCCGACGACCGGTTGCAGGAGGCGGCCCGGCGCATCGCCAGCCTGGCGACGGCCGGGGCCGCCCGGCGCTAGACGCAGCGGTGCGCCGGAGGCCGCCCCTCGGCGCACCGCTGCGCGTCAGCCGGCGGCGCCCTGTGCCGTGGGGGCCGCCGGCACACTGGCGGTATCCCCGGCCGCCGGGGTTTCAAAGCGGCGCAGCAGGATGACCGGTGTCTGTTCATCCCCCTGCCCCATCGGGTTGTCGCGCAAAAGGAGCCGGATGAGTTGCGGGTCCACCCCCGGGGTGTGGCCCATGATGGCGACCCCGATGTCGTTGGCGTCGACGATCACGACCTCGATGCCGGGACCGAGGGCCGCCGAAAGGTCTCGGGCCGCCAGGTCTGGACGGCTGGGGCCCAGCTTGGCGTGGGTGTTGTAGGGCGGGATGGTGCCCGGCGTGGGCCCGTCGATCGCGGCTACCACCGGTCCCACGATGCGGTAGAAGGTGCCGCGCACGCCGAATAGCCGCGCGGCGGCCGCCGCCACGGTCGCCCAGAGGACTTTCAGTGGTCCGGCTTCGCGCACCGCCAGTTCCATCGTCTCGGGCACGCCCAGTCCGATGCCGTGCGGGGTGCGCTGCACGAAGCGCACCAAGAGCCGTGCCAGGGGCGAAGGGCGCACCTGGTCCAGTGGGTAGGAGCGGCCCTGGGAGATGGCGACGACGCGCTCGCCGATCACCACGGTGTCGCCAGGGGCAGCCGCTCCGTCCAGGGCGTCCCGGACCAGCGCGTGCAGGTCGTCGTGCGCGACCACCAGCTTGGTGCGGATCGGGGCCCGCATCCAGGTGGCCCCCTCGGCGCGCGCGAACAGGTGTCGTCCATGGTTGGGACGGAACTTGGCCAGGGCGGCCTCGGCCGCCGGGCCGGCATCCGCGGCCGCCCAGGCGTCGCCGCCGCGGGTGAAGTCCTCCGCCGGTGGCTCCGGCGGGCCGTCGCCGGTGAAGAACACACGCAGCCACAGCTCGACGTTGATCGTGCGCCAGAAAAAGAGCGAGGCGTCGCGCCGTCCGGAGGCGGCGGCGCGGAAGGCGTCGGCGATGGCGGCGCCCCGCCAGTACGGGCGGGACTGGAAGGCCGGCGAGGCGAGCAGGCTCTGGAAGACGGCCCGCCGGGCGAAGAGCCACCGCGACTCCGGGGTCGTGAAGCCAACCTTCCAGCGGCGGCGGCGGATCTTCTCCGGCAGGGTGCCCTCGAACGCCTCGCGCAGCAGGGCACGGTTCCAGCCGGCCTGGATGATGGCCCGCTCCGGCAGGTTCAGCACCGTCGAGACGAGTTCCCGGTCCAGCCAGGGCACGCGCGACTCCAGGGAGTGGGCCATCGAGTTGCGGTCCTCGTAGCGCAGTAGCGGCGGCAGGCTGAAGCTGGTCAGGTCCTGCAGCAGCCGCCGCTTGAGGTCGTCGGCGCAGGGACGTGCCTGCGGCGGCCGGACGCGCTCGCAAAAGCGCGGTTGCAGCAGTGCCTCCGGCGAGACGGGACGCCGGCGGCCGGCGAGTTGCCTGCGGACGAGCGGCCAGAGCACATCCCGTGCCGCCCAGGCCTCAGATAGCAGGGCCCCCAGCCGGCGCTGGCGCCAGAGCTGGCGCAGATACACCCCGTGGTAGGGCACGTAGCCGGCCATCAACTCGTCGCCGCCCTGGCCGTCGAGCACGACGCGGACATGCCTGGCCGCCTCGCGCAGGACGGCCCATTGGGCGTATGGACCGGTGCTGACCATCGGTTCGTCCTGGTGCCAGACGACCTGCGTCAACTCGTGCACGAGGTCCCAGGACTTGGGGTGGATGTAGGTGCTGGCGGCGCCCGTCGCGCCGATCTCCGCCTCGATGTAGGCGCGTTCGTCGATCGGGTCGCCGTCGAACACGGCGGAGAAGGTCTGTACGCGGCCGCGCAGGGCGTCGGCGTCGGGCACGTGCTCCCGCAGCAGTTCGGTCATGCAGCTGACGATGGCCGAGGAGTCCAGTCCACCCGAGAGGCAGGTGCCCACCGGGACGTCGGCGACCAGATGGCGCTCGACCGCACTGCGGAAGCGGGCGCGGAAGTCCGCCGGCTCCGCCGTACCGTCCCGGCCGGGGAGCGGTTCCCAATACGGCGTGGCGTGGACCCCCTGGGCGTCGACGTCGGCGAACGTGCCGGCCGAAAGCCGAAAGACGCCGGCGAAGAACGTCTCCGGGCGGTGGTCGTGCAGTCCGTGCGCCAGATACTCATACAGCATCTGTTCATCGGGTCTGGCGCGCAGGGCCGGGTCCTGCAGTAGCGCTTTGATCTCGGAGGCGAAGAGCCAGCGGCCGCCGGCCGCCGCATAGTACAGGGGTTTGATGCCGAGCGGGTCGCGCGACAGCACCAGCCGGCCCGTGCGGGTGTCCGCCAGAGCCAGCGCCCACATGCCGTTGAAGCGCGCGAACGCCTCGGTACCCCAGGCGGCGTACGCCTGCAGGATGACCTCGCTGTCTGAGCCGGTGTGGAAGCTGTGGCCCAGCTCGATCAACGCCCGGCGCAGTTCCCGGAAGTTATACAGCTCGCCGTTGTACGCCAACTGCAGTCGGCCGTCGGCGCTGACCATCGGCTGATGGCCGCCCTCCGGGTCGATGATGCACAGGCGCCGATGGCCGAGGCTGTATGTGGGTTCTTCCACGAATCCGGCGTCGTCGGGGCCGCGATGCGCGAGCACCGCGGTCATCCGCTCCAGCAACGGGCGGTCCGGGGGTCCGAAGAAGCCGGCGATGCCGCACAAGGGGCTGCAACCTGGTTATAAGAATGTGTACCAACCGATCGCTCGGCCTTCCACACCGTCCGCCCGACCAGGCTTTCGCCCCTTTCGGCCTGAGATTTGCCCCTTGCGGGGCTGGAGGCAACCGGCGGACTGGGGTGGCGCGGCAACCGCCGCGCGCTCCGGGACTCCCACCCGGACCGGAGAGCGGAGGCAGGGACCGCGTGCGCGGCCGGGATCGACCCGGTCCCGCGCGACCGCACCTGCCGGGTCCCCGGCGGCCTGTCAGGCCTCCCTACGGGTTTTCCACTGACCCCGCTAACAGCGTCCGTCCCCACCGCGAGCGCCGCTTTGCAGCGGGCGCATTCCCCAGCAGGCTCCCCATCCGCTTACCGGCCGCGGCGGTCCGGGCCCGTCCTTCGAGCGCAGGGCCTCTCGCCGCCTTGGCCAACCGCTGCGCCCAGGTTCCGCCGCGGCCGCCGCGGAAACCGCCGCCGCCACCCCGGCGCGGATGTCGCCCTGGCATCGTAGCCTGCGGCCTTGGGCTCAGTCCAGTTGCCTTCTCCGTCCAGGCGCTGGACTCAAAGCCAGCGGCGCCAGAGGTAGGAGCGGGGGGTGGCCGCGCGCCAGGCGTCCTGCGACTCCACCCAGGCGGCGCGCATGGCCCCCAGGGCGGAGGCTGCGTCCTGGGGTGGGCCCCAGCGCAGGCGGCCGTAAGCCTCCGCCAGTCGCATCCCGGCGCCGCGCCAGCCCGGCAGGCGTTCGCCGAGGGCCGCCACATACTCCTGCGGGGTTTCACCGCGGGCGCGGCGGCGGCCATAGCGCCCCGCGACGCGCTCGCAGGCGCGCCAGATCACCTCGCCCTGGGCGAGGG
>JAJZXK010000176.1 GCA_021806565.1 Bacillota bacterium | reverse complement strand
CGCACTTCACCGCGGCCGACCGCTTACATCGCATCGAGTGCCCACCCCGTGGTTCACCCTCCAGAACGTGAACGCCTGTTATGGGTAACGGTAAGCCCAGTAAGAGGATGGCAGAACATCCGGCAGCAGAGCACCACCGCGCCGCGGCAGAGCACCACACGGAAGCAGCCAAGCACCACGCACAGGCCGCTGAGCACTACGCAAAGGGAAATCATCAAGCGGCGGCCGAAGAGGCCCATCATGCCCACGGGCACCACACGACCGCCGCACATCACAGCGCCGAGGCCGCAAAGCATCATGCCACGCACGAATCCACCAAGCGGTAGGCATCCTCGTCCTCTGCAGAGGGCTGGCGTTATTATGCCCAGCCCTTTGCACACTCATCTGGCGGGACTGCCACTTAACTCCCGTGAGCATACGGAATACGGCAACCTCATCGCCGCTGGTTGCTGCGCCCATACGTCTGCCATCAGGAAGCGCCCCGGTGGCAATCTCGCCATCCAGGCCCGTCCCCGCTTTGATGCGCACAGTGCTCCCCGTTTCGGATGGCGATCGTCGTGCCAAGCGCCTCACGCTATACACGTTGAGTAGTCGGTTGAGAATCCAGGGGGGAAATGGACATCGCTACGCCGAAGGTCACCTTCGTCGCAGCAACACGTATACAAGAGGGGGCTTGCGAATGCTTAGCGGGCGAAGGCGCCTGTTGGTGGGTACCGCCGGGATGGCGGCAGGAGTTGGAGTGCTTGCCGGTTGCGGTCCACTCGGTATCGGCAACGGGTCCAGGGCCGGAGCCCCAAAGGCTCATTTCACCGGTACGATCGTCAGTTTCGCACCGAACTGGCAGGGGCCATGGAACCAGTCCGCCCTGGGATTGGTGCAGCAGGTGATCCAAAAGCACTTCGAAGCAAGACACCATGGCATCCACGTAAAAGTGGTCCCATCCACAGAATACCAAGCCGCGACGCAAATCACTGCGGCACTCGCAGGCACCGGGTTCGTCGATGTCTTCAACGATTGCTGCACCGACCTACCGACATGGATGGATTCCGGAATGATGCTACCGCTGGATCCCTACCTGCGCCGCGACAACGTTTCCACGTCCCTGTGGTCGGCGGGACGGATCAAGACCCTTACGCTGAACGGCAAACTGCTTGGTCTTCCGGCCTACGACGGCCCCGAGGTGATGGTGTATCGGCAGGACATGCTCGACACGTTCGGCCTCAAGTATCCAAACCCCGCCTGGACATACGTGGATGCCCTTGCGCTCTGGCAGCAGTGTGCGCGACGGAAGGGCACACAAACCATCTATGGTGCCTCGTTGGACAACTGGTTTGTCAACATCGACTACCTGATGCACGGCTGGGGCGGTTCGGTGTTCAACGCCAACCACACCCGCTGCGCCATCGATAGCGCCGCCTGCATCAAAGCTGGTTCCTGGCTGTTTGGTGGCATCCAGAGTGGGGCCGTCTCACCTACGCGGGATCAGGTCGGTGGTCTGGTGTCAGGCAAGGATGTGTTTGCGGTCTGTGGCGGCTGGGATACCCTTTGGGAAGCGACGGCACTTGGCACGAAGTTCAAGTGGAACATCTTGCCCCAGCCCAAGTGGCCGGTGCAGCGCGCCGTTATGGTCAATAGCGATTTCCTTGCGATTGACGCTCGCACCAAGAACCCTGACGCCGCTTGGGAATTACTGCGCTGGGTGAGTACGGACCCGACCTGGACGCGCTTCGTGATGCATACGATTCTGACCGAGCCGGCGTTGATCTCGCTGTGGTCGGAGTGGGAAACCGTGGTGCAGCAAGCGGCACCGCCCCTCAAAGGGAAGAACCTTCAATACTATCGCGAGGCAGCCCTCGGCGGTTACGAGGTGCCACAGTCCTTCTTCTTATACAACGGCACTCAAGCGACGAGCATCATGGGTAGCTGGTGGTCACGCATCCAGAATCGTTCCGTCAGCGTGCAGGAGGGCTTCCGCGGCATGGCCCAACAGATCAACGCCCTAGAAGCGGCAGGTGTCACCGGGGCCAGCGCCCTGAGCAAGGCGAAGTCGGAATTGGCCAAGGTGGCCAAGACGGGCAAGTACACAACGCCGCCGCATCGCGGTCAGGGCAGCCCCTTCAAACTCGCGCCGACGCTGATGCTGGCGCACGCCGGCACCTACACCATGCTGGGCGACGGTTACGATGTTTATCTGACGCAGGATGCCTGCACGTTTTTCTGCCTACCGCAGACGGCCGCTGAAGGACGCTGGACTTGCCGCGTTCAAGCGATCAGCAACCTGACCTGCCCGAGCCTCAGCCCTTGGGCGAAGATCGGTTTGATGGCGCGCGGCGACCTCTCCGACGACGCGCCGATGGTCTCAGTGCACGTCACCGGGGGTAACGAGGTGGAATGGCAAGAGCGCCCCCTGGCAGGAATGACACCCGGTGGGCAGTCCGGAATCCTGCCGGCCGGTTTCAAGGGGTCGCTGCTCACGCCGGTGAACAAACCGACCCCCAATTTCCTGACGCGCCCGGTCTGGCTGCGGTTGGAACGAGTGCAGGGGATGTGGAGCGGTTTTGTCTCGCTAGACGGAAAGGAGTGGACGCCAACCGGCAAACCCGCCTTGATTGAAGTGGCTGGCGCCTGGATCGGGCTGATGTGTACCGCCCACAACGCCGACTTCAAGGACAAGGGCTACATCCGCGCCCGCTTCGACCACGTCTCCTTCGCGCCCACCATGAAGGTCCAACTGGGTGTCACCGGGGTGCCGCTGGCCGCTGGCACCGTGCCGGCCAACTGGGCGACCATGTCGACCCAGGGGGTTACGACCACGGCAAAGACCACGGCCTCCAAGGCGAATGCCAGCGCCAAGAAGGGTTGAGCCGGAATCCGGCCGGCATTACAACTGCGGCGGGGTGCCCCCCGTGAGGATGCGCCTCCGTCGCGGTCGCGCCGGTCAGGACCCCTCGCGCAGCCGGACCTTGTATACCCGCACCATCCTGTGCGCCGCCCCCACTTTCCACCTACCCACATCCCTCTTCTGCGCGTGCCTTCGCCCGCAATCCACAGCCGACTGGCGCTGCAGCTCCTCCGGCGCCTGCACTTCATATCTCTTCGCGACTGCCCCGGCCGCCGCATCCCCCGCACCTGCATGTCCCACCAATACAGCCCGTGCGTCCGCCCGAACAGTCCCCGCCCGCTCCGGTAGTGGTAGTCCTTGAAGTGGCCTCGGCACAAGTGGATCGCCTGTCGGACTCCCGTCTCCGCCGCCCGCCCCTCCTTCCGCAAGACCTCGCGCATCGGCTCAATATTCAACACTCTTGCAATGAACGAAGCAGATGGCCAGCAGCAGCGGATACATCAGCGCCAAGGCAAAGGTGTTCAACGCGCTCTTGATCGCTTCATGCGTGTCCGTCGGGCACATCGACCCGCCTGCACACAGTACAGGCCCGTGGCTCGTCGCCGTCCGGCCCGTCCGCCGCGATCGGCATCGACCACGCTGCAGCCAGCATCGGAGGCGTGTGGTCCCGCTGTTCTTCGAAGAGACACACGGTCATATCCCATCGTGCCTCTTCCGTCCGGGCGCGGATCAGCCGCAGGCTTTCATCCGCATCCCCCGTGGCCCGTGCCCGCCCAAGTGCCGCCATGTCCCACACACGCTGCATGTTGATCTGGCGTCGTGTCGGATGCTCCGCCAGGATCCACCCATCCCGCAACGCCGCCTAGTCCTCCGCTGGGAGGCTTCGCATGGCTGCATCAGCGGCACGCTGATGCAGCATCCCCTCTGTCTCGGGTTCCCGCCACTCCCGCTCGTGGATGTTCTCGGCTGATTCCCGCTCGGTCGCCAGAAAGAAAGAGCGCACCCGACGCAGGCGGAGAGTCATGTGACCACTCCTGTACGCCGTATTCCCGGCTGACCACCCACTGCGGCGCTCGCGTCTCCACCCAGAACCGCCCAAACGGCGGCGCCAGATTCGGAAAGTCTTCATGCAGATCCCAGTGCTCTTTGTCCGTGCCTGTGTATAAGAACTCGCTCACGTTGTCCGCCACGATCACCGCGTCCGGTTGCCGCAACTCTGCCCAAAGATCCTGCGCCGCCCGCTACGGCATCTCCGCCCCCACTGCCAAGCCAAACCGCCCGCTACGGAGCAACGTATCCAACAGTCGGCCCATCTCGGCCCCCCTCCTACGCAGAAGGACCCGTTCGGCTCCGTCTTGTGCGTGTTGCACTTGGCAAGTGTTTCGATACGAAGGGCCGCAATCCCGGTCAGGCCCCTTGGCTCAGCCGGACCTTGTACACTCGCTCCATTTGGCCGCACCGCTGCACCATCACCGTGCCCGCGCTCCCCCCGCCGCGATGCAGCACTCCCGCGTCCACCAACAACTGTCGGTCCCCCCGATCCGCCACGGCATTCGCAAACACCTCTCGCCGCATCGCCCACCAGCCACCACCCAACGGCCACGCCTGCCGCCCGGCCGCGCTCGCCACCGCCTTACCCAAACGCTCCTTCAGACCACGTACGATGCCACCAGTCGATCCCCGCTGATCATCTGTGATCAGGGCTGGCTCCGGCGCTTCTTGCGTAGCCGCACCGTCTGCCTTGCGATGCGCAACGGCGCCGACCACCGGTGCAGGAACCTCCTCCGCAGTGGGGACGGGCGTCCCAGAAACCGGCTTCGATGTTGCGCGCGCCAAAGGTCCGCCGGAATGGAAATCGCGGTCAGCCTCGCGCCTATAGACTCGTGCGGTCCCCCCGCGCGCCCGCACACGCATTTCCTCTGCTTTCGCTTCAGCCTCGCGCTCGAAGTAGAAGTACGACTTCATTGCCATCCAGCCCAGCCGCCACTCACAACACCAATACTCCCGATCCGGCCGCAACCCCGTCACCTGAGCCAAAATCCCATCCCCCGCAGCACAAATCTGCGCCCATCAGTACTGCCTTACGGGTCCGACCGCCCCTCCCTCAACGTTCCTCCCCTTTCCGCGGCCACTTCCCCCACTGCCCGCGCAAACCCCCGCAACTGCGCCGCGCACTCCCGCAACGCTTCCGCATGCGCCCGGTTCGCCGCCGCCTCACTGTGCGTAGGCGCTCCCACTGCCCCCGCCCCCACTCGCCGCGCCGCATCCTCCCACAAACCCGCGGCCGCTTCCATCTTCCGCACTATCTCGCCGATTTGGTTCATGTCTACCCCCTCACCCCACATCCTACCACGCCGCCGGAACCGCCCCGCATGCCCCAAGCGCCGCACCGCTTCACCACCCCGCCGCCGCTTGGTATGCTCGGCCCAACTTGCGTTTCACCCGTTGCAACGCGTTGTCCAGCGCCTTCGGCCGCCGCCCACACAACACCGCTATCTCCTGATATGTCAACCCCTGTAGGTACAAACCGGCCACCGTCCGCTCAAACGGCGACAACAGACTCTCCACCGGCTTATTCATCGCCGCCACGCTCTCGCGCCGCATCAACTCCTCCTCCGGCGACTCCCGGCCGCCTTCACCCGACCCACAAAGCATTCGCCGTCGTGCTCATCCCTGACAATTGGCCTATCCAACGACACCGCTGCGTTCAGCACCTCGTGCTTTGTCCGTGTCGCCATCTTGATCGCTGTAATCAGTTGCCGATCTACACACAAGTCAACAAAGTGCTCAAACGGTACGCGCGTCTCCGGCCTTTAATCCCGGATCGCCTTCCAAAACCCAACCTGGCTCTCGGCATGACTCAGGTACCCACAACCGGTGGACGAGAGCGGCCGACGGCGAGTACCAGCCGCTCGAAGAGCCGGTGCTCCATCTTGCGGCGGTTGTAGCGGAGGCAGAACTCATCCAGGTAGTCTTGCAGGTAGGTGGCGCCGAGCCCGTGGAACGTGCCAGCCAGGCCTTGGCGTTGGCGTTGGAGATCAGGGTGTGCACGCAGGGGAAGGGCTCCACCCCTTCGGGCACGTTGGCGTTGGCTTCCGGCTTGTGCTCGAAGCCGACCTGGTCCAGACCGCGCCAAGCGCCCAGGCCGTCGGTGAGGAAGGTGGACCCCTGTTCGGCCACGGCGACCATAGAGTCGTTAATGTCGTCTTGGGTGAAGGCGTTCACCACGCGGATCTTGGCGTAGGTGGGATAGCCCTCGTCGTTGATGGCGACGGCGACTGCGGCCTTGCTTTGGCCGGTACCGCGACCGTACCGCCCTTCGCACACGCCGCCGAAGTACGCGTCGTCAAGCTCGATCAGGCCCGACAGTAGGTGATCCCGGTCCCTCTGGCTCATGGCCGACCTGATCCGTCTCAGAAGGTACC
>JAJZXK010000175.1 GCA_021806565.1 Bacillota bacterium | reverse complement strand
CGCATCACGAGGAAGTCCGTCGTGCGGTACCCCACGTCGATCAAGCCCACCGGCCGCAGGGCAAGAGCCGGCTCGCGGTCCAGGGCGTACTGGAACGCGCCGGCGGCCTGCGGCAGGACCCGCACCGAGCGGATCGTGACGGCGGATTCGGGCTCGCGGTCCACCGCCACCATGGCGGACCGCCCCTCCAGGCTCGTGCGCAGGGCGCGGCGCTGGGCGACCTGGGACCACAGCCCCAACGGCAGGCCCAGGAGCAGATCCACGTCCCCGCCGCCGGCGACGAGCCGCGCGGCCGTCAGCACCTGCACGTCATACCCGGTCCGTTCCGCCGCATCGGCCGCCCAGGCGCGGCGGCCCGCCTCGCCGACCTGGTAGTGGGTCGCCTCGCCCGCCCGACGGATGCGCACAGCGTGTCCGTCGGCCGCGGCGCCCAGGGCGTCATTGAGTCGCACCGCGCCGGCCTCGCGCCGTCGCAGCGTGGTCGGCCATACCGCCCGTCGACCGGCGGGATTGGCCACCTTGGTATATCCGTACCCGGCATCCACGGCGAGCATCATATCGGCACCCCCTGTAGTCTCAGGCGCGGCTTTGGGGCACAGGGCCTACGGCCGCACAAACGCCAGGGGTGTAGTCGCGGCCATGACCGCGCGACTACACCTCTGGCAGTAAACCCCGCACATCCTCCTGATACCGTGGGCATCCCGGCGTAATCGCCCCGCGACTACACTCGGGCCCGCTTCTGTGGCGCTTCTCCTGGAGCCATCGGCACAAGTCGCGTATGCGCCCCTCAGCGCCCCATACCATGTCCACGCCGGCGGCGCGGCTGCTCCTCCGTAGAGTTCTGCGCCTCCCGTTCGCTGCGTTCCGCCTCGCGTTCCCGGGCCATCTCCGCCTTGGCGGCAGACCGCGCATACTCGCGCTGCAACGCGCCGTGGGCGGCGTGCAGCACCCCCTGGGCCGCCCCACGTGCCGCCCAGCGCCGATCGGCCGCCTCCGTCTCCTGCAGCCGCTGCGCCTGGTGCACGATCTCGCGCCCGACCTTCGCCCGTCCGCTATCCCTGGTAGCCTGAGCCCCCGAGCGCAGGAGCCCGACGGCCTCCCGTCCCGCGGCCACGGCCTCCGGCGTCGGGGCCCCGTCGTCACCGCGCTGCGCGGCTGTGGCCAACAATCGCGTGAGCTGGCCCTGGCCCTCACGGTCCAGGGTCGCCCCAGCCTCGTGGGCCGCCGCTTGTGGCGGCGTCGGTCCTTCGCCGCCCCAACCCGCCGGCAACGCCCCCGCGTCATACTGCGAGACCTCGGTGCCATCGTCCCTCCAGCCCGTATCCTCGTTGCCCGACCCGCAAGCGCCGCGGAATCGCTCGCCATCGGCCAGCCACTGCTCACGCAGCCGCTCGACCTGGACGGCGACGATGCCCGCCAGCGCCTGATCCGATGGCAGCTCCGGCACGGGGCCGGCGACCGCCTCAACGGCGCGTTCCAGCGCCGCCGGATCGACGGCCCGCCAGAGACCACCCGCCTCGCCCGGGGCCTGCTCGACTTGCAGTTCGCGGAGTAGCGCGGCGATCCGAGCCTGCTCCTGCGGGCCGGCCTCGCGGCCGGCGGTCTGCGCCACGGCCTGCGCCGGGCTCAGGGCCCGCTGCGCGGCGCGTGCCGCCTCGAAGTTCAGGTCGGCCGCCGCCTGGACGACCGCCTGGGCGATGCGGTCGCGCAGGTCGGCCAGCCCGCGCGCCAAGGGCGCCGCGTCCGCGCCGGGTTGGCGGCTGTATACCGCGGCCAGTTCCCGTGTGGCCTGGGTCCAATGCCCAAGGGTCCTGGCCAACTCCGGCCGGTCCATGACCCAACGGGCGATCGCTCGCGCCTCATCGGCGACATCGACCGGCATGTATGCCAGGGCGGCCCGGCCGTGCCCGGGCATCCTGGCGGCCAGGCCCTGGATCCGGGTACCGAGATGGTCGATCTCCCGGCCACCGAAGCGCGGCGGCAGGGATCCGTCGGGTGGATGCTCCGCCTGCACGGCCAGGCGGGCCCGTCGCTGTGCGGGTGTCTCCTTGGCCTCGCGCTCCTTCAGCCGCTTGGCGGTCGCGGCATCGCGCTCTGCCTCCCGCGCCACCCGCCGCGCCTGCTGCGCCTCCGTCTCCGGGCCGCGCACGCTCTCCCGAGCCCGCCAGACCTGGCGGCGGGCGAAGTCGATGGCGTAGTCGCGCGCCGCCGTACGCAGGGCTTCGGGATCGACCCGCAGGGGCTGAAACGCCTCGCGGGCCATGGCGCGCCGGACCTGACGCAACTCGCGCGCCGTCAGCGTGTGCTCACGGCCGCCCTCGCGCATCCAGACCAGCACATGCACGTGGGGGTGGCCGGCCTCCGGGTGGTGCGCGGCGACCCAGCGCAGGTTCTCGCGGTCGATCCCCAGGGCTTGGGCATAGCGGGCCATGTAGCGGCGGGTCAGGTCTTGCCAGGCGGCCAGGTTGGTGTATCCCAGGGTGCGGGCGTCGTCCTCGCGCAACGAGACGACCAGCCGCCAGGTGGGGCCCGAGGTGGCGCGGACCTCGGCCCGGACCGCCCCGGCGTCGGGTACGTGTCCAGGCTCAGCATCGAACAGTCCGTGGGACCGGGGGCGGCCGCCCATGTAGCCGATGTGGGCCTGGTCGGCCTCGCGCGCCACGTCGAGGCGGCAGGCGGTCCAGCGGCCGATGTAGCGGACGTGGGCCGCGGCCTTGGCCCCCTGGGCGCCACCGGACGCACGGCCTTTGATCTTGAGGAAGATCGTGCTGCGCGCCTTCACGGCGTGTCACCCCCACCGACTTGGCCGTGTGCCTTCAGGTCCTCCATCGCGTAGTGGCGGATGTCTTCAAGCAGCCGATCCTGGTCGGAGTAAGCGCGCACCGCGTCCCGCGGCAACTGCGCCAGGTGCTCGGTGATGGCGGCGGCCAACCACTTGGCCATCGCGGCTTCAAGGGCGGCGGCTGCTGAGAGGTCTGCGAGGCGAGCCACGTGCGGGGCCATCGCATCGTCGATGGTGTCGCGCAGCAGGTCAGTGACTTCCCCCCTTGCCGTCAGGTGCTCCTCAACGGCCCTGCGGACGACTTCGGAGAGGGAAGCGCCCTCAGCGGACGCCTCTCGCCGCAAGCGACTCAAGGTCAGGGCGTCAAAACGCACGGGGGTAGGTGCTTCCATGCGGCTGGCCTCCCGTACCTGGATTGCTCGCGCCACCCGCGGCTCAAGGGGTGTCCGGGCCCGCCTCCACCATGCGTTGCGCCTCTGCCTCGGTGACGGTCTCGGCTTGGCGCCGTGCCTTCAGGTCCTCCAGAGCGTAGTGGCGCACATCTTCCAGCAGCCCGTCCTGGTTGGGATAGGCGGGTACCGCCTCGGGCGGGAGTTCCGCAAGGTGTTCCGTGATGGCGGCGGCGAGCCACTTGGCACTGGCTGCCTGGATGACGGCCTTGCTGGTGAGCGCGGCGAGGCGGTTGACGTGAGGGCGTAGCGCATCATTCACGGCCTCGCGCAGCAAGTCGGTAACCTTTCCTTGCGTCGTCAGGTGCTCCTGAACCGCCCCGCGCACGACTTCGGCCAGAGAGACTCCTCTGGTCGTCGCCTCCGTGCGGAGCTGGGATAGTGTCTCAGCATCAAACCGCACTCGTGTTCCAGATTCATCCACCTCAATCGCCTCCCTACTATGCTGCGGGCCGCCGCTACATCGCGTGGCTTCCAAGGGCGCGCGCCCAGTGACAAAGCGAAACCGGCCCGGGAATAGGGCCGGTGCGCTTGGCCTTGGGGCCCAAGGGGTTGTGGCGCATCGTGCTGCTTGACCGGCCCGAGAGCCCCCAGAGTCCGGGCCGCGCTCCAGCCCTACAGTCTCAAGGCACGCGGCTTTGCCGCGTGTCTGCATGTAGTTGGTGCGTATCCTGCATTACATGTTTCGGGGTTTGGGCACGGTGGGTCGCGGGCCCGGATGGCTGCCCGAGGGGCCCGGCGGGTGGTGCCCCTGGACCCGGTGGCAGGACGCCTCGACGGGGGATAGCCGCGCCCCGCACTACCCCCGCTGCCGCCATCTCGAGGTCTGGCTCCACTCGGCCTCAGCAGTTGCGATGTCCCCAACCCCCGCCCCGTCCGCGCCCCACCGTGCCGGTACGCCGAAGTGGAACCCCTGGGCGTAGCGAATCCCCATGGCGCCAAGAGCGACCGCCTCCCCTTCCCGCTCGACGCCCTCAGCAATCACGCGCTGCCCGAGTTCGGCGGCCATGGCCACCACGGCCCGGATCACCGCCGCCTTGGCTCGGTCGCGGTCACAGTCCCGGACCAGGCTGAGCCCGAGCTTGGCCCAAGCTCCGGGGTACGCTGCGAGCCGCCGCAGGTCCGAGTCACCCTCCCCGAGGTCGTCCAGGGCCACCTCGACCGCATCGAGTACACCGGCCGCCCCCCGCTGCAGCAGTGCGGCACTGCCGGCTCGACCCTCCGGGATCTCCCACACGACCGGCGGGCTGCCGGGAGACAGTCGCGGCGGCAGTGGCCACGGGTCGCCGGCGAGCACCCCCCGCAGGGTCTCGACGGTGACGTTGACGAAGAGCCGTACCCCCTCGGGCAGGCCGAAGGCGCCCTGCACTGCCCGGGCCACCATGCCGGCGTCGAAGGCCCGCGCTTCGGTGGGGTCCATGGCCTGGAGCATGCAGCGAAGGTCGCGACCCGGCGCCCGAGCCAGGGCCTCGTATCCGACCACCGCCTGGCCGTCGATCGTAACGATGGGTTGGTACACGCAGTAGATCGCCGGGCCGGAGCGCACGGTCTGCGCCAAGGAGCCCCACCTCCGAACGTAAAGGGGGCGGCCGATGGCCACCCCCTATGCGGGCCCGCGGGTCAGATCCGAATGCTGATCCACAAAGGCGAAGACGGCGCCGACCTCGAAGTGACGGAGTTATGGACATTCCGTTCGAGTTCGGGCGCGTCGAGGCCGACGGCACGATCAGGCTGCCGCCAGCATTACTGGTGTTACTTGGCTTGCGCGACGGTACCGAGTTTGCAGTGCACGTGGAGAGAGGCCGCATGATCCTGGAACCGTTGCACCCCGATCACCCGGCCAAGGACGGGGGGCCCGCTACGAGACCGGAAGCGGGAACGTAGCACTGATGCGTTGCAGCCGCAGGCATCTCACCCCGCGCCTGCACCAACACGCACCAGCAATACCATATTCTACCCCCCCCCCCCCCCCCGAATGGGTGTTCGCGCGGTCCGCCTCTTCCTCTTCCTTGGTGCACTCGGCAACCCACACATCCACCCCGCCAAGCCATCGCTGCGCTGGAGCCGGCCGGCCCAACCCAAACCCCTGTCCATACCCAAAGCCGCATTGCCACAGGGTACGCGCCTGCTGCTGGTCCTGCACGCCCTCCGCTATCAGCGTGGCACCAATACGTCTGGCATGACGAACCCACCGCCCCATCCGAGAAAATGCCGTATGCGGGTCGCGCAGCATACGCTCGACCAGCGTGCGGTCCACCTTCACGAAATGGGGCTCCAGGTGTCTGGCATGGTGCACGAATCGCAAGGAGCAAACGAAGTCGTCCAAGGAGATCGCATACCCCTGCGCCCGCACTGTCCGCCCGGCAGCGCACCAACCCTGCGGCGGCGACGGGTCACGCTCGGTCACTTCTATGACAATGCGGTCGATCATGAGGGTTGATACGTCAGACAGCCACCGCGGCAAGAGGGCTAGATGACCCGCCTCAAGATTCACGAACAGTCTGCCCGGTAAGCCGCTGTTCTCGAATGCAGTGACCGCCGCCCGAAACAGCAGCCGATCCAGACGCTCAATCTGGCCGAAGCGGTGGGCAGCCTCGATCCACTCCGCGGGTCCAAACGGGCCGGGGAAGCGCGCCAAAGCCTCGAACCCAACCGGACGGCCGCTCTGCAAATGACGGATCGGCTGGAAGTGGATCTCCCCCACGGGGTCTTGCAGAAGCGCGGCCAACGCGACTCGGGAGACCTGTGTAGGCATGCGTCGAACCTCCTTGTTCGTCCGCGCCACCTCGTCTCGCCGCACTCATTCGATCCTGTTCACGCGGTCCCCTTGTGGCGTGAACGTGCACATCGCTGCATCCACAAGACGGGACCCTACTCGACGTAGATGCCCGCCTGCACGCTCGTAGCGGTTCCGCCGGCGTCGGTCACGGACACCTGCACCACTTGGTAGCCGGAGCCCGTCAGGGTCAACGGAATGGTGTTGACGTAAGCGCCCTGGTAGAGCGTGCCGCCGTTCTCCGTAACCGTCACACTCATGCCGGTGGTA
>JAJZXK010000174.1 GCA_021806565.1 Bacillota bacterium | reverse complement strand
CTCCTCTCCTTTGGCCAGACGGCGGTTGTGTGTGGCGCGGGCGACGAACCGATGCTTGCCGCGGACCGCCGCGTGCAGATACTCGATGGTGTCGGACTCACGGTCGGAAACGACCACCACCTGGGTGCCATCAGGGATGTTGCGGGTGACCCGTTCCAACATCTTGATCCAGCGGGCACTTTCCTTCTCTTCCGGCGTCTTGGTGGGTCTTGCGGTGGTCGTCGCGGTGGCGGCCGCAGGATCCTTGCGGGCCCAGAGGATGGCGCCCAACAACCCAAGGGGCTCGCCACTTTCGGCATCGATGGCCATGGCGGAGTGCATGGCAAAGCCGCGTTGCTTCTGACGGTTGGCGCCGATCGGACCCAACCCGGCGACGACCACGGCCTGGATGCGCCGCCGAACGGCGCGCCGAACGCGAACCACCTGCACCCCGCGGATACCCAGACCCGCCAGCAGTGCCACCGCGCCGAGCACCGTCGCCATTGCCCACCATACCCGATCGCCACCCGGGTCTCTGGGGCCATCGTAGGGCATCAGGGAGTGCGGGGGCGGTGATGCCGTAGATGCGCAACACCACGGGCGCTCTGTGTGGATCAGCCAACGGCCTAACCGCTTCCGCGGTGCGGGGCCGTCCAACCGGGCGTGGCGGATACGGTCATGGCGCAATTGCTCTGGTCCATGTGGAGTGCGGCGGACCCGCCGTTTGGTGCTGGCGCGTTGCGTCAGAGGGCGCTTGGTGCAACCTCAGTTCTGAACGCATACTATGAAAGCACCGATCCGCCGGGCGCGGCGGCACAAGTAGATGCACAAATATGAGCGGAGCCATAGGAATACCCATAACGTCGCCGCCGCGCCCTAATATCTACATCGCCATTCTATCGCCGTGTTCGGCAAGATTCGACTGGTCTAGCGCGACAAAGAATAGATCTGGACGGGTCGAGAAGTTCGACGGAGACATGCAGATACCACATCCCCTTGCGGTGGATGAGGTCGGCCGTCAAGGTCCGGCTGCCCGCCTACTTGGCGCAGTGCTCCGGGAGACCAAACGGGATTGTCATGCGGCCGGCCGTCGTGCTCAGGCGCACTTCGCGAGTCTCCCACCTCACGGTGGCGGTGCGGCGGTTGTACCGGGGCGGGCATGCGGTCGCCTGCGGACAACTCGTCTGGCGGCCCTTCTTGCGCCGGTCGAAGGCGAAACGCAGTGCCTCCGTTGCTTTTACGCGCGCCTGGATCAGCAGGTCAGAAACCAGATCCGGGCATTCGCCTTTTGTTTCTCGGTAAGTGAGGTGATGCAGACGGACGCCGTTCTTCTCGTTGGCATCCCAGCCGGCATGGAGGACGAAGTTGAACGCGGAGGTGAACTCCCGCTCCGTTTCGGAGAGCGCCACTGCTTGTTCAACTGTCGGGTTCAGAACCAGCCGCACTGTTCGACCCATGTTCGCATGATGACCTGTGCGTCGTATTCGCAACGCAAGGGAGGGAGCGGTACTTCCGCTGTCGCGTGAACGCGACAGCCCCGCGCCACACGATGGATGGCGCAAACCTACATGACGAGTAAGGATTCGGCAAACCCCGGCAAGTAGGGGGGACGAGCAGGGAGAGAGGATCACGGCAGGGGTGCGGTGAGGACCTTGCGGAAGTTGGGATCGAGCAGATAGACGTAGATGTCCTTGACCGGTTTGTCATTGAGATGGTGGCGGTCAAGCTTGCCACGGCCCTGGGTTTGTCCGAGATGGATCCAGTTGGCAGCGGTGTAACTGGTGCCGTGGAAGCGAGGGCGCTCGACGACGGTTTCAAGCCATCGGGGTTGGAAGGCGTAGCGGGCGCTCCAGTCCTGCGGTATCTGGCGGGCGGCGCGAGCCAGGACGTGGGAAGCGAGGTGGCGGACGGAAACCCAGGGCAGAATGAGGAAGCGGGCGTTGTTGACGACCAGGTGGAGCCGGGCGCGTTGCTGCGCAGGTGTCCATCCGATGAAGCGTGGATGAGGTACCGGATTTGAGGGCCGGGGAGCAGTTGGTAGCCAAGGTAGTGGTAGCGGCCATCAGTTCGTTCCAGAAGTGGGAGTCGGCGCGTCCCCGGGGTTGCAGCAATTCGGCGTCGCCGAGTTCTCCGCAGGTGCCGCGCACCGGGAGCTGGGGCTCGGCCGCGGCACTGCGGCGATTCCCGAGTTGGCGGTACCGACGTAAGGGCGGGGGCAGCGTGATGAGGCCGTCCCGCTCCATCTTGAGCAGGGCCACCTTGCAGGACATGACCTTGAGCCCGCCGTCAGGCTTGAACCAACCGAACTCGGTACAGACCGCACGGGCGAGGGCATTACGGTACGCTGCGCTGGCGCTCGGTTCCCGGATGCGCTCCAGTTCGGCGGGCGTAAAAGAGCGACGGCAATAGGTGACGTTCACCCGGAGGCCTCCTCTGGTGGGGGGGTGGTCCACCGCTGCCAATCCTGGGAACTCAGGGCCCAGGGCAAGAAGCGCGCGATGTCGGCCGGTGGCCCGCCGGCGTCCGCGCACGCGGTCAGATAGGCGATCAGGAACGTCATCAGAGGATTGAGGCCGTGCTGCCGGACAGTAGCGAGCACGGTGCAGGTAGCCGTCACCAACTGACCGGACCAGGCGGCACTGAAAGTGAAGTTAATATGCTACGACGCCTTACACTTCACGGGACGCGGCGCTGGATACCGGAGATTCGGTCAAAGTGGTGGTCCCAGGTGTGGACCTCCGTGCAGCCCGTCCTCGCCATCTCGACGGCCAGCAGGGCATCGTAGAAGGGAACGTTGTGCGAGACGAATCTGCCCAGGACCGCGCGCACGATGTCCGGGCGCTCCATGTGCAGGCCCCGGTGGTCCAGGAAGCCGAGGAGTTCCTCCGCGATGTCCTCGCGCGCCACCTTGTACGCGCGATCGAGCGTCATCGCGACTTCCGCGACGGTGGTGGGGAACGTCCACAGACGCTCTGCGCGCCCGAACTGGTCGGAGGACAAGGTGGTCCCCTTCCTGTTCGATCAGTACGCGAGGACCCGCTCCTATTACACGCGGGAGACGAATGCCGTGCTGGTACGGGAGGCGCGCCGCGGTCGTGGCGGGCTGACCACGGCAGTACGACCCCGCACAACCTTGCCCGGCTCGCGCTATAATCCCCCCGGGGGGGATATGGTGGTGCACCAACACGACCGGGGGCCCATCCTCAACCGCCTGGCACGCGCCGAGGGACACTTCCGCAGCGTCCGCACGATGCTGGAGGAGGACCGGCCGTGCCCGGACGTACTGCTGCAGTTGGCGGCAGTACGCGCGGCCATCGACAAAATCGCCCGCATGGTCCTGGAGGATCACCTCGACGCCTGCATCCTGAACGCCGTCACGACCGGAGAGGCGCAGGTGGAGATCGCCGCGCTCAAAGCGGCCTTGGCCCGTTACTTCCCCGGGTAGGCAAAGGAGATGGCACATGCACGTCTGGATTGTGATCGCCGCCGCCGCCGTCGTCGCCGTGCTGCATTCGATTCTGCCGGACCACTGGGTCCCCATCTCCGTGGTGGCCCGGGCCAACCGCTGGACACTCGGACGCACGGCGAAGACAAGCCTTTGGGCTGCCGGTGGCCACGTCCTCGGTTCCCTGCTCCTGGGCGCGGTGCTCATCGCGCTGGGTACCGGAGCCAAAGCGGTCATCGCCGTTCAGGGGCAGGTCGTCGGGATCGTCCTGATCGTCACGGGGGTGGGCCTACTCGCCTGGGCCGTCTGGCAGAGACGCTCGGGACATGGCCACCACCACGGCCACGGGCATCCGCATCCACACGCTATGGCGGGCGTTCACGCGCACGAGGCCGCGCACGCTCACACCCATCCGCACGCCCATGACCACACGCACCCCCATGATCATGGCCACACGCACGAGCACGACCATCCCCACGACCACGATCACAGCCACAGCGACGATCACTCCGGCGACCACGACCACGCGAACGGGCCGGCCGGCGCACCGGCGGCGGGCAAGGGGTGGGCGGCTTCGCTCGCGATTCCGTTCGGCGTCGCGGCATCCCCCGACCTGACGATCCTGCCGGTCTTCCTGGCCGCAAGCGCCATCAGCCTAGCGGCCTCCATCACGGTGGTCGTGGTGTTCTCGTTCACCACCCTTGCCACGTTTGTCGGGCTCACCGTCGCGGCCACGGCGGGAGGATACCGGGTGGAGTGGCCCTGGCTGGAACGCAACGCCGAGATCGTATCCGCGGCGGTGCTCGTCGCGTTGGGAATCGCGGCCTACCTCGCGTTCTGAAGGGTCAGGCGGGCGGTATACGGGGCGGATGTGAACACCGGCGCAGGGGCCGGCCGGCACGGACGCGGTGGGTCGCGCGGCCGACCCCGCGGGTTCCCCGCGACGGACCATCGCCCCCAGCACCACCCACCCAGACGATGCAGCGACGGCCGGGGCCCGGCGGGCAGGGCGCGCCCCGGATCCGCGCTCACGACAACTGGAACATGCCCTGCAGCCGCTGCCGCTCCCGGGCAAGCAACGCGCGCGCCTGGCTGAAACTCGGGAGTTTCTGCTGAGCAAGGGCCGCCTGCATCGCATCGACCTGTGCCGTCAACTGGGACAGACCGCCGTGGATGCCGACCTGCTTGCCCCAGATCTGCTGCCCGTACGAGTTGATCAGGTTCTCGGTCTCAGGGTCGCCGTGCCTGAAAAACTGCAACGGGTAGGCGTGGTTGTTGTGGACGATGTCCGCGAAAGCCCGCAGGTTCTTTTTCGCCAGGGGCGGGGCGATCTTGGGGACATAGGTCAACCACTGATCCCACAGGGCGGAGAGGGCCGGAGAGAGCAGGAACATCTTCATCTGGGCGATCTGCCAGGGCGTCCCGAAGGCGCACCAGTGCAGGAGGTCCCAGGCGAGTGCCGGGTACTTGGTGTGCGGATTCATCGCCCAGAGGTCCTCCGTCGCTCCGGTGACCGGTCCGGTGCGCGGGAAGGACGGCATGGGGTAGTAGTTCCACTTCAGGCCGCGCCAAGCCGTGGCGGCCTGCGGCAGGAAGAACGAGGGCGCCCAATTCATGGCCAGCGTGGTCCCGAAGTTGGCGTTGGCCCCCGGGCCGGCGGTGAAGTGGTTCCAGGCGAGATCGCTGGCCCACGCCACGGCCTCCACCGCCCCGGGTGAGTCCAGGTTGCACTTGGCGCGGTTGCCGGGTGCGACGTAGCTACCGCCGAACCCCTGCAGGAAGCAGTCCGGAGGGAGGAAGGCCGTCGGCGCGCCCAGGTTGCCCAGACCGTAGTTGCCCCCGTAGACGGGTTGGCCGCCGCGCTGCGCGGCGCCTCGAGCCACGGCAGTACAGAGCGCTGCGTAATCCTTGTAGGTCCAGCCGGGGGCGGGATAGTTGAGCCCGAGTTGGTCCAGCATGCCCTCGCAGACGGCCAGAGTCTTGGTGCCCAGATAGTACGGCAGGGCCCGGATGCTGCCGTCCGAGAGGATGAAGAGGTCCATCTGCGCCTTGTTGAACACCGAGAGGTCCACGTTGTACTGCTTCAGATACGGGCGGAGGTCCGCCGCGTAGCCAGGCTGCGCGAAGATGATGCCCGGGTGCCAAGAGTGGTAGATGTCGGGACCGGTGCCAGCGATGATGGACGTGATCACCGCCTGCGGGCCGCCGGTGTTCGAGAGGACGCGGATGTCCACGCCCTTGTGCTTGGCCCGCCAAGGCTCGGTCTTCTGATACAGCAGGGCGTCGATCGCCTGCGGGCTTCCGGCCGCGCCGGACCCGGCACCCCAGGCGCGCATGCCCAGGACGATCTTCGTCTTCTGCACGCTCGGCACCACCCGCTTCGAACCGCCAGGCCCGCCGATCGACGCCGAACAACCCGCGAGGCCCGCGGCCGTCCACATGGCGGCGGCCGCCACCCCACTCCGGAGAAGCCCGCGACGGGACAAGCCGCCCATCCTTTCTCCACCGCCCTCTCCACGGCATCGGGCATCTGGAACCACACCAGTAGGGGCACTGGGGACACCGCCGCCGCCGTGCGCCTGCCAGTCCCTGGTTGATAGCAATTCCTGCCCTTCCACGCCCCCCCCGCTGATCCTGCGCCACATGCACGGCTCCACCGGACGCGCGGGCCCCCGCCGAACGCGGAGCCTGCCTGGCTGGCGGGCGCCGCGGCCGAGAAGGCATGACCAAGGAGGCGCGGCGCAAGCCCCTGCCTGTAAGCATGGGGATAAGCCGATTCGTTAGCTTGCTCCCGGTACTTGCCAGGTCGTGGCATAATGCGAACATGCGGACGGTGCTGGGTGCGAATCGAAACGTGGTCTGGTCTTGCCAGTACCATGTCGTGTGGTGCCCGAAGTATCGGCGCAAGGTGCTTGTGGAGGGCGTGGATGTTCGCCTGAAGAGGAAATCCTT
>JAJZXK010000041.1 GCA_021806565.1 Bacillota bacterium | reverse complement strand
GGGGGCCCTGGCGGCCTCCGGTGGGCTCGCGGGCTGCGGGCACCACTTGGCGCGCCTCGACCGTGCGGTGCGGCGGCCGCTGGTCTTGCTCTGGCGCCCCTGGCTGCCTCCGGGAGCGCCGCACACCTCCAGCGAAAGCCTGCTTCACGCCGGCATTCGGCCGTGGCTGCAGGCGAATCCGGGGGTGGAGGTGCGTGTGGTCGCCTACGCGCACCGCGCCGACCTGACGGCGGCGATGGTGGCGGGACAGGGTCCGGACGTTTTCTGCGACCACCTGCTGCCGACGTTTGCGCAAGCGGGCCTGGTGTATGACATCGGCACGTACGTCCGCAGCTTTGGGGTCCGCCTGGATGCGTTCGCGCCCGCGCTGCTGCGCTATCTGCAATCCGTCTCCAACGCCGGCGGGGGCAGCGGCCGGCTCTACGGGCTGCCGGCCTATACCCACACCCTTGCCATGGCGGTCAACGAAGGCACCCTGGCCACCCTGGGTCTGTCGCGGCCTCAGCCCGATTGGACGCATGTGCAGTGGGCGGACCTCTGGCAGCGGGCGGTTTCTCTGACCCCGGGGCGGCACCGTTACGGCGGCAACCTCTATTGGTCGGGATACGACTACAGCGGCGGCAATCCGGCGCCGTTTTACCTGCGCGGCTTCGGGGGCGAGTATGTCGACCCGGCCGACACCGCCCGCTGCCAACTCGCCGCCCCCGGCTCGATCGCGGCCATGACGTGGTGCGACCAGTTGGTGCGTTCCGGCGTCGCCGGGGGGGACACCCTGACGGACCTCGGCAGCGGCCGCCTGGTCAGCGGCCCGCTCGGGACGGCGGGGGATCTGGCCCGTGCGGCCGAACTGTGGCAGGGGGTGCGCTGGAATCTCTACCCGATGCCCGTCTGGCCCAAGGGCCGCCTGACCTTTGCCTCGAGTGCCTTCTATGGTGTGTGGTCGGGATCGCGCTATCCGGAGGTGGCGTGGTCGCTGGTGCGCTATCTCTGCCTTGAACCGGCGTGGCAGCGTTGGATGATGCAGGTGGCGCTTTTGGGTCCCAACCAACCGGGCCTGTGGGACGAATGGCTTTCGCGGGTGCTCCAGGTGGGTGCCAGCGCCCTGCGGGCCATCGACCTACGGGTGTTCGTCGACGCCGTGCAGCGGGACGAGGCCTACGTCGGTGAGTCCTTCCGCTTTGCCGAGGCGCGATGCGCGTCCCTCATCCGCGGCTTCGGGGCGCAGGTGCGCTCCGGACACCGCCCGCTGGTCCAGGCGGCCGCCCAGACGAGCACCGCCGTGGACGCCCTGCAACGCCGGGGGCTGGCGCGTGAGGCACAGGCCAAAGCGGCCCTGGCGCGGCTGAACGGCGCCAAGGCCTAGTCCGGCGGTGGCTCAGCCGCTGTGTTGGGTGCGGTTTCCGGGGCCGACCAGCACGATGCGCGGCCGCACAGCCGCGATGTCGGCCTCCTCCACCTCCGCGAAAGCCATGATGATCACGCGGTCGCCGATCTTGCCCAGGTGTGCGGCGGCGCCGTTGAAGCCGATCGTGCCGGATCCTGCTGGTCCGGCGATGGCGTAGGTCTCAAAGCGCGCGCCATTGTCCACGTTGGCCACCAGGACACGCTCATAGACCGCGATGTCCGCCGCTTCCAGCAGGTCCTGGTCGATGGTGATGCTGCCCTCGTAGGCGGCGTCGACCTGTGTGACGGTGGCCCGGTGCAGCTTGCTGCGCAACATATGGCGTCGCACGGTGACGTCCCCCCTCCCGTCGGATGTTCGGCGCCCAGTGTACGCGATGCGGCCCGCGCCGTCACGCCGGTTTGACGCCCGCCCGGCCGCTCCGTATACTTCCCCAGGTGGTGCCGGTGCAGGTGGATCTCACCCCGCTACTGCGCGCGCGGGGCCGGGAGCATGCGTTGGAGTTGCGTTTTGTCCTGCCCGTGGGCCCGACCCCTCTGGGCGATCGGCTGTGGCTCGACCAGCCTGCCGAGGTCCGCGTCACCGTCGAAGGTGGGCCCAGGGAAGTCGACGTCGCCGTCGCGGCGGATTTGCAACTGCTCTGCCCCTGCGACCGTTGCCTGGACGCCGTGCGCACGCCGCTGGCGGTGGCCTATGAGGAGCGCTGGCGGCTTACGGCGGCGGCGGGCGATGGACGCGCCGTGCCTGACGACGACGGCGACGAGTCGGTGCTGGCGCAGGCGGGACCGCTGGTGGATCTGGACAACGGCTTCTGGCAGAACGCGTCCCTGGAACTGCCGACCAAGGTGCTGTGCGCCGAGGGGTGCCGGGGACTGTGCCCGTACTGCGGGACCAACCGCAACCGCACGGCCTGCGCCTGTCGCGAGGAGCCGGACGCCGGACCCATGGCGGCGCTGGCGCAATGGCGACCGCGGCCCTGACACCGTTCCAGCAAAGGGGAACCCACGGTGCCGAATCCGAAGCACAAGCATTCCAAGTCGCGCCGAGACAAGCGGGCCGCACACTTCCGTGTTGTGCCGCGCAGCCTCTCCCGCTGCCCGCGCTGCCGCCATCCGAAGCTGTCGCACCGCGCCTGCGGCAATTGCGGTTACTACAAGGACCGCCGCATCCTGGTCTTCGGCGAGGAATAGGGCCACGGGCGGCGGGGCGCGGGGCGCGTCGCGGAGGCTCCGCGAGGCGCCGCCGCGGCCGCTGGGATGAAAAGAGGAGTTGCGTTCCACCTGACGAACGTCGATGCACTTGCCGCGCCGTGGCGGTATCGGTGGGGGGAAAACGTCAGGTGGAAGTGAAATCTGTTACGGATGCCGAAGTGCTCCGAAGGTCCTGGCTGCGTCTTGCCGCAGGGGCGACGGCCGGCGGCGGCGCGATGCTGCTGGTGGGTTGCGGCGCGAGCGGCACACCGCATACGACCTCCAAGAAGTCTACGACCAAGACGACCAAGGCGACGTCCACGACCAAGGCGCCCGCCAAGACGCCAGCGACCACGGCGCCTGCTTCGGGCGCCGGGGCGATCACCCTGATGCAGAACCCGCTGGCCAACCTCAAGGCGCCGCACGCCAAGGGCAAGGTGTCCATCGCCGGCAAGCTCGATTCGAGTTGGACCGGGGCGCAGACGTACACCATTTCGGCGACCGACCCCCGGGTGCTGGGCGTGGGCAGCACGTTCCACACGTCCCCCCCGATGCAACAGAGCAAGTGCTATCTGCAGTGGGACAGCCACAATTTCTATGTCGCCGAATGGCGGACGCAGACGGCCGCCGGCCTGCCCGTCTCCGACGCCCACATCAAGGTGCAGATGTACCTCGGCAACTCGCTCGGGGCGTTCTTCGCCAACGCGGACCTGGGCGGTAACACGTATACCACTCCCGGCCACTACACCTACTGGGGGACGCCGCGCGGCCCCAAGGGCGACCACAAGCCGCACACCTGGCTGCGGGCGGGCGGCAACGGCAAGGAGATCGACACCCACCCGAACTGGCCGATCGCCGCCACAATCGACAAGACGGGTTACGTCATGACCATGGCCATTCCGTGGTCGGCCCTGCAGGCCGTGCCGTGGAAGGTACAAAAGGGCGCCCGCATCAAGTTCACGCTGCTGGCGACCTCCTGCGGGCCCAGCGGCAAGCCGTGGGGGCAGATCATGCTGGTCGGCAGCGACGATACGCCCAGCGCTTGGAGCACCCTGACCCTGGACTGACGCGCCTGGCGGGGGTGGCTCCATCCACCCCCGCGTCGTGCCCGCCGGCGCCTTTCACGGGAGGGCCGGCGGCGGGGGCGTCGAAAGCAGGATGGCCGTCCTGCGGAACGCCGTCGCGCCACCTCCGGGGCCGCCGCCGGGTCCGGGCGGCATCGGGGGGGCGCATCGGCTTTGGCTACCGCCCTGGATTTTGTCCACCTGCATCAGCACAGCCAGTGGAGTCTGCTGGACGGGGCCTGCCGGGTCGCCGAGATGCCCGAGCGGGCTGCCGAATTGGGCATGAAGGCGCTGGCCATCACCGACCACGGCGCCATGCACGGTGTGCTCGACTTCTATCAGGCCTGCGGCAAGGTCGGCATCAAACCGCTGATCGGTTGCGAGGTCTATGTCGCTCCCCGCTCCCGGCTCGAGAAAGAAGGCCAACTGGACAAGGACCCTTACCACTTCGTCCTGCTGGCGCGCGACGCGGTCGGTTACCGTAACCTGGTGCGGATGGTGAGCCGGGCGCAGTTGGAGGGCTTCTACTACAAACCGCGGGTGGACCGCGAACTGCTCGCGTCCCATGCCGAGGGGATCACGGCGCTGTCCGCCTGTCTGGGGGCCGAAGTGCCGCAGTTGCTGCTGCAGGAACGCCTGGCGGAGGCGGAGGCGGCGGCGGGCTTCTACCGCGAGATCTACGGCAAGGAGCACTTCTTCCTCGAACTGCAGGACCACGGCATCCCCGAGCAGTTGCAGGTCAACCGCCAACTGGTGACCATGGCCCAGCGGCTGGACCTCGACCTGGTGGCGACCAACGACGCCCACTACCTGCGGCGGGGGGATGCCCGCGCCCACGATGTCCTGTTGTGCATCCAGACGGCCGCCAACCTCGACGACCCCAAGCGCATGCGCTTTCCCACCGAGGAGTTCTACCTCAAGTCGCCGCAGGAGATGGCGGCGCTGTTTGCCGAACTGCCGCAGGCCCTGGCCAACACCGTGGCGGTGGCGGAGCAGTGCGACCTGCAGTTCGAGTTCGGCAAGTACCTGCTGCCGCGCTTCGAACTGCCGCAGGGCCACACCGCCGGCAGCTATCTGCGCCAGCTGTGTGAAGAACGCTTGCCACGGCGCTACCCGAGCGCGTCGGCCGAGGTGCTCCGGCAGATGGACTACGAGCTTGACATGATCGAGCGGATGGGCTTTTCGGGTTACCTGCTCATCGTTTGGGATTTCTGCGACTTCGCGCGGCGCAACGGCATCCCGGTCGGTCCGGGCCGCGGTTCGGCCGCTGGCTGCCTGGTCTCCTACGTGCTCGGGATCACGAACATCGACCCCCTGCGCTACAATCTGGTCTTCGAGCGCTTCCTCAACCCCGAACGCGTCGAGATGCCGGATATCGACATCGACTTCTGCTTCGAGCGGCGCGGCGAGGTGATCGAGTATGTGGCGCGGCGGTACGGGGCCGACTGCGTCGCGCAGATCGCCGCCTTCGGCACGATGGGAGCCCGGGCGGTTATCCGGGATGTGGGCCGGACGTTGGGTATGGCTCCGGCGGAGACGGACCGCATCGCCAAGCTGGTGCCGGAGGGCGTCGACGTGTCCCTGGCGGCCGCCCTGCAGCCCGGGGCGGAGTTGGCCGATCTGGCGCAGCGCGACGGGCGGGTGCGGGAACTGGTCGATGTGGCCAAGCTGCTGGAGGGCACGCCGCGCCATGCCTCGGTGCACGCCGCCGGGGTCGTCATCGCTCCCCAGCCGCTTGCGGACCTCGTGCCCCTGATGCGGACCAAGGACGGCCGGCCGGCGATCCAGTTCGACATGGAGCAGTGCAAGAAGCTCGGCCTGCTCAAGATGGACTTCCTCGGACTGCGCAACCTGACCGTCATCGAGGATTGCCGCAAACGGGTCGAGGCCCGCCGCGGCACGCCCCTGGACGTGGACGATCTGCCCCTGGACGACGAGGCCGCGTTCCGCATGTTGGCCGAGGGACACACGGTCGGCGTCTTCCAGTTCGAGTCCTCCGGGATGACGGACCTGGTGCGCGGCCTGCGGCCGACCAACATCGAGGACATCATCGCCGCCAGCGCCCTGTACCGGCCCGGCCCCATGGAGAACATCCCCCTGTACCTAAAGGCCAAGCACGGAGGCGATCCCGCCTATCCGCACCAGGATCTGGAGCCGATTCTGCGCGATACCTACGGGATCATGATCTATCAGGAGCAGGTCCAGCAGGTCGCGGCGCGCATGGCGGGCTTCAGCCTCGGCGAGGCGGACATGCTGCGCCGCGCCATCGGCAAGAAGGATCACGAGCTCATGGAGAAGTACCGGGTCCGCTTCCGCGAGGGCTGCGTGGGCAATGGCCACCCCGCGGAACTGGCTTCGGAACTCTACGCCCAGATCGAGAAGTTCGCCGGGTATGGCTTCAACAAGGCGCACTCCGCCGCCTACGGCTACGTCGCCTACCAGACCCTGTACCTCAAGGCTAACTTCCCCGTCGAATACATGGCCGCGCTCCTGACCTCCATGGCCGGCGGCAAGACCAACAAGAAGGACTCCGCCGCCCTGTACATCGCGGAGGCGCGCCGGCTCGGCATCGCCGTCCTGCCACCCGACGTCAATGAGAGCCGGGCCGACTTCACCGACCTGGTGGACCCCGGGGCGCGGAACGGCGCTCGCCCCGGGACGATCCGGGTCGGGTTGGGTGCGGTCAAGAACGTCGGCGGGGCGGCCGTGGACGCCATCCTGGCCGCTCGGGCCGAAGGGGAGACCTTCCAGGGGCTGACGGACTTCTGCCGCCGCGTCGACCTCAAGGTGTGCAACCGCCGTTCGATCGAGAGCCTGATCCGCGCCGGGGCCTTCGACTCACTGGGCGCCGCCCGGGCCAGGTTGCTGGCGGGTCTGGACGACGCGATGAAGGCGGCACATCAGCGCGCGCGCGACGCGGCGCGCGGCCAGCGCAGCCTGCTGGACCTGCTGGGGCCAGGCGATCCGGCGTTGAAGGCGGACGTCGCCGACCACCTGCCCGAGGTGCCGGAGTTCGAAACCCGCGACCTGTTGGCGCAGGAGAAGGAGGTCCTCGGCCTCTACATCTCGGGCCATCCCCTGGAGCCGCTGGTCGAGGACCTGCGGCTGCGCACCAACAGCGTTCAGAGCCTGCAGGACCGCTCCGACGGCGACCGGTGCACGGTGGGCGGTATCGTGACCGCGCTGCGCCGCACGTCTACTAAGAAGGGTGACCCGATGGCCTTTCTCACGCTGGAGGATCTGACCGGGTCGGTCGAGGTCGTGCTGTTTCCCACGCTGTTCGGGCAGATCGACAAGGAGCTTGTGGCGGTCGACCGCATGGTGCTGCTGCGCGGTAAGGTATCCTGGAGGGGCGAACGGCGGCCGGCGGAGGCCGAAGACGGAGAGGATGCCGGCGACAGCCGCGGTGAGGTCACGGTGGTGGCCGACGAGGTCGAGTCGTTCTTGGACGGACCATCCGCCCAGGTGGCCGCGGCCGTAGCGGCGGACGCCTTCATGCGGGGGGAGGTGCCGCCCGCCGTCCCGCCGCCCGCGACTAGGCCGTCGGCGGTTATACCCGCCGGCCGCCCGGCGGAGGCGGCCGCCAGCGAATCGCCCCCGCCCTTGCGGGTGTGCGTGCCCACCGTTGCCGACCAGCCCGGATTGGACCGCCTGGTCGCGGTGCTGCGTGCCCACCCGGGGCCGCGGCCGGTCGAGGTGCTGTTCGAGCGGGAGGGCAGGGCGCTGCAGGTCGGAGCGGCCCTGCGCGTGGACGGCGGCGACGAAGTGGTGCGCGAGATCGCGGGGATCCGCTTCCGGCAGCCGGAGAACTGAGCCGGGTGCCGCATGCTGCTGCAGAGCGCCGGGGCCGTGCCGCGGCGACCGGCGGGCGGGGGATGGTGCATGCGATGGGTGACGCTCCGCGGGTCGTTTCGGTGAGCCTGGGCAGCCGGAGGCGCGACTACCAGGGGATGCTGCGGCTGTTGGATCGGGTGGTGCGCATCGAGCGCCAGGGATGCGACGGTGACGTGGAGGAGGCCGAGCGGCGCATCGCCGCCCTGGACGGCAATGCGGACGCCATCGGCCTGGGCGGGCTCGACGTCTACCTGTACATCGCGGGTGACCGCTACGTCGTTGCCGACGGCGAGCGGCTGATGCGGGCGGCCACCCGGACACCCGTCGTCGACGGTTCCGGGTTGAAGGCCACGTTGGAGCCGGCCGCGATCCGCTGGCTCGCGGCGCACGGGCCCTTTCCTCTGGAGGCGGCGCCGGTGCTGATGGTTTCGGCGCTGGACCGCTACGGCATGGCCGTGGCGCTGGAGGCGGCCGGCGGGCGCGTCGTGTACGGGGACCTGATGTTCGGGGCCGGCATCCCGTATCCGATCACGTCGCTGGAGGATCTGCGGCGCATCGCCCGCAAGCTGGCGCGTGAGATCACCCGCCTGCCGGTGCGCCTGCTGTATCCGACGGGCCAGGCACAGGAGCAACCCTCCCAGGAGCGCTTCCCGGAGCAGTATGCGCAGGCCGACGTGATCGCGGGGGACTTCCACTTGATCCGGCGCTACCTGCCGGCGCGCCTCGACGGCAAGGCCATCGTGACCAATACGACGACGCGCGCCGACCGCGACGACCTGGCGGCGCGCGGTGTGCGCTGGCTGTGTACCACGACCCCCATCGTGGACGGCCGTTCTCTGGGGACCAACGCCCTGGAGGCGGCGATGCTGGCGGTGCTCGGCCGCCAGCCCCAGACGGTCGGGCCGGAGGACTTCGAGTCGCTGCTGCGGGCGCTGGACTACCGCCCCGAGGTGCTGGACCTCGCCGGCGCGGCCGGCGGGAGCGGTTGACTCCCCGAGGCACTGCGGGGTTCGCTGGCGGCAAGGGAGGTTGCGGGGGGCACCGCGCCTGATCAGTCCGCTGCCGTCCGCGCAGTAGCGGCTCTGGTCGGAGACCGACCGTGAGCTCCGTATGCGACCCATGTGTGAGAGGAGCGGATCACAGGAGTGGTGGCGGCAGATGCGATGCAGGGAGTTCTGGAGCGCTTCGCCGAGCGCTTCAACGCGAGTCCTGACTTGGCGCGCATGACCCAGGGCTGGGACCGCACCTTGCGGATCGTGGCCCTGGACGCCGGTTGGGTGCACGGTCTGCGCGTCGAGGCGGGGAGGGCGGCCTGGGTCGCCGCCCCCGACCCGTCGCAGGCGGAGATCGCCCTGCAGGGGGACGCCGATACCCTGGCCGCCATCTTTCGCGGTGAACTCTCACCGACCGAGCCCTACCTGGACGGCACCCTGTTGGTGCGCAGCAGCGAGGAAGACATGATGAAGCTGGATGTCTTCACGCTGATGGTGTGGGGGGAGTAGCGGCCGGCGGCGCGTCGGCCCGCCGCACCGGACCGGTTCGCAGCACCGGCCGGGCGGCTGCCGAACCGGGGGTCGGCTCCGGTCGCGCCCCTCGCCGGGCCTTGCGCCTAGCGGCAACCGCACGCCAGACCCCCACCGCCAACTTGGCCGCGCTGGCGACCGTGGTCGGTGAGAGGGCGCCACTTCCTCCAAGGACGCGGGCCAGACGCGGATTGGATGCGAGTTTGCGCCACAGCGCCTTGCCCAGGGCGCTTTCGACCAGACGGCGGCCCGCGCCGGCCACCGCCCCGAGTTGTTCCGCCGCCGCGCGGGCTTGGGCGACGGCGCCGCCGGCGTCGGCGGCCAGGGATTCCAGCCGCTCCGTCAACTGCTGCACCTTGGCGGAGGCCTCCGCCGCCGCAGTGCGTAGCGCGGTCATTTCGCCCATCAGGCGACGGGCGACGATGGCGCCTACGATGAGCCATGCCAACTGGATGAGCGCCATCAGGGCCACCGCGATGCTGAGGGTGTCTGCCGCCGCGGTCGGCATCAGCCTTCCGAGCCTTGCAGCGCCTCCGGGCCGGTCCCGGCGGTGCCGTCGGGGTTCAAGGCCTCGACCGCTTCCTCGACCGACTCCTGGGCGGTGTGCAACAGGGACTGCACCTGCTGGCGGACCACGCGTGTGGCGTCCTGCACCGAGTCGGCGGCGCGGCCGGAAACCTGGACGGCACCGGTCCGGACCCGATCCGCCAGATCGACGGCGCCCGTCCGCACGCGCCCGCCGGCGTCGGAGGCCCGCTGGCCGAGGACGCGCCGCGTCTCTTCGCCAGGCGCCGGCGCGAGCAGCAGTCCGACCAGGACGCCCACCAAGCCGCCCACCAGGACCCCTACGGCAAAATCGCTGTCGCTGCGCATTCGGTGACCCCTTCCTCGGGCAGGCGGCGGTGCGTCGCGGTGCACCCGCCAGCCCCCCTACATGTCCATTGTGGCACGATTCGCGGTGGACGCGCCAGGGACTCGGCGCAGGTCCCGTCCCGGCAGGCGATTGGGTCTGGCCAACGAAGCCGGAGACCGGCGGCGGTGGGCGGACGCTACGGCGCCGCGCAATTTGGGAGGCGATGCGCGATGGGGTGGGGCGGTAAGAGCGGTCCAGTCCTTGCGGCGGACGAAAATGGTGGATCCAAAGGTGCGCCGGGCGGCGCGATGTTCCTTTCCTGTCGGCCGGCGTCCTTTGGTCAGGCGGGCGACGAGGCGTACGGGCACCTTGCGGAGTGGGGAGTGCGCTTCGTGGAGATCTCGATGCCGAAAGCGGAGAACGCGGCACGCGTGCAGGAAGACCTGCAGCGGCACGGCTTGTCCGTCGGCTCGATGCAGGTGGCCGTGGATCTCGGGGACGTGGACCTGCCCGAGCGCATGGACGAGGCGGCGCGCCGGGTGCGGGAGCAGTTCGGTTCCACTCGCATCTTCACCAGCGCCCATGCGGGCAAGCTCAGCCTCGAGACCGCCTACGACGCCCTGCGCCGGGTCGGGGACGCGGCGGGCCGGCACGGGGTGACGGTGATGCTGGAGACCCATCCCGACCTTGGTACCAGCGGCGCGGTTGCGGCGGTGACGATGCGGGCGGTCGACCACCCGCATGTCCGGATCAACTGGGATCCGGCGAACGTCTACTTTTACAACGAACGGTGCGATGGTCGCGCCGAGTTCGACCAGGCCGTGCCGTATCTCGCCGGCGTCCACCTCAAGGACACCGGCGGCGGTTTTCGCAGCTGGGACTTCCCGGCGCTCGGGGAGGGCGTCGTTGATTTCCAGTACATCCTGAAGCGCCTGGTGGATATCGGCTTCGACGGCCCCTGCACGATGGAGATCGAGGGGGTCAAGGGCGAGAAGCTCAGCCGCGAGCAGTATGTGGAGCGGGTGCGAAAGTCCGTCGACCACGTGCGCGGCCTCGGCTATTTCCGGCCCTGAGTCGATGTGGTGGAGCCCGGCGGCCGCCCCGCCCCTTGCGCAGAGGGGTGGCCGCCGGGCGGAGCGGCGCGGATCACAGGGCGATGTAGGCCAGGGCCCCCAGCCAGGGGATGGCCCAGGCGAGCAGGAACACCCGCGCCCGCCACGGCTGCCGCCGCAGCCGAACCAACGCCATGCCAAGCGATGCCGCCCCGGTCGCCATCAGCACCGCCGCGAGGCCGAATCCCCCCGTCGACAGCGCCCCGCTCGCCAGCAACCCCACCACCAGATACAACTGCAGGCAGGTCCAGGGCAGGCCGGCGGCCCATGGGCGACTCTCGCTTCCGACCAGCCGCAGGATGCCCCGGGCAACGATCCAGCTCAGGCCATAGATCAAGAGCGTGCCCGCCAGGGCGAATCCGGTTTGGATCAGCGGGGACGTCAACGTCACCGGCTTTCCACCCGCCTTTCCTCCGACATCCCGTGCCGCCCGGCGAGACGCGGCCTCAACTGAGTCGCCACAGCAGGGTCTGCAGCCAGGTCAGCGGCGCCCGCAGCAGGGCCGTCCCGGCCGCCCTTCCCAGGGTGTGGGGCAATACTCCGGCGCTTCCGCCGCCGCCCTGGATGCCGTATGGTTCGCGGACCGCTCCCGCTCCCGGCTGCAGCGCCAGGATGTAGGTGCCGGCCACCCCGGCCGTATACGGGTACGAGGCGGTGCGCCGTAGCGGCAGCATCCCGAGCCACAGGTGCTCCGGATGGCGTCGCGCCGCGAAGGACAGTTGGGAACCGGCCGGCGTGACGACCGTCAACTGCGGCCCTGGGAGGCCGGCCGGCACCAGGACGGAGAGGCGCAGCGTTTCACCCGCGGTCATGGGCAGGATGAAATACTGCAGGTTGCGGCCGCGCGGAAAGCGGGTGTAGACGACGAAGGGCGCCTGCGGGCCGGGTAGGGCGATCGGCCCGGCCGGCGGGATGTGCCAGACGAAGACGGGCCCGCCAGCGGCCGTGGCGACTGGGGTGAGTGCCAGCGACGCGGCCAGGGCGATGGACGACCATTGCCTCATGGCGCCAGTGTACCGCCCGGGGCTTGCCTGCGCAGCCTCCCCGCCACAAGCGCCCCTGGTGGGCCGGGCGGTCCGACTCAAGGCGGCGGCCGGCGGATGTGCCTGGCCCCCAGGGGCGCTTGGCGGTGTCCCTGACGCCGCCGATCCGGCGCAGGCGCGAGCCCACGCCGGGGAGGATCTATATCTAGTCGTTGCGAGCCCGTCCATGACCCCATATCCTGTGCGTAGGGCGTTCCAGGGTGGGGACGCAGGCCCGCGCTGCGGGAGGGGGAGTCGCGGATGGCGGCGTTGCGCTCGGTGATCAAGCGGGACGGGCGGCAGGTGGACTTCGACGGCTCGCGGATCCGACATGCCATCGAGATGGCCTTCCGGGCCGAACTGGGGTGTCCCTATCCGGACGCGTTGGGGCTCGAACCCGACGGCAAGGTGGCCGATGTGGCCGCATCGGTGATCGCCCGGCTTGAGGAGACCGCCGAAGGCCGGCCGGTGCACATCGAGGAGATCCAGGACGAGGTGGAACGGCGCCTGATGGCGGCCGGGGAGTTCGCGGTCGCGCGCCGCTATATCCTGTATCGCGAGGCGCGCGCCCAGCGGCGCGAGGGTGAGCGGCTGCGGGTGCTGAACGACGAGGGGCAGACCGTGCTGCTTGAGCGTTCGGTGCTCAAGCACGACATCCTCGAAGCCTGCGGCGACCTGGTGAGTCGTTCCGAGGCGGAGGGTGTCTACCAGGACACCCTGACGAGCCTGTACCCCGGGATCTCCGTGCGCGACCTCGATCAGGCCAAGATTCTGGCGGCCCGCACCCGCATCGAGCGCGAGCCGGCCTATGCCTTCGTGGCGGCGCGGTTGTTGTTGGACACGATCTATGCCGAGGCGACCGGTCTGCCGTTGAAGTATCGCGACGTCCAGGGTACGTATGGCGACCACTTCCGCTCCTACATCCACCGCGGGGTGGCGATCGGCTCCCTGGATCCGCGCCTGGAGCGCTTCGACTTGGCGCGGCTCTCCGCCGCCATCCGGCCGCAGCGCGACTTGGCCTTCCGCTACATGGGTCTGCAGACGCTGTACGACCGCTACCTCATTCACCATGAGGGCCGCCGCCTGGAGTTGCCGCAGTCCTTCTGGATGCGCGTGGCCATGGGTCTGGCCCTGGAGGAGGACCGGCCGGAGGAGCGCGCAATCTCGTTCTATGAGATGCTCTCCACGCTCCGCTTTTGTTCGTCCACCCCGACGCTCTTCAACTCCGGTACCCGCCACCCGCAGCTTTCTTCCTGTTTCCTGACGACGATCGCCGACGACCTCCATGCCATCTTCGAGGGCATCCACGACAACGCCATGCTCTCCAAGTGGAGCGGCGGCCTGGGTAACGATTGGACGCCGGTGCGGGCCCTGGGCAGCCACATCCGCGGCACCAACGGCAAGAGCCAGGGCGTGATCCCCTTTCTAAAGGTTGCCAACGATACGGCGGTGGCGGTCAACCAAGGCGGTAAGCGCAAGGGCGCCGTGTGCGCCTATCTCGAGACCTGGCACCTGGACATCGAAGAGTTCCTCGAATTGCGTAAGAACACGGGCGACGAGCGCCGCCGCACGCATGACATGAACACCGCCAACTGGGTGCCGGACCTCTTCATGCAGCGCGTGGCCGAGGACGGACCCTGGACCCTGTTCAGCCCGGACGAGGTGTCGGACCTGCACGACCTTTACGGCAGGGCGTTTGCGGAGCGATACGCGTTCTATGAGGCGGAGGCCGATGCCGGCCGGGTGCGCAACTTCAAGCGGGTGCGCGCCACGGAACTCTGGCGCAGGATGCTCTCGATGCTCTTTGAGACCGGACACCCCTGGATCACCTTCAAGGATCCGGCCAACATCCGCAGCCCGCAGGACCACGTCGGGGTGGTGCACAGTTCCAACCTCTGCACCGAGATTCTCCTGAACACCAACACCGAGGAGATCGCCGTCTGCAACCTCGGTTCGGTCAACCTCGTCGACCACGTCCGCGAAGGTGAACTGGACATGGAGCGGCTGAGCGAGACGGTGCGCGTGGCCATGCGCATGCTCGACAACGTCATCGACCTCAACCTCTACCCGGTCGAGGCGGCCGAGCGCTCCAACCGCCGCCACCGGCCGGTCGGTCTGGGGATCATGGGCTTCCAGGACGCCCTGTATGCGCTCGGCATCCCGGCGGCTTCCGAAGCGGCGCTGGACTTCGCCGACCGGAGCATGGAGGCCGTCTCCTACTACACCATCCTCGCGTCCACGCAGTTGGCGCAAGAGCGCGGCCCGTACGCCAGCTACGCCGGATCGAAGTGGGACCGCGGCCTGCTGCCCATCGACACCGTGCGCCTGCTGGCGCAGGAGCGCGGCCGGCCGCTGGGCGTCGACGATGGCACGACGATGGACTGGGACGTGGTGCGCTGGGCCGTCGCCAAGCACGGCATGCGCAACAGCAACACGATGGCGATCGCCCCGACCGCGACGATCGCCAACATCACCGGCGTCAGCCAGTCCATCGAACCGAACTACCGCAACCTCTATGTGAAGAGCAACCTCTCCGGTGAGTTCACCGTGATCAACGAGTATCTGGTGGCCGACCTTAAGCGCGCCGGGCTGTGGGACCAGCGCATGCTGGACGATCTGAAGTATTATGACGGCTCGCTTCTGGAGATCGAGCGTGTTCCCGCCGAGTTGCGCGAACGCTACCGCACCGCCTTCGAGATCGAGCCGCACTGGCTGGTGGCGGGGGCGGCGCGGCGCCAGAAGTGGATCGACATGGGTCAGTCGCTCAACCTCTATGTGGGGCAGCCCAGCGGCCGGGCGATTAGCGACATGTATTTCGAGGCCTGGAGCCTCGGGCTGAAGACCACCTACTACCTGCGCAGCCTCAGCGCGACGCAGGTGGAGAAATCCACGCTGGACATCAACGCCCGCGGGTTGCAGCCGCGTTGGATGAAGTCTGAGAGCGCCTCCGGCCGCATCGCCGTGCGGCGCGAGGCCGAATCGGAGTCCGAGGGCGCGCCGCAGCCGGTCCCGGTCGCGACGACCGCGGCAACCAAGGCCTGCGCCCTGGACCAGCCGGATTGCGAGGCCTGCCAATAGCGGCCGGGGCGGGTTGTCCGCGCTGGAGCGCCAAGATCGGGTGTCAGGGGGTACGGCGATGACGATCGGGACGACCGGACGGTTTGAAGCCAGGGACAAGCGTCTGATCAACTGCGAGGAGGTGGACGTCAACCAGCTCATGCCGCTGAAGTACAAGTGGGCATGGGAGCACTACCTCAACGGCTGCGCCAACAACTGGCTGCCCAGCGAGGTGCCCATGGGCCGGGACATCGAGTTGTGGCGTTCCACCCGGCTGACACCGGCAGAGCGGCTCGTGGTGATGCGCAACCTGGGCTTTTTCGCGACGGCCGAGAGTCTGGTGGCCAACAACATCATTCTGGCGATCTTCCGGCACATCACCAACGCCGAGTGCCGGCAGTACCTGCTGCGCCAAGCCTACGAGGAGGCGGTCCACACCCACACCTTCCACTACATCGTCGAGAGCCTCGGCCTGGACGAGCGCGAGGTCTTCAACATGTACCGCGAGGTGCCGGCGATCACGGCCAAGGACGACTTCGAGATGGAGATCACCGCCGCCATCCTGCGGCCCGATTTCACCACGGCGACGCTCGCCGGCGCGCAGACACTGCTGGACAACCTGATCGGCTACTACATCATCATGGAGGGGCTGTTCTTCTACTCCGGCTTCGCGATGATGCTCAGCCTCCACCGGCGCAACCTCATGACCGGCATCGGCGAGCAGTTCCAGTACATCCTGCGCGACGAGACCGTCCACCTCAACTTCGGCATTGATCTGGTCAACGGCATCAAGGAGGAGCACCCGGAACTCTGGAGCGATGCCTTTCAGGCGCGGGTGCGGCAACGCATCGCCCAGGCTGTCGAACTGGAGATCGCCTACGCTCGCGACGTGCTGCCGGAGGGCATCCTCGGCCTGAACGCCGACATGTTCCGCGACTACGTGCAGTACATAGCGGACCGCCGCCTGGAGCGCATCGGTCTCGCCGCCACCTACCACTCGCCCAATCCCTTCCCGTGGATGAGCGAGACGATCGATCTCGGCAAGGAGAAGAACTTCTTTGAGAGCCGGGTGACGGAGTACCAGAGCAGTGCCGTCCTGAAGTGGGACTGAGCGCCCGCGACGTTTCGCGGGGCGCGGCATGGAAATGCGGGCTGCGCGGCGAATCTTCCGTGGCAAGTGGTGTGGACCAGCGGCCGGGCCGTCTGGCCCACCCGCGTTTCAGTCCGGTGCCCGCCACACCAGAGCCGGTTTCCAGACGAGCTCCGGCGATACGGAGGCGTGGGGATGCAGTTGCGGATGGCCGCGGGCTCCGGCCGGAGGCGGCTTTGGTTTGCCCTGGCGTTGGTGGCGGGGGTCGGGGTCGGGATCGGGGCCGCGTACTACCAGGCCAAGGCGGCCGCCGCGGCCCGGGCGCATAGCGCGCTGAACTCCATGCAAGCGGCATACTACCGCGGCAAGGCGGTGGAGTACGCCAACACCAGCAGTGGGTCCGCCACGCGTTGGCAGGGCCCCTACGCGTACCTCTGGGGCTACTCCTGGGCCCTGGCCGCCGCCGAGGACGTTGCAGGCCTACCGGGTGGGCGGGCGGAACTGCCGCTGGTGCGCACCCTCGCCAACGGTCTGCAGGGCTTCTGGGACGCAGGCGCCAACCCGCCGGCCTACGCGCCCACCGTCTCTCCGGGCGCGGGCGCGACGAAGTACTTCGACGACAACGCCTGGGTGGGGCTCGATCTGGTCGGGGCCTGGCGGCTGACGCACAATCCTGTGTACCTGCGGCGCGCCGAGGCGGTGTTGGCGTACGAGCGCACGGGTTGGGACCAGGCGGTCGGCGGGATCTACTGGAACGACCGCCGTCTGACGCGCAACGCTTGTTCCAACGGGCCGGTGGCCGAGTTGGCGGTGCGCCTCTATCAGGCGACCCATCAGGCCGGCGATCTGCGCTTCGCAGAGCGCATTTACGCGTGGGAGAAGAAGACCCTCGTGCTTTCCTCGGGCTTTGTCGCCGATAACGTCAACGCGGCCGGAATGCTGCAGGGCGGCGCCTGGACATACAATCAGGGCACCTTCATCGGCGCGGGCGTGCTGTTATACCGGGTCACCGGCCGCCGGACGTACCTCGCCGACGCCCGGAAGACTGCGGAGTACGTCCTGCACCACATGGTCCAGTCGGATGGGGCGTTCGTCCCGCAGGCCGAGTTCAACGGGGTTCTGGCCGACAACCTCGTCCTGTTGGCCCGCGCCGGGGGCGTGCCGGGTCTGCGGGCTGCCCTGCGCCGCAACGCGCAACTCGCCTGGACGCATGACCGGTCCGCCCAGGGCCTGTTCGGTTCGAACTGGGCCGGCCCTGCGCCGCAACCGTCCACCCTGCTGCCACAACTTGCGCAGACCGGGGCAGTGCGCACCCTGGCGGCGGCCGCCGCCGTCACCCGCTGAGGATGCGCGCAGGGGCCGCCCCCACGTATCGCGCGGGGCTTGGTCGGCATACAACGGTTCCATACCCGTGTCCCACCGTATGCGCCGCCGCGGGTCGGCCATTCGGCACGAGGGCGGGTGGGGGAGGCAAGGTCCGCCGCGGGTGCCGGCGGGGCCTGCGCGGACCGCAGATGATGGGCGTTTCCCAGGGGGACTGGTCGCTGCAGCGCAAGGGGCCGGCGGATCAGGCCCGGCACGAGGCCAAGGTGCGCGAGGCGATTCTGGCGCACATCGAAGACATCGTCACGGACACGGCCATCATCTCCGGCGGCAAGGCGGTCGTGCGCGTACCGATGCGGTCCCTGCGCGAGTATCGCTTCCGGTTTGACGATCAACGACAGCCTCATGTGGCGCAGGGCGACGGCAAGACGCGCACCGGGCAGGTGTTGGGCCAGGCCGGCGCCGCGGACGGGCGGGCCGGCGGCGGGACGGGCGCCGGCCAGGATGCCGGCGGGGATGTGCTGGAGGCGGAGGTCGCCCTGGACACCCTTGAGGACTTGGTGTTCGCCGGCATGGAGTTGCCGCGGTTGCGCCCGCTGCCGGACGGCCAGGAGCAGGCGTACCACCTGCGGCCCGCACAGGTACGCAGGGTCGGGCCAATGTCCGGTCTGGACCTGCGCCGTTCCCTGCGGGCCAATCTACGCCGCCACGCTCGGGACGGCCTGCCCCGGGTCGGGCCGTGGCTCGACGACGACCTGCGATTCCGTTCCTGGCGGGAGGAGTCGCTGCCCGGCACCTCCGCGGCGGTGGTGCTGATGCGGGATGTCTCCGGAAGCATGGGCGAGTTCAAGAAGGCGATCGTGCGCAGCCTCTGCTTTTGGATGGTGCGCTTCCTGCGCACACGCTACGACGCGGTGCAGGTCGTTTTCCTCACGCACCACGTCGATGCCCGCGAGGTGAAGGAGCACGACTTCTTCCACCTGGCGGAGTCCGGCGGTACCCGGGTGAGTTCGGCCTACCGCCTGGCCTTGGACGTGGCCGCCCAGCGCTTTGCGCCGGCGCGCTGGAATCTGTATGTGTACCACTTCTCGGACGGGGACAACTGGGGCGAGAGCGACAACCGCCTCTGTGTCGACCTGGTGCGGCAGTTGATGGGGCGGCGGGCGCAGGTCGGTTATGCCGAGGTGGCCGAGGGCGGCTACACCTCCCCGCTGTGGACGGCACTGGCTGACATCCAACAGGAGGGCTTCATCGCGGCATCCATCCGCGAACGGCGCGATGTCTATCCGGCCCTGTGCCGCTTCTTCCCGCGCTCCGACGACGGCGAGGCCCACCGATGACCGCGGCGGGCCTCGCCTCGGGGGGCAATGCGGCGGCGGCTCGCCTCAGCCCATGGCCGCCGCGACCGGACGGGTCAGTTCGGTGTCCTCCAGCACGCAGCCGGGATCCTCGCCCCATGGATCGCCGGCGGCGGCGGCGCGCGCCCGCAGGTTGCCGTTGCAGATCCGGAACCAGGCGCAGGAAGCGCAGCGTCCGCCGACGCGCTGCTGCCTCGAGTCGCGCAGTTCCGCCAGCGCGGGGGCCTGCCGCCAGATGGTGCCGAGCGGCTCCTGGCGGACGTTGCCCAGGAGGATGCTGCGCGAGAACTGGTCCGGCTGCACGTCGCCGGTTGGACCGACGGCGAGCAGGGCGACTCCGGAGCGGTTGCCGCCGTTGCGTTCCAGCAGCGTGAGCGCTGCGGCCGCCCGCTGTGGCGCGTGGTCCTCCAGCCACAGATACACGAAGGCGGCGTCGGAGTGGTTGCCGACGGTGAGCAGGTCGATGTCCCGGCCCTCGTCGAGCCAGCGCCGGGCTCGCAGGATCAGGGCCGTCAGGCATTCGCGGATGGCCGGTCGGGTCGGGGCCATCGACTGCAGGTCGGCGCCGCGTCCGGCCGGTACGAGGTGGTAGAGGCAGACCCGGCGCACGCCCTCACGCTCTGCTAGGTCCAGCAGGTATGGCACGTGTTGCAGGCTGTCGCGGTGCAGGGTGAAGCGCAACCCGACCGGTACCCCTTCGTCGCGCAACCGACGGATGGCGGCGACGGTGCGGGCGTGCGCCCCCTGACGGCCACGCCAGTGGTCGTGGACCTCTGGCGGGCCGTCGATGCTCACCCCGACGTAGCGCACCCGTGCCTGGGCCAGGGCGCGCGCCCGCGGTCCGTCGATCAACGTGCCGTTGGTCGACAGCGTGCAGCGCAGTCCGAGCCGGTCCGCCTGGCCCAACAACTCCAGCGCGTCCGGCCTCACCAGGGGTTCTCCGCCAGAAAGCAGCAGGGCTGGGACCTTGAGTTCGGCGCACTGGGCGAGCAGGCGCTGCGCCTCTTGCCCGTCGAGTTCCCCGGCCGGCCGGTGGCGTACGGCGCTGGCGTAGCAGTGGGCGCAGCTCAGGTTGCACTGGCGCGTCCAATTCCAGACGACGACCGGTCCGGTGTCCGGCAGGGCGCCCGCCCCTCGCGTGCCGGCGCCCGGGCCGTAGCGCAGATCCCGTTCCGCCGGCGGCGGGCCTCCGAGGAGTCGTGTGAGGCTCAGCATGCCGATTCCCCCCTCGCGGCGGGTTGAGGTTCGTAGAGGCACAGGGGGTCGTCTCCCAGGGGGTCGCCGCTGACCGCATAGGCGCGGCTGCGCGATCCACCGCACCAGGCGCGGTGCGGGCAGACTCCGCAGCGCTCGCCACGCAGGGCGTCGGGGTCGCGCAGTGAGCGGAAGAGCGGGTGGTGGCGATAGGTGGCGAGCAGATCATCGCTGCGCACATTGCCGGCGGGCAGCGGCAGGAAGCCGCTGGGGCAGATGTCGCCTGTGGCGCTGACAAAGGCGAAGCCCCGCCCGTCGCCGATGCCGTGGCGCCCGGGGGCGGGCCGACCGCTGGCCAGGGCGAGCCGCCGGATCTGCGGCGCCTCGGTGGTCTTGATGGCGAAGGGGACGGAAGGGGCGATGCTGTGCAGCCAGATGAGCACCGCCTCTGCCACGGCCGGCGGAACCATGTCCTGGGCCCGCGCCCTCCCGGTGGGGACAAGGAAAAAGACACTCCAGCGCGCCACGCCGAGCCGCTCGACCAATGCGCACATCTCCGCCATGCGCTCGACGTTGTGCCGGGTGACGGTCGTGGCGACGGTCAGGGCGAGCCCCGCCTCTCGCACCCAGCCACAGGCCTCCAGCGTGCGGGCGAACGTTCCCGGGTGACCCCGCATGCCGTCGTGTTCTTTGGCGTCTGCCCCGTCGATGCTGAGTTGGATGCCGGTGCAACCGGCGGCCGCGGCTTGCCGCACCGCTTCCTGGGTGAGGCGCGGGGTGGCGCTTGGCGCCAGGGCCGGGCGCAGCCCCAGGGTGCGCGCAAGGCGCATCAGGTGCCAGAGGTCGGGCCGCTCGAGCGGGTCGCCGCCTGTCATGACGAAGGTTTGGGGCTTGGCCGCCGCCACCTGGGCGACCAGCTTCTCCCCCTCCACCGCCGTCAACTCGTCCGGGCCCGGCCGCGGGCGGGCCGAGGCCCGGCAGTGGCGGCAGGCGAGGGCACAGGCGCGCGTCGCCTCCCAGATCACGACCTGCGGCCGGTCGTCCACGTCCCAGTCGGTGAAACCAAACAGACTGCTCAGTGCGCATTCCTGGTCAGAAGCATGTGTACGGTCCGATCGCTCGGCGTTCCACATCGTCCGCCTGACCAGGATTTCGTCCCTTCCGGCCTCGGATTTGGCCCAGTTGGGCCATGGCCAACCGGCGGACTCGATGCATGCGCCCCGTCGCTGGGCGGCGCAGGTGCAGACACAGGCGGTTCCTGGTGGTACCGATGGAACCACCCTCGCGGGGCCGGGTCGCACCGTAGCACCCCGAGCCCCTCGATTGAAACGGGCGGACGGACCGTGGGGGAGGGTCCGCTCAGACCGACGGGCAGGGGCAGGCGGACTCCCGTCATCCACATGCATCCACACGCCGCGAGGAGACCGTCGCCTTGCGGCGACTTGCGGCGACGGAGGGACCGCGCCGTCCAGGCGCCGGAGCCGGAAGTCCGTCCCCCAGGAGCGGCCGCCGGGGTGGTTCTGGGCGTTGCATGTCCCTGCGCGACTTCGAACGCGAAGTTGTCGGCGCTCGCGACCGGTGGCGGGATCGCGGACTGCCCGCTCCTTCTTCGGTGCGCCCTTCAAGCGAACGGGCGACCGCCGGCCGGCGACAGCATCATCACGGCGGTGCGCGGTGTGCGGGAGGACCGCCTGCGCGGCGGGGGGGGTCAAGAGGGGGGGGTTCCCGTGTTGCGAACCTGGACGGGTTCGGGGAAGAGGGGAGACAGTTCGCGCGCCCAGTCCTCCAGCATGGACGCCGGGTACGGGGCGACGGCGGCGGCGCGGTCGTCCAAAAGGCGGCGGCCGGCGACGAACTGCTGCAGGGCGTAGCGGCGCGCGCCCGCGATGCCCGCGGCGATCTTGCGCACGGCGGCATGGTCGACCGCCGCCGGGTAGGCGGTGGTGCGGAACTCGTAGTCCGGGGCGAGGCTTTGCACCAGTTCGGCCGAACGTGCGCAGGTGGCCCCGGGGACAGGGCCCAGTTCCAGGTAGCGGTCCCAGCTCGTTTTGATGTCCATGGCGACGTAGTCGCACAGCCCCGCGCGCAGCACCTGCGCGAGCCGTTCTGGCCGGCTGCCGCACGTGTCCAGCTTGATGCTGTGTCCGAGGTCTTTGATCGCCGCCAGCAACTGCGGCAGGTCGCGGTGCAGGGTGGGTTCGCCGCCGCTGACGCAGACATGGGTCACCGCCGGCCGGCGGCGCAGCAGGTTCAGCACGTCCGCCACGTCAACCGGCGCCTGCGGCCGGACGGTCACCAAATCGGGGTTATGGCAGTACGGGCAGCGCAGGTCGCAGCCCGCACTGAACAGCGTCACCGCGACATGGCCGGGATAGTCGACCAGCGATACCGGCACCAATCCCGCGATGGTCATGTGCCGTCCTCCGTCGCGATCACCAGATATCGATTGAATGGGTGCATGATACCACCAGGTATGGTGGTAGTGGGCGCCCCAGGACAGGAAGGGCCAGTCGGCGCCCATGGGAGGGTCCTTCGGCCACTCCGGTGTGCGGCCGCGCCACCAGCGGGTCATGGCCCCCTGCCCACGGCGGAAGCCGGGGATTCCCGGCGAGTCTCAGTCGTCGACGGCGGCGCGCGGATGCCGGCGTGCCTTTACATCGAGCGTCTTGGTGTCCTTGGAGACCACGCTGATGTGGCCGTTGGCTTCCAGTACGGCGAGCCGGACATCGCGGACGGACAGGATGCCCTGCGCCCGCATGGCTGCTTCGACCTCCTCCTTGTCCAGGCCTTCGCGCCGCATGAGGTGGGGATGCCAGGTGCCGTTGGACACCAAGACGGTCGGATCGCCCTGGACCCAGTTGCGCAAGGCGCGGTGGTGGATCTGCAGGCGGGCCACGAAGTAGTTGAGGATCAGCAGCGTTCCGGCCACGATCAGGCCGCCTAAGAGCGACGTATCCGGGCCAACCATCGCGTTCTGTACCGCGTTGGCGATCAGGAGCACCATGGCCAGGTCGAAGACGGTCACCTGGCCGAGTTCGCGTTTGCCGAAGATACGAAAGCCGAACAGCAGCACCAGGTAGGCGCCCGTGGTCCGCACGATGAGCGCCAGGGGGCCGACCTGTAGGCGGAACATGTCCACGAACGCCTGCATATGCTTGGAGTCTGCCCGCACCCGCCGGGGGCATGCGGCGTTCAGCCCAATTTTCCGAGTTCGGCCCGCAGGCCGCGTACCGCCGCACTGGCCACGCCCAGGGCACGGCATGGCAGCGCCGGCCGGCCGGGCCTGTGGCAGGAGGCCAGGGCTCCGGCCAGTGCGAGGAACGTCGTCCGTTGGGCCGGCCGCGGGAAGATGTCCTGGCAGTATGCGGCCGGCAGCGCGAAAGCACCGGACGCCAAGAGCAGTGCGGCTCCGGCGTTGGTTCCCTGAGGCACGATCCCGGACCGCCCCCCGCGGGTGCGTTCGAAGGCGAAGGCCACGCCATGGATCCGGTAGAAGACCGACTGGGCTCCGGCCGGCGCCGGTTGCACCTGGGCGCGGGCGATCAGCCGCCAGCGTGCGCCGAGCGCGTGGTCACATGCGAGTTGCAGCATCGCGCTACCCAGGTTCTCCGTCGACCGCAGCGGTGGTGCCGCGGCGGCCGGGATGGAGGCGGCTACCTCCGCCGACGTCAGCGCCGCCAACGGACCACAGCCGGCCGCGAGCAGACAGGCGCCCACCACCCCCACCGCCAGGCATGGCATGCCGCGCACGGCGACCCCCCCGCGGGGGAGGATACCGTTCGGCCCGGGCAGACATACCTGCCGCGGCCGCCGTGACCCCAGAGGACGATCGCCTTGGGGCGAGAGATGAATCGGGCGTCTTTTCATCCTTGCTGGGCTGGTACGATAGGGACATGGGGGTCTTCGAGTACTGGCAGTATTTCGACCGGGTACGACGAAGGCGCTTAGGCCCGCCGAGCCGCGGGACGTGCACAGCACTGAACTTGAAGCAGCTGAAGGCACATCCTTTTCCAGCATGACCCTTCCGGGTGGTGGCGCGGCCGCGCGCCACAAGGGGTCTCCACCGCGCAGTGCGTTGCCCACCGCTTGGGCAAGGCACTGCGGCGGTTCCTCTCTGCCGTCCACGCTGCCTCCGAAGCCTGGTGCGCGGAGGCTCACCCACGACGGAGGCCCTGCGCCCTCCGCCCCGGTTCCGCTTACTGCAATACCTTTTGGCCGTCATGCAGCCCTGCGGTCACCGCAGTGTAGCCATCACCTTCAAGCCCCAACTGCACCGGCCGCTGCACGACCTGGCCCTTGGCGTAGAGGTTGACGTAGTCCAGGCCGTTGAAGGCGTGGATTGCCGTGCTCGGCAGGTAGAGCACTCCGGGGGCCTGCGCCACGGTGATCCGCGCGGTGAACGCCGACCCGACCTCAGAGCGCTTCAGTTTGAAACCGCTGGGCGGGTTGAGCGTCGCCTGCGGGGCCGTCGCCCCGCCCAGGCCCTGATTTGCCTTGGCGATGGCCACCGCCTGCGAGGTGGGGATCTGCACCGAGTTGACGGTCGTATAGAGCCCGCGGCCAGGAGCCGACGCCAGCGAGAGTTTGACGACCTGTCCCGGGGCCACCTCTTGGGCCACCGTCGGGTTCGGCAGGTGCACCACGAATTGGACGGCCGCCACGTCGCTGAGGTGGGCGATCGGTTCGAACGGTCCCACCGTGGAGCCGATGTGGACGTTCAGGTGGGTGACGCGGCCGGTGAACGGCGCGATGATCTCGAAGCGTTGCAGTTGGATCTGCAGACGGCGCAGTGTGATTTGCATCTGCTGCAACTGGAGTTGCGCGCGTTTCAACTGCAGGCTGCGCTGGGCCGCCTGGGCCGGCGAGACCGGTGGCGAGAGTTGGGCGCTCTGCCGCAGGTCCGCGATCTGCATCTGTTCCTGGGCGATGTTGAGCTTCTGCTGGCCGATCTGAAAGGGGAGCGTGCCCGTGTGCAGCGTGGCCAGCACGGCGCCGCGCCGGACGATCTGACCGTTGCGCATGTTCAGCGTCTTGATCTGGCCGCCCGCGTGGAAGCCCACCAGCGCAAACTGCTGCGGCATCACCTGCCCGGCCGACTGCACGGTGGCCAGTACGGTGCCCAGATGCACGTGGACCGTCGCGAGGTGCTGGCTCGTGGGGACCGGCAGCGTGGACTTCGGGTGCGACGTGACCCCCTGCGCGGGCAGCAGGCCGCAGGCGGCGACCACCAGGGTGCTCGCAACGCACGCCACCGCCGTCATCGTCCGCCGGATCAGCCGCGACCTGCTCGCCATGGCCATCCCCCGCTCCGACGTGCATGCATCGATCCAGGGTCCAGGGTTGTTGGCGGGGATTGGCTTTCCGTACCGATTTCCCTGCCGGCGCCTGGTGCGGATCAGGGGTCGTCCGCCGCCCCCCCCGCATAGGCTCCGCGCAGGGGCCGGTTGCACGAAGCTGGTCCCAGGGGAGGTGCCGCCGTGCGCGACGCGGAGATGCCACAGTTGCGTCAGGCCATCCAGACACTCTGGGACCTGGCGCGCCGCGAGGGACTGGATCCGCTGCCGACGCACTTCGAGGTTGTTCCGGCGACCATCCTGTTCGAGATTGCCGCCTACGGGTTGCCGGGACGGTTCTCCCATTGGTCCCACGGGAAGTCGTATCACATGATGAAGCGGCAGTATGAGTTCGGCCTGATGAAGTACTTCGAGTTGGTGATTCACAGCGACCCGGCGCAGGCCTTTCTGCTGGAGAGTAACGACCTGCTCACCAACAAGTTCGTCGTCGCCCATGTCTTGGGACACTCCGATTTCTTCCACCACAACGCCCACTTTGCCGGAGTGGACCGCGGTGTGGCCGAGCGGGCCGTGCTGCATGCCCAGCGGCTGCGCGGCTATGCGTTCGCGCACGGCACCGCGATGGTGGAGGGCTTCTTGGAATGCCTCCTGGCGCTGGAGGAGCACGTGGACCCCTGGGCCGGTCCCAGCGATCCGGCTCCGGCGACGCCGTCGGGCCCGGAGGAGCGGGCTGATCTGTTGCTCTACCTGTGGCGGCATGCCCCCAAGTTGAGCGACTGGCAGCGCGACGCCCTGGCGATGGTGCGGGAGGAAGCCCTCTACTTCCGGCCCCAACTGAGGACGAAGATCATGAACATAACCTGGTGTGGTCGCACCGGCTAGAGGCCCAGCAACCGGACCTCCACTCGGTCGGGATATACCAGGACCGCTTCAGCGCACTCCCTAAGGAATGCTTGTATGGCGGACCTGTCCACCGTCTCCAGGACTTGCTTCATATCCCGGAGTAACTTCACTGTTCGTTCCGCCGCATCGTCTCGGCGCGGCGCTTGCGGAGCAGACAACCCCGATGCCAACTGCTCCAGGGCGGTCTTCCGGTCGCGCAGCTCCCTCGTACGGCCGGCAAGGTCCTCAGGGGACAGCGCTCCGGTTTCGAACGCGTCATACCAACGTGCGATCCGGCGTTGAATATCGGCCAATTCTGTCCGGACCGACTCAAGCTGCCGCATGCGTTCGAGATCCAGGCGGTTCGCTTCTGACGATGCGCGGTCAAGCTGCGTCCGCAGGAAATCTTCTTCCCACACGTACTTCTTCAGAGTGTCGACGACAGCCGTTTCGACCTTCTCCTGACGCATCCACGGCAGCGTGCACTCGCCTTCCATCGGCCGCTTGCCGGATGGAGGGTGACGGCGACTGCATACGTAGCTGCGGATGTACCGCCGCGGCTCACGCGGCCAGTTTGTCCAATACCTATGTCCATGCACCGCCGCACCACAAATGCCGCAGCGGGCACCGACGCCCGATAGTAGATAGTCCGCCGAGCGCTGGCGCGCCGAGTGCCTCTCGCGGCGTTGCGCCAACTCCTCCTGTGCATGTTCGAACACAGTGGTCGGCACGAGCGCTTCGTGACGGGCTGGATAGCTGTTGCCCTTATGCGGCTGGAGCCCTGCATACGTGGCGTTGGTGAGGATGATACGCAGATGATTGTAATGCCACGCCTTCCCACTCTTTGGCCGAGGTTGCTGCGGGCTGTTGGCCCATTCGACCAAACGCTGGATCCCTAGGCCCTCATCCGCGTACTGGCGGAACAGTTCGCGGACGAACGATGCCTCGGGCTCGACGGGGACGAGAAGCCCCTCTTTGAGGCTGTATCCGTAGGGCGGCGGACCAAGGCGCCGACCCTCTTTCGCTGCCTGCGCCTTGCCGACGCGGGTCCGTTCCTGAAGGGTTTCACGCTCTAGTTGGGCGAAGACCGAAAGCATGCCCAGCATCGCCTTGCCGGCAGGGCTCGTTGTGTCGAAGCTCTCTGTGATCGATCGCAGTCCTACCCCGAGCGGATCGAGGAGGTCTTCAACCACATGGAGGACATCCCGTTGGCGCCGGCTCAGCCGGTCCAGACGCCATACCAAGAACACGTCAAAGCGCTTAGCCTGCGCGTCACTTAGGGCACGTGAAAGGGCAGGCCGGTTCAGGTCCTTGCCGCTGAACCCAGGGTCCACGTAGACATCGACCAGGTCCCATCCTTGTGACGCGCAGTAGGCAGTAATGCGTTCTTGCTGCGCGGATAAACTGACTCCCTCTCTTGCCTGTTCATCCAGTGATACGCGACAGTACGCGACCGCTCTCAATGTCTTGCTCCCACCCGTCCATAAGCGCAAGGAGGCATGTTTCGCGTCCGGCCTGCTTGCTCCCTACTCTAACCCCTTGGGGTCCACCCCGACAGCACGCAGCGTCGTCGGCCAGGCGCTGCCTCGTTGGCGCACTGTCGCGCCTGGAATGCGTGTCCGACGGTTCGCCCCACATTGGGTTTATCCTCGAAGGAGGCCCCGCACATGTCTACGCCCACCACGCCCCTCCGCTATCGGCCGCTGCCGGTGGCATTGCCGGCCTCCGCTGCTGGCGCCTGGGCGGTTGGGACCTTCCGCGCCCTGTTCCCTGCCGGCGCCATCCCGACCCGCGAGGTCATCCACCGCGCCCTGGCCGCCGCCGTCCCCGCGATCGGCTCCCAGGTCGAGCTTCACTGGGGCGGTGGCCGGGCCGGGGTCCGCTGGAGCGGCGTCGTTGGTGGCCGCTGCGGCGCCGGCTTCATAGTCCACAACGGCAAGTATGGCCGCTTCGTGAGCTACGTCGACCTGTGGTGTCGCGACGCCGTGTTGATGGAGCCGCACAGGGCGGTTACCCGGGTGGACGCCATGCTGCACGTCCTTCACACCCGCATGCCCGGGGTCCTGTTCGGGGCCGTGGGCACGCGCCTCCGAGACTGACACCTCCATCTCAGCCGGCGTACGCGATCCAGCCGTCACCCGCTCACTGGCGGGCGGCTTTGCCATGCACTTCGGGAGGGTGAGCCATGAGGGCATCCGTGGCCTCGGGACCCTGTGCGCCATGCTTCACAGACGAGACCGTGATCCGGGTCTTGCCGCACCTCGGCGACCAGCGCGCGAGCCAGGCGGCAGCCGCGCTCCGTCCTGCCCTCGGATTCCCCGCCCTGGGTATCCTGATGTTCCTGCTCACCTGCGGCCCGTTTCCGAACACGTTCCGGATCCGCGACCTGGTGGATGCCGCGCCGGACGGGCCCGCCGTGGTGCGGGCCGCGTTGCGCGAACTGTACGCGGCCGGGTACCTCACCGCACCTCGGACGCGGGGCGGCTCCGGGGCTGCCGAGGTCCTGGTTCGTCGCGGCCCGATGGCCCGACAGGCGCTTATCGCCGCCGCGAGAGGGGAGAACGGGCTATGACAGACCGCTCCCGCCCGCCGCGCTCCGCGGACAGGGACGAGCGCGCCATCATTCGCGTCACTCGCGACAAGGCGCACCCATACACCATCGTCAACAACACCGCCCTGCGGGACCCCCGCCTCTCGTGGCCGGCCAAGGGCATTATCGGCTATCTGCTCACCATGCCGGACGACTGGCAGGTGATGATGCGCCACCTCGTCCAGCAATCGTCCTGCGGTCGCGATGCCACCTACAGCGGCCTGCGCGAGTTGGAGGATGTCGGCTACATCCGTCGCACCCGCGTGCGCGATGCACGCGGTCGGATCGCGCGCCTGGAGTATGTCGTCTTTGAGGTGCCGCAGCCCATTCCGCCGGCGGCGCCGGCCGCAGCGGAACGTCCACATACGGAAAAGCCGGACGTGGATGAACCCGTTGATACTGAGGCGTCGTGTCCACGTCCGGCTTTTCCGTATCTGGCTTGCCCGGATACGGCTTGCCCGGATACGGAAAACCCGCCGCTACTAATTACTGACCGGAACCAAGAAACCAAAAGCAACAACACACGTCCGGTACCTGGTTCCGGATCCGGTACCGTGCACACGGGCGCGCGCGACCCCTGTGGGGCTGGCGCCGCCGTGACGGCTGACGACCCGGAGCCCGCCGGCAGCCGTCCCGTGACGGCCGCACCCGAGCCTGCGCCGGCCGTGCCGGCGCAGGGTGTTGCCCCTTGGGCTTCGCCTCTCCCGGAGCGAGGATCCGTAGCAGCACCAGAAGCCGCTCTGGCCGTGCCAGAGCCCGTAGCACCGCAGCAGGCCGACCACCTTGTGGCGGCCAGTGAGCAGGCTCCGGTCGTGCCGGAGCCCGATCAACCCGATGCCCCCATGGACTCCGTCGCTGTCTGTGCGGCATACCGTGCGGTTACCGGCCTGGACGACCTACGCCCCGAGGCCATCGATGCCGTCGTGCGGCATCGGTCCCTGACCGCCGCGTACGTCGCCGCCAAGCTCGACTTGTTGCGCGCGGCCCTTGCGGTGCGCACCGTGCGCAACCCCCGTGGTTTCCTGGTCGCGGCGTTGCAGCGGGACTGGACCCCGGAAACGGCTCCCCAGGCATCCCACGCGGCAGATGACGCCGACCCGGTAGCGGCGCCAGAGATCCGCCGCCTCGTGGCAGGTCTGGTCGCGGTCGGCGTGACCAGTGCCGCCGCCGAGCGCTGGGCGCGCGAGGATCCGGGGGAGACTGGCCGGCAACTGGCCTGGCTCTCGGACCGGGCGGCCAAGGATCCAGCAGCCGTCGTCGTCAGCGCCATCCGCGAGCACTGGCCCGAGCCCGCCTCAGCCCGCGAGCGGCGACTCGGGGACGCGCGGATCCAGGAGCAGGACCGCTGGAGTGCCGAGCAGGACCGCGTTCGCGACCAGTCCCTCACCCCCGAGGCCCGGCAGCGCGGGCTGGATGCCATCGCGCGGATCCGCGCCCAGATGGAGCGTCGCACCTCGGTCCCGACCGCCTGAGTTCCACCGTGTGCCCACAGCATGCGTCCCCTGGGAGGTGCCCGCCATGCGCGGGTCGCGCTGGTTTTGGCTCGCCTCGGTGCTCCTGGCCGCGGCGGCGGCTGGCTTGGTCGCCCTGCTGGTCCATCGCTACCAGCGGACCGAGCGT
>JAJZXK010000040.1 GCA_021806565.1 Bacillota bacterium | reverse complement strand
GGGACCCTGGGGCGGTCGCATGAGTATGCGGCGGATCGCTGGGCGGTAGAGCACGGGGGCATCACGGAAGGGGTATATCAAGCGCATCTTGCGGCTTTCTACCACCACCCCCCCCACATGACGCTTTGGGACCGGTTGCTGGCGACACACCCGACGCCAGAACGGCGGGCGGCGCGGCTGACGAGGTGGCTTCGGGGTGGGCGGCACACTCATTTGCAGGGGGTGGGGTAGGTGCGCGTGACGGGAGTGGCGGTTGGACTCGGCAGCGCGCTGGTCTTGGGGGTGGTGGTGTGGACGCACCACCCGGCGGTGGATGGCCCGTTTGGCGGGCGGGTTGGGGTGGCAGCGATGGCCTCCACATGCAGTGGCCCGATCGGACAGCTTGCGCAAGCGCTCGGCGGGAAGGCGGGGGCCGAGTGCCGCCAGGTGGACGGCACGATGGAGATGGCGCACGGGCTGGAGGCGCTCGGGTTGCTGAGCATCTTGGGAGGCGTTGGATGGGGGTTGCGGCGGCGGCCGATCAAGGGAGGCGAGGTGGATGCGAGCGGCGGGTAAGGTTGCGGCCGTCGTGGGAGGGGTGGCGTTGGCGGATGTGGCAAGCGCCGCGCCGCTAGACGTGGTTGGGCACGTGCTGCGCCAGTTTCCGCACCCGATTTCGTGGTCGGCGGCGGTTGCCGCGACCATGCAGGGGCGGTCGTGGGTGGCGGAGGCCCTGCACCTGCTGGTGGTGCATCCCGTGTGGTTGGAAGTCGTGCAAGTGCCCTGGGTAGTGGTGGCGGCAATGACCGGTTATTCGGTGGCGTGGGCGGCAGGTCGGGCGGGCGAGCCGCGGGCGGCGAGGAGCGCGACCCACGGCAGCGCGCGGTGGCGGCGCCCGGCGGAACTGCGCAAGACCATGCGGGCTATTGAGTGTGCCGCGCCCACTGCGGCCGGGGTGGTCGTCGGAAGCGACGGCAAGCACGCCTGGGTGACGCGACCAGAGGGAGGCAACCCCCACGCGATGGTGATGGGGACGCCAGGGACGGGCAAGACGCGGGGCGTGATCCTGCCGACGATTTGGACGCTTGGGCACGCGGGCGATTCGATGATCATTACGGACCCGAAGGGTGAACTGTACCAACACGCGGCGGGGTTCCTGCGCGACAAGGGCTACGACGTGCGGCTGGTGGACCTGGTAGAGCCGGCTTGCGGTAATCGGTGGAACCCCTTGGCGGCGGTGCGTCGGGCCGTGGACGACGGCGACATGGCCGAGGCGTCGGCGCGGGCGTGGGAGGTGGCGCACACCTTCGCGTTTGGCGTCGGGGAGCCGCCGACGGGCGAGGGCGTCTTTTGGGCGCAGGCTGGCGAGGCGTTGCTGGCGGCTCTGGCCCTGGGGATCGCGGCGGAAGCGCCGGAGGGCCAGGCCAATCCGGCAAGCATGTTGAGCACGTTGCTGGGGCTGGGTGGCCAAGCCAATGGAGTATTGCTGGACGGTTGGTTTCAAATGCTGGGGCCGGAACATCCGGCGGCGTTGGCGTACGCCAACACCAAGATGGCGGCTGGCGCAGAGAAGGCGCGGGCCAGTGTGTATATGACGGCCACCACGCACCTGCGGCTGTTCGCGGACCCCGGCATTGCATGGCTCACGGCGGAGTCCGACCACGATCCGGTGACGACGGGCGTGGGGGATAAGCCCACAGCGATCTTTATGTGCGTGCCCGATGAGTCGGCCGTCAAGCATCCGATTGTGTCGTTATACATGAATCAGGCGTATGCGGCGTTGGTGGCGGCGGCTCGGCGGTATTCAGGAGGTGGCCTGCCGCGCCCCGTGTGGTTCCTGCTGGACGAGTTTGGCAACATCGGCCGGCTCGCCGACATCAGCAACAAGGTCTCGGCGTCGCGCAGCCGGCGGGTGCGGTTCGTGTTCGTGCTGCAGAACCTGGAGCAGCTAGACGGGCTATACGGCAAGGACGATGCGGCGACGGTGATGGGAAACTGCGACACCTTCCTGTACCTGTCCACAAACTCCAACCAAACAGCCAAGACGATCAGTGACCGCATCGGCTCCTTCACGGTGAAGACCACCAGTGTGAGCACCAAGCCTTCCATGGGGGCAAGCGTGCAGGGCACGGAATCGTCTACGGGCCGTTCGCTGTTGGCGCCCGATGAGGTGATGCGCTTGCAGCCGGGCCAGGCGCTGGTGTTGCAGGCCAGGCAGCACGCGGCCCGGCTGGCGTTGGCGGACTTGTCGCAGTGGGCAGGGGCGTCGCAGGCGTTGGCGCCGGGGGCATTCCCAGAGCCTCGGGATGTGGCGCTTGTGGCGGGTTGGTGTCCGGACGCCGCGCAGATCGAGGCGTATCTGTTGGAAGAGATCGCAAAGGCGAAACAGCACAGGGCGTCCAGGCGGGGCAAGCCGCAAGACGACGGCCCGCAAGACGATGAGCCGCAAGACAGCAAGCCGCGGGGTTTCAAGCCCCCAAGCGGAGGGTTCTCCGCGCAAAGCAAGGAGCCCGTCGCGCCGGCAGAGCCAGCGCAGGGTCGCGGTAGGCGGGGTCGGATGGGGATGCGCAAGAACTGATTCTTCGGCTGAGCGGACTCAGAGAGACATCGCAAGAGGGGTTCGCTGTAGGGTGCATGATCGCGGAGAAGGGACGTGTTCGCTGTGATGAAGACTGTGGTCTGGTTGGTGATTTCAAGGTTGACGCCGTTTGTCGCCTTCTGGCATTGGTTTGAGGGTGTTGCGGTATCCCTGCTTTGCGTGTGCATCGCGTGGGAGCTATGGCGCCTTGGTGCTTCACGGGCCAGGGGTAAACCCGTAGACCTGGGTCGTATCTGGCGGGGCAACGCATATGCGTTGGCGGGAATCCTCATTGGTCCCTGGTTGGCGCTGGAGGCGTTGAACTTCGGTAATGCTCTGGTGCAGGCCCTTGTCGTGGTCATCCAGGCGCCGCAGGTAAACACTGTCTTCATGGTTATGCGGTCAGCAGTGGTCATCCTCATGATCTTGATCTGGGTCCAGACCTTGTTTCGCGCCGTCGAGCTGTTGATTGCGGCGTTTATTGCGCCGATTGCCGCGTTGGGCTATGTGTTGTCTGACGACGGGGCGGCGGGCCTGTGGTGGCGGCCGACGGCGGCGCTGGTCGCGGACCAGGTGGCACAGGTCACGGTGACGTACGTCGCGATGTACCTCTTGTGGGACGCCGGGTTTCCGTTGTGGGTGCGGTTGGGCGGGTGTATCGCGGCCCTGGTGGTGGCGATGCGTGCCCCGCACGTAGTTCAGCCATACATGTACCACTCAGGAGCTGGTGGTGCGACGACGCCGGTGCAGTAGGCGGATCTATGAGACATCGCAAGAGGGAAGGCGGGGAGGACCCGTCTTCTTTCTGTTGTGGCGACTTGGCGCGAGGTCGGAAGGGTTCCATTGGGGGCGGATGATGGCTATGGAAGGAGGCAATCGCCGTGTTGGAGATCGTGGTCCGGTACGTGGTTCCAGTGCTGACACTGCTGGGTGTGGCGTGCTGCTGGCGCGACCTGCAGCGCGGCGAGTAGTCGAGATGGGTTCGCGGCGGGTGCGATGATCTTGGGGGGAGGTGAATGCGATGCCGTGCGCGGGTGGAGACGACCAGGTCGCAATGCAGCACAAGCGGGCGCTGAAGAACACGTTGATTGCTACGGCTGGGACGATGGGCGCCGCGGGTATCGTTACGTTCCTCGCACCCTTGTTTGGCGGCGGCGGCAGCCTCAGCGGGGCGCCGCAGGCGATTACGGCGGTGCAGACGGTGCTGAATGATGCGAGCGGCTGGTTGCTGGGCTTGGCGCCAGTGGGCGGCGCCCTGGTGGCCGGGTACCACTGGTTCATGTCGGGTCCGGGTAGCGAGTGAGGCCGAGCGGGGCGGGTCTTTCGACCCGCCCCGACGCGCCGAGCAGGCCCAGAGCGGAGTCGCGGGCGGCGGGGGCGGATGGGGACGCGCAACAACTGATTCTCCGGCTGAGCGGACTCAGAGAGACAGCGCAAGAGGGAAGGCGGAATAGTCCGCCTTCCCTCTTTTCGTGCGCGACGGTGCGAGCGCGAGATGGGTTCGCGGCGGGTGCGATGATCTTGGCGGGAGGTGGACGCGATGGCGTGTTCGGGTGGAGACGACCAGCTAATGATCCAGCGCAAGCGGGTGTTTGTGTTGAGCATCATTGTTACGGCCGGGACGATGGGCGCCGCAGATATCGTTGCGTTCATCGCACGCCTGATTGGCGGTTTGGCGGTGCAGACGGTGCTGAATGATGCGAGCGGCTGGTTGCTGGCCTTGGCGCCAGTGGGCGGCACCCTGGTGTTCGCCTACCACTGGTTCACGTCGGGACTGAGCGACTGAGCGGTGAATGAGGCCAAGCGAGGTGGGTTGAGTAAGGGGGGCGGATAGCATTGGCGGCAGAGGCGTCGTATTTCGGGCACGGCCCGTCCTACTACAACGGCACGGCCTCTTATGGTGGCAATGCCAACGCTGCGGCGAGTGGTGCCGCGGCAAGCGCGACGACAACGACTTCGACCACTTCGATTCAGCAGGCACCGGGGTTTTGGGCGCACGTCGGCCACGCAATTGTGGCGGCGCTGCTTACGCCGCTCTCGGGGTTTTGGCATTCAGTGGTGAGTACGTGGCATGGTATCCTGATGTTCCTGGCTCAGTTGCCGAATGTTATATTCGCCGGGATCCTCCACAATGAGATTACCCTTGCCTTTCAGCAGGTGCCATGGGCGCAGTCAATGATTGGGCTGTGCCAGGGGGTTGCGGCGGCTTTGTTGTGTTTGCGAATCATATGGGAACTGTGGCGCTTTGGCGTGTCGCGGGCCGAGGGTGATCCCGTGGACCTAGGGCGCATTTGGCGAGGCAGCGCGTACGCGTTGGCTGGCATCTTCGTTGGCCCGTGGCTGACGCTACAGCTGCTGACCTTTGGTAACGACATGGTGCAGGCTATCATAGCGATCCTCCAGGCGCCGGTGGCAAACCCCGGAGCACTCCTCCAAAACATGCTGGATAGTGGTGTGTTGGTGGTTGCCGGGGGGGCGCTCACGCCAGCAGGGGCGGGCATTGTTGCTCTTATCGCACTGGTGGTCGTGGTGCTGGTGATAGTGATCCTCATGATCATTATATGGGTGGAGACTATGGTTCGTAGTATAGAAATACTCATCGCAGCCCTTATGTCGCCACTTGCGGCTATTGGATTTGTTAGCGTCGACGATGGGACGGCGGGCGTGTGGTGGCGGCAGACGGTGGCGCTGGTTGCGGCCCAGGTCGTCCAGGTGGCAGTTCTGTCCATCGCGATGCTCCTGCTGGAAACAACCACTTTCCCTTTGTGGACGCGGGTAGGCGGCTGCATCGGAGCCCTGATTGTGGCGGTGCGCGCCCCGCACGTGGTGCAGCAGTACACCTATCACACCGGGGTGGGTGGGGGGACGATGCAAATGGTGCAGCAGGCGGCCACGATGGCGATCTCAACGCTTCTTTGAGAAGGGGTGTTTGGCGTGGAGGAAGACGGCTGCGTATACATCATACCGCGCCAGCTAGTGGCGCGCGCCGAGGTGATGGCGGGCGTCGGGCCGGCGGAGGCAGGGATTCTGTTGCTGGGGGCGGGCGTCGGATTCGTCGCGCAGTGGGTGGTGGCGCTGCTTGCGAGCGTGTTTCCGGGGGCGGCCGTGCCGTTTCTCATCGCGCGGGCAATTGTGGCAGTGTTGCCGCCGGCTGCCTGCCGGGTCGCCACGCGCCCGGCACCGGGAGGGCGCATCATGGATTACGTGTTGGCGATGGTGCGGTACTGGCGCCGGGGGGACCGGCCCTATCTTTATGGGCGCCCCTCGGGGTGGGTGGGGCTTCCTGGGGCGTGTGATGATGTGGCCAAGGAGGGGCACGGAATGCTGGCACGGGCGGCAAAAGCGACGAAGGCCAACACTGGGGGCGCCGCCCAGGCGTGGGTGGCGGAGCGGGTACGCACGGTGGACGACGGCATCCTGTGGCGCGCCGACGGGGTGCCCATCTCCGTGGTGTGTGTGCTGCCCGCGGCGATGGCCCTGTTGAGCGAGCGCGCGCGGGGTCTGCGGGTTGCCGGGCTGCACGAGGCGTTCGCGGGGATTACCGGGTCGTGGCAGATGATCAGCGTTCAGCGGGCGGTGGACTTGGATGGCTACCTGGCGGCCCTGGAGGCCGTCTTGCAGGAGGCGGCAACGCCGATGCAGCGGTCCCTGGCGCGTGACTACCTGGGACACGTCCGTAGCCTTGTGGGCGGAGGGCAGGCGCGCGAACAGCGCCACTACGTGTTGCTGGGACCCGATCCGACGCAGCCCCGGACCTGGAAGGAAGCGGACGCGCGCAAGGCAGGTGTGACGCTGGTCGGGGCGCTGGGGGAGGCAAATCTCACTGCGCGGGTGGCAACGGCCGCCGAGATTCGCGACCTGCTGACGACGTACTTGCAGCCCAGCCGGCGGGCGGACGAGCCGTTGACGCCGGACGCTGGAGTGACAACCTGGGAAGGGGTAGCGCAATGAGTGAAGCGACTGTGCTGCACGATGTGTTGGCGCCGAGCAGTCTGCGGTTCCAGGCCCGCGGGGGCGAGGTGGGGGACGCGTTGGTCCGGGGATTGGTGATCGTAGCCTATCCGCCACAGGCACAGACGGCGTGGCTGGCGCGGTTGGCCGCCATGCCGGGCGTCACACTGAGTGTCCACTGTCAACCGACGATGGCGGACGCATTGGTCAAGGCGGTAAACGCAAGCATTACCGAGTTTCGCTCGCGGCTTACGACGGGTGGGACCCCGTTGGCCCGCCAGCAAAGCGAACGCGGGTTGGCGGACGCCGAGGCGTTATTGCGGATGATGGACCAGCATCAAGAGCGCATCGTGTTAGCGGCGGTGGTGGTGTCCGTCGTTGCGGCGGACGCCGAGGAGTTGGCGCGCCGCACGCGGGCGGTACAGACGGCTTGCAGTGTATCCGGACTGCGTGCGCTGGTGCTGGATTACCGTCAAGAGGTGGCGTTTATTGCGGCGGGCCCTTGGATGGACCCACCCAAGGCAGTAGGGCGGGTGGCACAAAAGCACATGCCCGTGGAGACGGTGGCCGCCATGTATCCTTGGGTAGCGGCGGGGCTAAACCATGGACGGGGGATTATCCTGGGGCAGGATGCGGCGGGTGGCGTCGTCTTGGTGGATCGGCGCAACCCGCCCGAAGACAGCGGCATCACCAATCCGAACGTCAACATCCTGGGTACGTCGGGCGGCGGCAAATCGTTCGGGGCCAAGGTGATGCTGCTAAGGGAGTTTGCGATGGGTGCGCGAATCCTCGCCTTGGACCCCGAGCGTGAGTATCGCGGGCTGGCCAAGGCGCTGGGCGGCAGCGTCGTGGACTGTGGCGGGGGGAGCGGCAAGATCAACCCGCTGCAGGTGCGCGGACCAATGGACGAACCGGACGAGGACGAAGAGTTGAGCGGCGGCGACGGGGCCGACGAGGTGCGCGGGCCGTTGGCATACCACATGCAGCGCGTCAAGACGTTCCTGGATTTGTATTTACCGACCCTCAGTCTCCTTGACCAAGCCCGCTTGCAGGAGGCGGTGGAGGCGGCGTACCGCTCCAAGGGGGTCACGTGGCAAACGGATCCTGCAACGGTGACCCAGTGGCCGACGATCACGGACGTGCATGCAGCGTTGCCCGAGGACTCCGACTTGGCGTTGTTGCTGCGCAACGCGGCGTACGGAGCCGACAGCGCCCTGTGGGCCGGGCAGACGACGGTGCCGCCAGCCTCCGACTTTACGGTGTTCGACATTCATGCCTTGACCGAGGCGAGCGATGGCGTGCGGCGGGCGCAATACCTCAACGTGCTGGGGTATGCGTGGGACTTGGTGCGCGAGGGTCAGGCCAGCGGGCGGCACACGTTGCTGGTGGTGGACGAGGCGTGGCTGCTGGCCGACCCGCAAACGCCGCAGGCGCTGGGTTTCCTCTATCGTGCCGCCAAGCGCATTCGCAAGTACGGTGGATCATTGATCGTGATTACGCAGAACGTGGTGGACTTCCTGGCGCCGGAGTTGGCCCGGTTCGGGCAGCCAGTGATTGACAACGCCAGCACCAAGATCCTCATGCGCCAGGAGGCCAAGGACCTAGAGGCGCTACGTGGCCTGCTGCGGTTGACGGAAGCGGAGTGTGACCTGTTGAGCGGGGCCAAGCGCGGGGAGGGGTTGCTGCTGGCCGGCAACCAGCGGGTGCGGCTGCAAGTCAAGGCGTCGCCACGTGAGGCGGAGATCATTGCGGGCGCCACCACCTAACAGGCAACGAGGGCGCCGGGTCTATGCCCGGCGCCCTCGTTCGTAGTGCCGGCGCGACCTGCGGCGCGGCGTAGTCGAGATGGGTTCGCGGCGGGTGCGATGATCTTGGCGGGAGGTGGACGCGATGGTGGCCAGTGACTTCTTGGTATCGACGCAGCTCCAGGGGTTCCCTTGGCAAACGGAGGGCGCGAATCAAAACGTCAGCATCCTGGGCACTTCGGGCAGTGGCAAGTCCTTTACGGCCAAGGTGATGCTGCTGCGCGAGTTTGCGAGGGGCGCGCGGATTCTGGCCCTGGACCCCGAGCGCGAGTATTGCGGCCTGGCCAAGGCGGCAGGCGGCAGCGTCGTGGATTGTGGCGGGGGGGAAGGCGCACCCATTTCGCCGGCCTCCGACTTCACGGTGTTTGATATCCATGCCTTGACGGAGGCGAGCGATGGCGTGCGGCGGGCGCAGTACCTCAACGTCCTGGGGTATGCATGGGACTTGGTGCGCGAGGGCCAGGCCAGCGGGCGGCCCACGCTGCTGGTGGTGGACGAAGCATGGCTGCTGGCCGACCCGCAAACGCCGCAGGCGCTGGGCTTCTTGTACCGCATCGCCAAGCGCATCCGCAAGTACGGGGGATCGTTGGTGGTGATTACTCAGAACGTGGTGGTGGACTTCCTGGCGCCGGAGTTGGCCCGGTTCGGGCAGCCGGTGATTGACAGCGCCAGCACCAAGATCCTTATGCGCCAGGAGGCCAAGGACCTGGAGGCGTTACGGGATCTGCTGCGCTTGACAGAAGCAGAGTGTGACCTGTTGAGCGGGGCCAAGCGCGGGGAGGGGCTGCTGCTGGCCGGCAACCAGCGGGTGCGGCTGCAAGTCAGGGCGTCGGCGCGCGAGGCGGAGATCATCGCGGGCGCCACCCTCTAACACAACAACAGACAGCGAGGGCGCCGGGTCTATGCCCGGCGCCCTCGCGCGTTCCGGGGGCTATGCGCCCGCTTCCATCTCTCCCTGCTGACCGGCCTGTTCGAGCGGGGAGCGCGCGTCCCGGAGTCGGTCGGCCAGGGCTTGCACGTCCTCCGCTGGGTACGCCCGCGCACCTTCCTTGGTGAACACCCAAGTGAACGGGTGACTACCAGCGGACCCGGCCAGCGCTTGCAGGTCGGTGGATGCGTTGGCCAGACGGTCCCTGCTTTCAGAGACCGTCTCTGTGCGAATGTTGCCGTCGCCGTAGTCCGTCTCCACGGTCCCCTGGGCGGGATTCCAGCGCATTGCCAGAACGGGTTGGAGAGACGGGGGTAGCGCAAACGGCGCAACGCCCTCCATGCGGCAGTAGTACGCTAAGTCGGTGGCGGAGGTGTATTCCTTCCCGTGTTGGCGCAGATCGGCCAGCACGCGGCACTGGCGGTCTTCCAGCCCGGCCTTCCGTCCGTCCTGGTATCCCTGCTGCCAGGCGGCCCAGCGCCGGTGTTCCTGGCGGTCGGCCTCCTCGTGCAGAACGCTTTCTCCAATCAGGGCCTCACCCTTCTGGATGCGTGCGCCATCAATGGCTTGCGCCAAGTCCCGCCGGGCGGCGGCTTCACATCCATCGCGGGTCAAGCCAACACCCACTGCATCCAGGGGCACCGCAACGCCGTCGGTTGGATGTCCGAGCCCCAAGGAGTACTGCCAACCCCTGGGTTCACGCCACAGGACTGCCTCGTGTCCATCGGCCTCAATGCGCACTGGTTGGTAGCCGCCCTGGACGGCCTGCTGTACCGCGTCTGCGATGCGCTGCCTAGCCTCGGCCTGTGTAGCACCGAACGCCGAGATCTCGCCGGCCGTGGCGGCCCACATCACGCCCCGGTTGCCGTAGGCCGCAGCGGATCGCGACATTTCCACATCCACCGAAATCCGCATACCAATCACCTCGGCTCCACGGTATCCGCAGCCGAGAAGCCTTTACACACGATCTTGGTGGGCGCAAAGGGGTTCGTGGGATCCTTCACCATGGGGCGGAGGTGATCCATATGCGCTTGTTGCGATTCGCTGCGACCGTCTCGCTCGCACTTACTCTGGGCCTGTCCACGAGCGCCTTCGCCGCGACCCTCGCGCCCCCCCCGACCCTCGCACACGATAGCGCGGGCATCCTGATTCCGGGACACTACCATCCCTTGTTTACTTCGGCCAACACCACATCCACGACGCGCATCAGCATCGGGGGCGGCACTGTCCCCTTTCCCGCGAGTGGAGAATACTTTGCGCTGCCGTGTTCGTTTGCTTTCCGTGGCGCAACTACCATGACGATTGTTACGGCAGCGGGGGCGCCCCTTACGCAGGCGCTGCCCGTTACGGTCACTGCGCCGGCCTTGCGGTTCCAGGGGCCGACGGGCGCAGTGTTTGGCGGAGACAACGAAATCGAGCTAAACCCCCACGGCGGCCTTCCCTCCCCGGTTTCCGGCTATCCGATCCGTGCAACGTTGAATGGGGTGCCCCTGCGTGGGTTCAACGACGCCAGCAGCCTTGCGTTCTTGATGGGAGAGGTTGGCGTTTCCTTGCCGCCGGATGCGAAGTCCGGGAACATCGTCGTGACTGACTGCGCACAGACGGGCACTTTCCCGATTGTGATTGGTAGCCCGCGCTTCACACAAACGTCGCATACCGTATCGTCACCACACGAGATCGTCACGTTCGGCGGAAACTACCTGTCCGGTCCCGGTGGAACCAACCGAGTGCTGGTAAATGGCGCGCCTATTCCCGCGACGGACTTGGTGCATTGGTTCAACGGAGCCATTGTCCTACGCGTGCCAGGGGACATTCTCGCCGGGCAGTATCACCTCACGGTAAGAACCGGCGGCGGTACCAGTAACGTTGCAACGATTACCGTTACGCCGAGTGCTGTGCTGTCCGGCGCGAGCGGCGCGGGCTGGGGCCAGCCGCTACCCGGAACGGCACCGGCCAGCACGCAGAGCACCACACCTGGGACCACACGGAACACTGCATCGAGCACCGCGCCTGTGACCACACAGGGCACCGCTTCGAGCACCCAGCCGGCCACGACGGGCACGACCACGACTCACGCGGCGACCACGAGGACCATCACCGGGCCGGCGACGCTCACGGCCGGCGGCCAAGGGGTGTACGCCTTACTGCCCCACACGAAAGGTGCGGTGGCGTGGGCGTCCAGCAATCCGAGCGTGCTGGCCGTGTCGCCGACCACGGGCCTGGCGAGGGCGGTCGGGCCCGGTACCGCGACGATTTCCGCCGTGGCGGGCGGGCAGGGCGCTACCAAGGCTGTGAAGGTGATGGCCGGGTCCGTCGTCGCAAAGCCCTCCCGGACGGGACGTACAGGTGCCCCTGTGGTCGGATGGGCGGGCAGTCTGCTGGGGGTTGGGGCGTTGCTTGCCCTGATGTTGCTCATTCGGCGGCGGCGACGGACACCGCGGCTACCCAGCGACGCAGAGTCTCCGCTTCTACCGAAGGAGTGACATGCGCCCCCGGAGCCCATGGCCGGGGGCGCTTCCTTGGACGGAATGGGTTCGGCAGGTGGGCGATGATGGCTGCGAGGAGGCGAATCGCATGCAGGCAGCCCTGGTGACGCCGACACACGCACCGGCTGTACAAGATGTTCTCGGGGCGGACGCGCATATCCAGGAGGTACAGCAGGGCGATGGATCAGCCGCATTGGGCGAGGTGGCGCGTCTGCCCGTGGATACCCTGGTCTTGGACGTTGGTACTGGGCCGGCCCTCGGCCCGGCCGTGGTGCGATACCGGATGGCCCGGCCAACCACGCGCATTGTAATCCTGGCAATCGGAAGGCAGCCGGGCGATGCCGACGTGGCCGCGCTGGTAACGGCCGGTATCTACGACATATGCGCTGAGGCGTCCATGCTGGCCGCCGTGCTCGCCGTAGACCCAGGCACCCTGGCAAACGCGGTGGCATGGTTGCCGCGGGGGTTATCCCCCGAGGCAACAGAGCCCAGGGTCGTTACGCGTACGGTCGAACGGGTGGTGGAGCGGGAACGCCTGATCGAGGCGCCAATGGCCACTCACCCGGCGGTCATTGCCGTAGTGGGACTTGACCGGTGTTGTGGGGCGACGATTACAGCGTCGGCCTTGGCCGGTTGGCTGGTGCGGCGCCGCCAGGGAGTGCTGCTGGCGGGCCAAGACCCAGTGCTGTTGCGGGAAGCGATGGAGCAAAAGGAGCCAACCGACCTGGAGGAACTGCATCCGGCGATGGTCCAGCCCAGCGCGTCCCTTTCCTTGGCGGCATTGCCCGCGTGGGCGCTTGCCAGACGCCGGTGGCCGTGGGTGGTGGTGGATGCCGGGCCGGTAACGGGCGGCGGTGAAACCTGGGTGTGGCCAGAGGCATCACGGGATGCGGACGTGGTGGTGCTGGTCCTGCCGCGCGAGTATTGGCGGTTCATCGCGCGTGGTCGTCAATGGCACCTTGACACCCGCGCCGGCGCCTTGGCGGGCACTTGGGGATGCAACGCCAGGATCCGCGTCGCCACTTGGTGGCAGCCGAAGGATGGCAAAGCTAAGCTCGCGGACTATGGGCACGCATTGACTGGCGACAGCGATTATCGGGTGTTACCCGTGCCCGACATGACGGCGACGATGGCAGCGGGCTGGCCGCTTGGCGGCCTGGTTGCCGACGTGGCGCTAGATCGGGCGGTACACGCGATGTTGTCCCCTTTGGTGGACCACCTGATGGCTTCGCGCGGGGCGCGATGATGGTTGGGCTGGCGGCGTCTCATAGGGAGGTGCTGGTCATGACTGAGGAAGACCGGGCGAGGGATGCGGTTGCCCTGCTGCGGGCCGCGGGGCAGCCTGTCACGGTGCGCCGCGTGTGCGACGTGTCGGGCTGCGGCGAAGAGGCGGCCACTGCGGCGGTGCGCGAAGGCGGACTGGCGCTGGTCGCGGGCGGGGAGGAGGGGGGCCCTTTTGCAGCGGCCCCGCAGGACGCGATCCTGTGGGGCGAGGCGGAGGAGACGGCACGAGCGACGGCGCTGCGGACGTACGCCTGGCAGAGGCGGGCGGGGCGGGCAACCCCTTGGGCGGTGGTGGCGGCAACCTTCAGCGCGGTGGTGGTTTGGCGGCGACCACTCCTGGCGGCGGTGCGGCGCGCCTGGATACAGCACATGGCGCCACTGATGGCGCAACCAACGACGAATGGCCTATCGGGGGTCGTGCCAACATGGCACTGGCCGCACATATGGGGCCTGGCGCCGCGGATCGAAGGGGCAATCCTATTGGTAGGCGTGATCGTGTTGGTATGGCCGGGAAATCGCGTGCTGCGCGTGGGGGTCCTGCTTTGCGCGGTCGTGGCGGGCGGCGCACTGTGGCACCTCGTCGGCCCCGTGTTCACTCGGCTCCACTAGTCCACACAAGCGACCCCGTCCTTGTGATGCTGGGCGCCGCCATCCGTTGGGCCTGGGGGGCGGCGATGGACGTGCTGTGGGTCGCAATGGTCGGAATCGTGCTGTACGCGGTGTTGGCAATGCTTGCGCGCCAGGGGCTGGCGCCCTGGGCCGTGCCCGTACTGGCGAATGTTCGGCACGCGCTTCGAATTGTTTGGGCAAGCCGGTAAGGTGCCTTTTGAGCGGAGGAGGCTTCGCGGCATCCCTCATCTTCTAGCCAGGAGGTGGGGACGGTGGACGCGGATCGATCGCCGTTCTGGAAGCGCCGCCTTGGCGCAACAAGCCTGCGAAGGAAGGACGCCCTCGCAATCCTTGTGTTCGCCGTGGTTATGACGTGCATCGAGGTGATGGGGTTTGTGGTGGGCCGCGCACAAGGGGAGGCCGCAATGAGTCGCCGGCCCGACGAGTCCGCCGCCATTGCCCACTCGGCCTGGGGCGGCGTTTCCCGCTGGGGGGCGGGCTTTGTGGCAACAGCCCCCGCCGGGCAGCGATTTACCGCCTTGTCCGCCACGTTCCTTGTGCCGCGGGCAGCCGCATGGCGCCCACGGCGGCGGACGGGGCTTGCGGACGTTTGGGCGGGAGTTGGCGTCACTAGCCGGCACGGCGCCCTGGTGCAGGCAGGCGCGGAGGTGTATTCGGCCGGCGATGCGCCACTGCGGGCCGTTTCCTGGTGGGAAGCGTTTCCTGGGCCGCAGCGCCTGGGTTGGGGACGGCGCATCCCGCCCGCCACCCGCGCTGGGGATCGTCTCGCCGTGACTGTTCGGCGCGTTGCCGCCGAGCGGTGGACGCTGTCTGTTGTGAACAACACACGGGGAACAAGCGTCTCTGCGACGTGTATTCCCTGTCACTCCGCGGCCCGCACGGCGGGATGGATCGTTGAGGACCCCGAGAGTGTCGCCAAGACGGGGCCGGCCCCGGCGTTTGTCGCCCCTGCGCAGGTGAGATTCGTGGCGGCGGCTGCTGCCCTGGACGGCGGGCCGATGGTGCCGCTGTCCCAGCTACGCTGGCAGCCCGTGTGCCGTGTCTCTGGCCATGGAGTCCTGGCGCCGTCTACTGGGGGGCCGACAACCACCGGCGGCTTCACGGTGAGGGCCTTCCCCGTAGGCGCACCCCACCCCGCACTGTGCGCTGGGGAAGTGCCGGCGGTCGCCGCGCGGTAGGGCGGGTTCGGGGCGTGCTCCACCATCCTCTGTATGGGGTGAGGTGAGGTGCCTTGGAACAGCGGCCGTTTGTGACTCTGTACCTGTGCGGCGCGGCGGGCAGCGGCAAATCCACGGTAGCGCAGATTCTTGTGGGGAAGCACGGATTTGCGGCGCTTGAGTTGAGCGACGTGTGCCGGGCCGAGTGCGCCCGACGGGGATGGCCAATGGACCGTAAACACCAGCAAGCGGCGGGCGATGCCCTGCGAGCGTTCGGGACCGACGACTGGCTGGCCAAGGACGCATGGCACCAGGCTGGCAGGATCGCTGGCCCGGTGGTGATTGCCGGCGTGCGGCTGGAGGCCGAGGCGGACTTCCTGCGTAGACGCGGGGCTTTTGGCGTGTGCGTGGTGTCACCCGCGGCCCTGTGCGCCGCACGCTTGGCGGCACGCGACGGGGCGTCCGCTGTCGCGCCAGAGGCCCACCGCACCGAGGTTGAGGAGCCCGACTACGCGCTGGCGATTTGGAACACCGGGACGGTGGCGGCGATGGCCGACCCCTTGGCGGCAATCGTTCGGCAAGCCCGTATCGCGCACGCGTCCGCCCTGCGCGGCGGCGCACAAATCGCCGCAGACCTGGACCGCATCCTGGCGGGGGCGGCCAGGCACGGCGAAATGGAGCGGTAGACAACTGCCAGCCGCGGCGCGGGGAGGTGGGTTCGCGGCGCGTCCCCGCCGATCAGCCGCCGGTGACGAGGCGCACCGCCTCGGCCTGGTCCTTGGCCCGGATGATCCCCCGAAGCCAGGCCGAAAGCACTGTCCCATCCTTCTCTGTCGCCACGGCCTGCCGCACCGCTTCCGGCACGGCCTCAAACCGCACCTCAAATGCCTCCAGCACATCGGCTCGCCGGCCCTTGGCCTCGCCCTCAGCCCGGCCCATGTCCTTCAGGTCCTCGAACAGGTTCGGGGTGATTGCCATCTCACGCAGCACCTCCAGCACTCGCGCCTGCTCCACGGGCGATGCCCGAGACGCCCGAAAGTACGCCAGGGCACTCATCGCCGTTAGAATATCCAATCGCAACGCAGGTTCCAACGGCTCCAGCACCGGTACGGCCGCCGCGATCAACTCCGGCATCGGCCGACGCACGCGCATCAACGGTAGCAGCGCCAAGAGCACCGCGTCTTCGGGCGAGACGTGCCCGCCGGAATATGCCTCCAGCAACTGGTCTCCTTCTTGCTCGCCCAGGAGCACCTGGCGAGCGCCAAACACCACCTCGCCCGCAACCAAGCGCACAGGCATTCGCCGCATGCCCCACAGGATCACCGTATGCACGTCCCGATCCGGATACCGCTCCACCACCGCCAGGTGGTAGCGGACCCAACGCGCCACCTGCTCCCGGCCGCCGCTGAATTGGAACTCCAGGTGCCAGATGCTGCCGTCTTCGGCCTCCAATAGCGCGTCCGTTTCCTCGGCGGCCGTCTGCACCGTCGGGACGACGCTATCCAACGCCCGCACCAGCCGCGGCGCGTCGGCGGCCACCAAGGACCGCAGGGAGCCTCCCCGAGCCAGGATGGAGAACACCAACCGCAGCACGTGGTCCTTCATTTCCCGCGATGGCAACGGTTCTGGCATGCAAACAGTCCCTTCCCGGTCACTCACAGCCCAGCGATCACCTTTAGGCCTGTGTTCTTGGCCGCCAACGCCTTGGTCGAGCCCGCCTCGCGCAGCGTGGGGCGGCACCGGATTCGCAACACCCACCACCCCTGTTGGCTTGCCGACCGCAAACACCTGCCCGCTTGGCTAGCCCGCCGCCGACCAGGACGACGGCAACAAAGCCCGCGCTACGGGTTGAGGTGAGAGGGCTTCGCGTCGTGCCTCACCCTCTATCCGGGGGGGTGGGGAGGGTGCGAGGCACGGCGCACGCACTCATCGGAGGCGCGGCGGGGGCCATCCTGGCGGCAGGGCTGCACACACCCGTGGTTCCGTTGGCCCTGGTCGGCGCGTTTGGTGGCCTGCTGCCAGACATTGATCATCCATACAGCACCCTCGGCCAGTACTTCCCTTGGCCAAGCGTTGCGCAGCCGGGCCGCGGTGCTTTCGTGGCCCACGGCCGGCGTTGGTTCGGCGGGCGCACGGTTTGGCACCGGGGCGAAACGCACAGTGTGGGCGCCGCAGCCATCGCGGCGGCAGGGACCGCTGGCATCACGGTGGGGGTGTTGTGGTGGTTACGCGGATCGGCGGCCATCATCACCGCCCTGGCCCGTACGGGCATACACCCCCACCCGTGGGCGTGGGGCGGCCTGGCGGCCGGGGCGGTGCTTGCCGGCTACGTGAGCCACCTGGCCGCCGACACCGTGAACATCTCTCCGCAGATGGCGTGGTGGCCGTGTAGCCGCCGGATGGTGCATCCGCCCTGGCACGGCGTTCGAGAGGCGTCCCTTGCGGGGCACGCGCTGGAATGGGCAGCGATGGCCGTGTCGGTGGCGGCGGCGCTGGCCATGGCGGGGCGATAGGGGGGGCGGTAGTCTTGCGGGTGGCGTTGTATCTGCGGGTAAGCACCAATGACAAGGGCCAGGACCTGGATACCCAGCGGTTGCCGCTACGCGACTACTGTGCGGCGCAGGGCTGGACGGACGTGGCCGAGTACAGCGATGAGGCTAGCGCGGGCGACATGCAGCGGCGGACAGCCTGGCGGCGATTGCTGAACGACGCCGCCAAGCGCCGGGCGGACCTACTGTTGGTGTGGCGACTGGACCGCGCGTTCCGTTCCGTCCGTGAGGCCGCTAACACCCTGGCGGACCTGCGGCACTGGGGCGTTGGCCTACGTAGCTACCAGGAGCCGTGGTTAGACACGACCAGTCCTTTTGGCGAGGCGCTGTACTACATCACAGCCGCCTATGCCGGGTTGGAGCGGGCGATGATCGCCGAGCGCGTCAAGGCCGGGATGGAGCGGGCGAAGCGCCAGGGGCGGCACCTCGGGCGGCCACGCGCCGAAGAGCGCCCGGGGCTACGGCGGGCGTGGGCGGACCTGGAGGCGGAGGTTCGGGCGGGACGCGTGACCCAGGCCGAAGCGGCACGGCGCCTGGGTGTCGGTCGGGCAACGATTGGACGACTGTTGGCGCACAACGTGCAGCCAGCCACCGAAGTATAGATCGCCTTGCCAGGGGCTGGTCACGCCCCGATGGCGGGCCTGCCCGAAAAGGTGGTCCATCGCAGCACCCATTCAGCCCTTCTCCCGCCGTCACCGCGCCCCCCGCCGAAAAAGACCTCCTTTTGGCGCACCACCATGAGCCGGCCGGCACGAAGTACGCTATGAAATCGCGGCGCAGATCACTCGGCTGCGCTGCTTGGTGGTGTGCTCCCGTCCGGCGATGCCGACCGCGTGCGCGGTGCTTCCGTAGGTGGGCCAAGCATAGAGGTGCTCTGCGGGGGAAAAGCCGCTGCTAATGCGTTAGGCCAATTGCCGAAACGGCGCAATGTACGGAAGTAAAAACCGGGTCGGGCATCCCGCACGGCACCAGCGGGGGGTGGGGTTGGGTATTTCCGTAGTTCTGCAATGATGCGTTCCGATGTCCACTGGTGAGATAGCCCGTACGTTTGATAGAATGCCTCAACGGTTCCATGGCGACGCCGAATCGTTGTTGCGAGACCGTAGGGAAGGGGACCTCCTGGGCCGGCGCGATGCGCACAGACCGCCGTAACGAGTTCCTTGTCTGACATCGGGGATTGCCCCCCCCCCGCAGCGGCAACGGCCGCGCCCCAACCACGAAAGCGCTTACAGGCGGCGCCATACAAGGGGATGTCGTCGTGGCGGACGTCAACGCTTCGCATGCTCAATCCCGCTGCTTGACGAGTGCGAATGGAATCCAGGACGGATTCCTTGTCCCACTGGCGTAGCTGGCTCTGTGCATATAGACCTACGGCTCTCGCGGCTCGGGCTAAACTCCCATAATGGTAACGACAAATGTCATATAGAGCCCGGTTCTCCTTCATGACGCGACTAATTGGAACTTGTCCAGAAGCGTCCGCGAACATTCTCAATGCTGCTCTAATCGCCTTTTCGTCCCACCGGCGGCGCAACTCACCGTAGCTGCGCCCCGACCGTCCTGCCATCGCGGTTCTCCCTCCTCACTAGCGGCCACTCGGCTATCCACTTTTAGGGCAGAAATCTCCGTGTAACCCCTGCCATTTCATCATAATATACCGCGCTTATCGCGCCAGGGGTGAACGTGCTGCTTGCTTCGGATCCAGTCGGCAACCCCAGTGGTGGGTGCCCCGCACTTTTGTGGGAGGGGAGAATGGGAGGGATTAACTGCCATGGCATAAGATGGAACCAGGATATGGTAGCGGTGGTAGAGAACGCCCCTCCCTCGGCCGGCCTGCTCGATACCTAACCCGGGGCGAGGGTGGCGGCAAGGGGACCGCTGCGGTTGCCGGGCGTGAAGTGATCAAGGCGGAGATCGCCGAGATGGTGCGCGAGACCCTGGACGAACTGTGCCGCCGGAGCCGTTGCGCTACTCACTGCATACCGGCCGACACGGTCCTGGGCATCGGTCCGGGCGCCCTCTCTCCCACGCTGAGCCGGATCGCCGCAACCGGGGCGGTCCAGGTCGCCTTCGGTGCGGCCGCCTCCTCCATCAATGAGGCGCTGGGCACCCACCTGTCCGAAGCCGAGGTCTGTCGTACGGCTGAGGCCTTGGGCGCGGTCGCCGAAGCCGAAAGCAGCGCCGGGCCACCACCGACACGCCGACCCCACCGGCCACGCCGGCCAGCGAGCCCCTGCTGATCGGCGCCGACGGGACGACGAGCTTCACCGACGGGGCTTGGCACGAGGTCAAGGTTTGATGCAGTCCTGATGTCCCACGCCCAATCCCGCCGCATTTATTACATCCGGATTACGAATCCGGCGCGACCTTGTCACGCGAACGCCAGCCGTGGCATGCTGACCCCGGAATCGGCGAACCCGGCCGGAAAAACCAGGATCTGGAAGGAGGCGATGTGCGGCAGTGTAGCTCGTGTCCCAAGTAGTACGACGTGATGACGTGATGATGAGAGGGGGTTTCCTGGTGCGCCGCGCTAGTCGCATGCGACAGTATGTGAGCGGGATTGCCGCTGCCGCGATGGTGTTCGCCAGCGTCGCTTCGGGCGCCGTGGCGAATGCGCAGTCCGGGGTGAACACGTCTGTGTTTACGGACATCGCCGGCAACCCCCACGCCCACGCGATCCGCGCCCTGCATGCCGCCGGGGTGATCAATGGGGTGAGTTCGACTGCCTACGATCCGACCGCGAACGTCACCCGTGCGCAAATGGCTAAGATCGTCGTCGATATGATGGGCAAGGGAACCATTGCAACGGCCCTGGCAACGCAGACGCCGGGCTATGTTGATGCCGCCAACATCCCTTCGTGGGCGTGGGGCTACGTCAACGTTGCGACCGACTTGGGGGTCATTAACGGATTCCCTAGTGGCAAGTTCCACCCTAACCGTGCGGTGACAGACGTACAGGCGGCCGCCATGCTGATCCGCGCCGTCGGGGATAGCTCGGCTGTTACGGGGACTTGGCCCGGCAACTACGTTGCCGCAGCTTACAACCTCGGTGTTGCAAACGAGATGCACTTCGTCGCCTCCTTGCCCGCCTCCCGGGCCCAGGCTGCCCAGATGGCGTACAACGCTGCGGTCGACGCCCCGGCTGGCTTTGTTTCCACCAGTTCGGCGACTACGACAAGTGGCGTTACCAGCACCACAACCACAAACCAGCCCAATGCTCCTCTGTGGTTGCAAAGCGGTGGCAGTAACGGCCTTGAAGCGTATCGCGGTACCGTTTCCGGGGTTTCGAGCAGCAGCATCACATTGACCATTCTTGGCAACACTTCCAAGGCGAACTACGGTCCCTTCCAGGGGCAGACGATCACCCTTCCGTTCGCGGCTACCTACTCCCTGGCGGGGGTTACCAACTTCAACGCTCTGGTTGGCCAGACCGTCGTGGCTCTCGCGAAGAACTCGGGCGCATACGGGGCTCAGTACGGAGATGTCGTCTTCCTCAAGCCGACCTCAAACACCACGATCTCTGCACAAACCGGCACTCTCGGTTCCACGGCCAGTGGCTCGCTCGTGCCCGCACTTCCGTCCGGCTATCTGACGGTAAGCGTTGCGGGTACCAGTTATCCTTGGCTGGCGACCAACAATCCGTCGTGTGTTGATGTGGGGTCGCTGACCGCATTCAACACGAGCCCGTGCAGCGCCGCACTCAGCCTCTTGATCGGCTCCTCGACCGCTACCAGCAGCACGACGGGCACAACGGTATCTCTTGCGACTTACTACAGCACCGCCAGCCCCGTGAGCGGAATCACGGGCACGTCGCTGTACTACGTCAATGCTCCTTCGGCTGGTGTCGCAGTGGATCCGACGGCTCAAGTTGCCAACGTTACCAACCTCACCGAGGGCGACGCTGTCTCGTACACGACATCCAGCCAGGGTACTCTGGCCGCCCTGTACGAGAACAATAACGTTACCTACCAAGTGGGCGTAGTCACCAGCACCACATGCGCTTCTGGCTGCAACAACACCTCTGATGGTGTGCCGAGCATCGCATTCAACGTCAACGGCAGCGGTTACGCGGTGCAAGTGCAGCCGTGGACCGCCCTCGACCTGAACAAGCAGAGCACATCCCTGAGCAGCAGCCTCGACAACGCTACTGCGTACGTTGCGGTTGTCGGCAACGACAACGCGATCAGCGGTACCTCGCCGATGCCCAACGCGACAAGCATCCAGATGTACAACAGCACCGTCGCGGGCACTCTGACCGGGTACACCACGAGCACCTCGGCTCACTTGAGTGGCCCCAAGAACATCTACTACCAGAACGGCCTCGACTCGGGACAGGGCTACTCTAACTTGACCATCCAGACAAGCACGGGCACCACGACGTACCCCACTGATGGCAACTTCAACCCCGGTACGTCGAGCCCGACAAACCTGGTTAGCGGTCAACCCATCACCGTGGTCTTGGACTCCGGCAACTTGGTGCGGAAGGTCATCAGCACTCCGCCTACGGCTAACTTGGTGGCGACGCCCGCCCTTGCGATCGGCGAGACCACCTCGAACGTCAGTGGTACGGTGACCTCCAGCCTGAACGTGACGGATGCCTCTGGAACCTCCGTTAGCTTGACTCTGCCCGCCCTCAGCACACCCCCGATGTTGTTCAACTCGGGCTATGTGTCACCGTTTACTTCCGCTACGAACACTGTGACCAACACTACGTACACCGTGTTCTCTGGACCTACGGTCGCGAGTTCCACGCAAGGGCCGGGCAACCCTGAAGGCGCGATTCTGTTCGCGACCAACAGCTCCGGCAACGCCGTCGAAGCGAACGGCACAAGCTCGACTTCGTCCATCGCCGCTTCGGTGACGGCGCCCGGCAACCTGACCCAAGTCATCCCGATCGCGCCGGCAGGTACCTCTGGTGCGGTATGGACCGTCTCGGCCGCTTCGGGTGGCACGGCGATCCTGCAGGGCAACTCCGTGACCAACGCGAGCGGTGCTACCTACTCAACGGCGCAGACGACTCAGCAACTCGCGGTGTTCTCTGGACAAGCCTTCTACAACAACAGCGGGACTTGGACAGCCACGGGCATCGGTAGTCTCACGGTGGGCCACGTGGTCGACGTGTACCAGGGTACCTACCTGGGCAACACCTACTACGTCATCATCGACACCGGCAGCGGTGTGTCTTGAAGGCGTGGCTCATGTGAGCGTGTGCTAACAGGAATCAGCGCAGATCCGTAAGGGGCAAGGGTCCGGGCCGTAGGCTCGGACCCTTGCCCCTTCGCCGTACCGTTTCGACATCCGTCGAATGCGGTCGGCCGTGCGGCACATCCGGGGACCCAGGGCTACATCATTGTGGGAAGAGATGACGTAGCCCTGTCCGGCACGCTCAGTCGCCAAGGCCGATGACCCCTGGTGGTGCCTCGTGCCGTTTGCTGCCCCGTTGCTCCAGCCAGAGCACCATGTTGAAAGACGCCGAGTCGGCCTCGCGGCTGCGGGCAGTCGGTCGCCGTATCCCCGCCGTGCTACACTCTTCACATGATGGCCCCGAAGGAGGCCCGAGCCATGAGCACCACGACGAAGGCGAAGCAGAAGCCCTGGACCGCCGACGAACTCTGCCGGCTCCCCGAGGGGTGGCGCTACGAGATCGACGAGGGGGAGTTGATCATCACGGCGCCGGCAGGATTTGAGCACAACGACATCACGGGAAACACCTTCGTTCGCCTTTGGCAGTTCGTCCACGACCACCGGCTCGGCAAGGTGCTCACCAACGAGACTGGCGTCTACCTGCACCACGATCCCGACACCCTGCGCGGGCTTGACGTGGCATTCTTCTCCAACGAACGCTTGGTGCGCATCACCGACCGCAAGGGCTACCCCGACGTGCCGCCGGACCTCGCCGTCGAAGTCCACCTTCCCGACGAGCGCGACATGCAACGCAAGGTGCAGCAGTACCTTGCGGCTGGCGTGCGATCGGTGTGGGTTATCGACCCCCGCAAGCGGACCCTCACCCAGCACCGGCCCGGCAAGCAGCCAGCGCTTATCGCGGAGATGGGCGCTACTGTGCAGGAGCCGGTGCTGCCTGGGTTTGAGTGTCGGCTGCGGGACTTGTTTGGGGAGGAGTAGCGGGTCTGCGGCCAGTGTGGAGACGGCGCAGGAACGGAGGATGCCACCCACGGCCTATCGAACCTAGTCCCCACGCCGGAGGTGTCGCCGTGGACCCCGAACTCAAAGCCTACCTGGATGCCATGCGAGCCGAGGCCGACGCCCGCGACGCGGAGACGCGCCGGTCCCTGCGGGCCGAGATCGCCACCGTGGGTACGATTGCCTCGGCCGCGCTCCAAGCGGCCACCGAGGCCCGACAAACGGCGGAAACCGCCGCAACAGTAGCCGAGGAGGGCCGCAGGGAGGCCCGCGTGCTACACGAGGCAACCATGACGGCCATTGGCACGGTGATTGAAGCCGTGAATACGCTCCGGGACTCGGTGGAGCGGCGGGCCGAGGACCGCGAGCGCGCCCTGACAGACCGGCACATTGCGCCTCTGGAGACCGCCGCGCGGGTTGCCAACGAACGGCACGCGGACCACGAGCGCCGCATCACGGCTCTAGAGGGGCAGTAACGGGCCGCCGTGTTGGCGGGAGGGGAGTGGGGGAGAGGAGGCAGCCGTTGGCGTCCATCGTCCCGTATCCAAGAAAGGACGACCGTCCCGACCGCCCGACCCGATGGAAGGTCTATGTCAATGGACCCGGTGGCAAGCGGCAGTGCCGGGCGTTCCGGGGAACGAAGCGTGAGGCGCAACACTGGGCAGAGGAACAGGAGGCTGCCAACCGCGCGCACCCCGCCGCGCAGGCGCCATCCAGCCAAACCTTGCGGGAGTATTTGGCGGAATGGTTGCCATCGCACGCTGCGCGCAGGGGCATCCGTCCGCGGACTATCGAAGGGTACGCCTACTTTGCGCAGCACTATATTCTGCCAGCGTTGGGTGATATGCATCTATGCGACCTTACGCCGGTCATACTTGATGAATGGCTGCGCCGCCTCCAGACTGAGCCAACACCGACGCGAGAGCGGCTGGCTCCCGCTACGGTTGCGCGCATTCACCAGGTGTTGAACGCCGCCTTGAAGGCCGCCACCCAAACTGACCGCATCCCTGCCAACCCGCTGGACCGTGTGGCGAAGCCGGTCGCCAAGCGCAAGGAGGCCGCTGCGTTCACGCCCGAAGAGTGTGAGCGGATTCGCGTTGAGGCGGGGCTGCGGCGGTTGGGTCCGCTGTTTGTCCTCTGCCTAGACCTCGGGTTGCGGATGGGGGAGGCACTGGCGCTGCGCTGGGGCGACGTGGACTTTGAGAGAGGCACGTTGGCGGTTCAGCAGGGCGTTGTGGAAGTGCGCACAGACCCAGCCGTGCTGGCCGACCCTAAACGCCTAGCTGCACTGTGGGCAGGCACAGCGCCTGAAGAGAAGCCGCAGCAACGCCGGATCTACCAAGGCACCAAGACCGCCGCTGGCAAGCGCGCGTGGCCGTTGCCGCCAACAACCGCATCGACCTTGCGTGTCTGGTGCGAACGACAGACCGTCGAACTCGACTTCGCGCGCCGCGAAGGAACCACTGTCCGTAATACAGGGCTGGTCTTTACCACCCACGCTGGTAGCCCTCTGTCGGCGCGGAACGTCACGCGCGATTGGTATGCCTTGCTGGACGCTGCCGGGGTGCCCCGGCGTAAGCCACATACGACTAGACACACGGCTGCCAGCCGTGCCCTAGTGGACGCAGGGTTGTCCCCGGTCGAGACCGCCGCCATGCTCGGACACGCGAGTCCTGCGGTTACCATGCAGGTATACGCCCACATGCTGGATCCCTCGCGGGCAGCGGCCGGGGCCAAGGTGTCTGCCGCGCTGGAGCGAGAGGCCGAACGGGCTCGGGCGAAAAAGGCGCCGGATGCCGCTATGAATCCGCCGCATGCACCCGACAGCCACACCCGCTGAGAAGCGCCTGCGGTCCATCGGCGGCTCAGGGGCCGTATGCAGAATCGTATGCAGAAACGCCAGGATCGCGGCGCGCACGGGCGAGTACAAGGGAACACACGTACTGGCCGTTCGTCGCGGAACTCCTTGGCGTAGAGGGCTTTCAAGATACTGCGGAAGATGACGCGATAAAGCCGCCCGACTACTTCTAATCGGCGGGTCGGAGGTTCGAGTCCTCCCGGGCGCGCCATAGAAAGCCCTAGAGAATCAGAGGGGCTGCAGGGAGAAAATCCCAGCGGCCCTTCGCTTTGTGTGCCAGGAGTGTGCCAACCAGGCCCGCCGACGCACGTTGCATTCCTGGGCATGCGCTCAACTGCAAGCATTCGTCGCCTACAAGGCCGCGATGGCGGGCGTTCCGGTTGTTCTGGTCGCTCCCGCAGACCTGCCCTTCCTGTGGCCATCGCGGCGGTCAACATCGGCCGTCGGGGCGCCGTCATGCGCCCGTACGCCACGCCCGCGCAAGCGGGGTGATTGGCAAGCCCCGGCCTTAGCCGTGGGGTCATGACTCGGAATGGGTTATCACCAGCGTCTTCGCTGATGCTGTAGGGACTGTGGCGGTCGCCGGCGGGTGTGAACCCGTCCCTGCCGTTGAGTGAATCGACCGCGGGTCGGCTCACCCGCGTGCCGGGTCGTCCGCTCCAGGGTCGGGCGCCGGCCACTGGCGGTTGTTGCTCCAGTAGGCCTCGACCGTTTCCAGTGGCCGGTTCTTGGTCTCGGGCGCGATCCAGGAGACGAAGATGGCGCCCAGGAGGGTCACGGCCGCGAAGATCCAGAAGGTGCCTGCCGCCCCGAGCGCGGTGAGCATCGACAGGAAAGTGAGCGTGATGGTGAACGTGCTCAGATAGGTTACCAGGCGGGCGATGGACTGACCCTGGGCGCGGACCCGGTTCGGGAAGACTTCAGGTACGTAGACCCATCCCATCAGCCCCATCCCCATCGAGAAGGCGATGTGAAACAGCACGACGCTGCCCACCGTGAGGACGGCCATGCCCGGTAGCCGCGGCCCGAGATAGAAGGAGAGTCCGAGCAGCGTCATGGCGGTGACGATGGTGATCTGGCTGGTCAGCATCAGCGGCCGGCGCCCCCAGCGGTCGACCAGCCAGATGCCCGCCACGGTGGCCAGGACCGTGATGATGCCGATGGCGGCGGTGATGAAGATCGCGTCCGAGCGCGCGAAGCCCGCGTAGCGGAAGACGGTTGGGCTGTAGTAGGTGACGGTGTTGATCCCGGTGAACTGCCCGAAGAAGCTCAGGCCTACGGCGAACAGCAACGCCATGCGCACCGCCGGGCGCAGCAGGTCCGCGAGACTCGCGCGCCGCAGGTCGCGGGTGCGCTGCAGTTCGCCGGAGATTCGCTCCACCTCGGCCCGCCGCGGTCCGTCTTCCGGGATCACCCGCCGCAGGGCCGCCTCGCCTTCGGCCGCACGCCCCTTCATGAAATACCAGCGGGGGCTGTCTGGCACGAGCAACAGGGAGATCAAGAGGATGAGCGACGGCACGGCGCCCACCATGAACATGGCCCGCCAGTTCCCCGACTTGGAAAAGAGGAAGTCCACCCAATACGATCCGGCCAGCCCGATGGCGAACGCCAACTGGAACGTGGCACTGGTGCGCCCGCGCATGGCGGTGCGTGAAAACTCGCTGATGTACATGGGGGCGGCCACCACGATCATCCCGATGGTGACCCCGATCAGGAAGCGCGACGCCATGAACGTCGCATAGGTGGGCGCGAGTCCGGTGGCCACGGCGAAGATGCCGCTCAGCGCGCTGGCCAGAAGGAGCACCGTGCGCCGGCCGGCAGCGTCGCACCAGCGGCCGGAGAAGATGGCCCCCACGAACGAACCGACGATGACGATGCTGACCATTGCCTCGCGCTCGAACACCGTCAGCCGGTAGACGTGCTTGAGGAACAGTAGCGCGCCGGACATGGCGCCCTGGTCGTATCCCACGGCCAGCGCGCCCAACGCGACGATGGCGGCCAACCAGCCGCCGGCTGTATTCGTGCGATCGGGGCTCTTCACGTTCCCGTCCCCCCGTCCGGCCGCCCGCCGCTTACCGGTCATGGTCCCGCTAGCGTGCCCAAGTCTCGCCACCGACAGCGCGGTGGCGGCTACCACCGGTTCGTGGCGCCGCTTCCAGGTGTGCCGGTCGTGTCCTGTACGGCAGGAGCCGAGGGTATGTCCGGCATAGGTAGACAGGGTATCGGGACGCGGTCCACACGGCGCGCGGGGACCATACGGAAGGCGGGATGGTTGGTGGAGTATCGTCGATTGGGCAGGACCGGGCTGAAGGTGTCGCCGCTGTGCATCGGTTGCTGGCGCATGGGCGGCAACCAGACGGATGAGGAGACCTCGCTGACGATCCTGCGTGCGGCGATCGACGCGGGTATCAACTTCATCGATACGGCCGACGTCTACACCGGCGGCCACAGCGAGCGCATCGTGGCCCGAGTGCTGGAGGGCCGGCGGTCCGAGATCGTCCTGGCGACCAAGTGCCGCGGACGGACCGGACCCGGGCCGAACGGCGAAGGGGCGTCGCGCAAGCACATCCTGGAGGCCTGCGACGCCAGCCTGCGGCGTCTGGGCACCGACTACATCGACCTGTATCAGATCCACCACTGGGACGGCACGACGCCCATCGAGGAGACCATGCGCGCCCTGGACGACTTGGTGCGCTCCGGCAAGGTCCGCTACATCGGCTGCAGCAACTTCTCCGCCCTGCAGATCTGCCGCGCCCTCTGGGCGGCTGACCGGGCCGGCGGCGCCCCCTTTGTCTCCGTCCAACCGCACTACAACCTCCTCGACCGTTCGCCCGAGCGGGAACTGCTGCCGTTCTGCCAGGACTCCGGCATCGGCTGCATCAACTATTCCCCCCTGGCCGGAGGGCTGCTGACCGGCAAGTACCGCCGCGGCCACGAGCCGGCCGCCGCAAGCCGGGCCGGACGCGAACCGCGCCTGCGCCAGCGTCTGGACGATCGCATGTATGATCGGTTGGAGGCGCTGGAGGCGTTCGCGAGCCAGCGCGGGCACACCCTGACCCACCTGGCCCTCGCCTATTTGCTGGCGCAGCCCTTTGTCACATCTCCGATTGTGGGCGCCACCAGCGTGGGCCAGCTGCAGGAGAGCCTGGGTGCGCTCGACTGGCGGCTCGGCACGGAAGAGATCGCACAGGTGCGTGAGATCGCGGGTTGAGCCGATCCTGAGGTCGGGGAGCGGCAGCGAAGGCCCGCGGCCGCTCCCAAGAGGTGTCGGGTCCAGGCAGGCGTTGGCGGATGGGGCGCGAAGTGCCTCCACCACAGGCGAGCCTTGGGGGGACCGCGCATGGCGAGGTCCAGGTCCGCCGTGATACCGGTCACGGAGGCGGAACGCGGAGCGGCGCTCGAGGCGATCTATGAGCGGCGTCGGCTGTCGCAGCAGGAGCGCAACGCCCTCTTGCGCGCCGGCATCTCGCCCAACGAGCAGAAGCGCGCGCCGGTGGACCGGCCGTGGGGGAGTGCAGACCGCACCCTGCTCTGGCGGTTGGCCGCGGTGCGCGGCTGGTCGCCGGCGGCCATTGCGGCCTTCACCCACCGGACGGAGGCCGCGGTGGCGGCGGCCCTGCGCCGCTACGGGATTTCGGCGCGGTCCGGTTGCAGCGCGCCGCCGCGCGGGGTAGACTGGGGAGCGCTCCGTGCCGGTTCCGGTCGGCGGTAGCGGGAATGGTGACTGTAGCTCAGTTGGTTAGAGCGCCAGGCTGTGGCCCTGGAGGCCGTGGGTTCGAATCCCATCAGTCACCCCATGTTCCCTGTGGGTGCCCCATGTCCGCCGCACGCGGTGGGGTGTCGCCAAGCGGTAAGGCAGCGGACTTTGGATCCGCGATCGCAGGTTCGAATCCTGCCACCCCAGCCACGCAGGACGTCTTGAGCGGGCCAGTAGCTCAGTTGGTCAGAGCAGCGGACTTTTAATCCGGGTGTCCAGGGTTCGAATCCCTGCTGGCCCACCAAAAACCGCTTACAGCCGCAAGGCTTACAGAGAAGCCTCCAGGAAAGTCCTGGAGGCTTCCGCGCTGTTTACTACCGCTTTACTACCGCTTGGTCTGCCGTTTGCCTTCCGGGGCGCCGGCGTCGGAGCCCAGGAGCCGGTTTGCAACGACGGCCGCCGCCTTGCCTTGCTCGCCAGGGAGGACGTGGGCGTAGAACCGGGCCGTAATCGCCGGGTCCCGGTGCCCGAGACGCTGTTGGGCGACGTTGATGCGGGGATCGGCCTTCAGCAGGAACGTAGCGGCTGTGTGTCTCAGGTCGTGAAAGCGAAAGTGAGGCAGCCCGGCCTTTTCGAGAGTGGCATAGAACCACCGCCGAAGGTTGCCCGTAGAGAGGGGCGTCCCCACCTCTGATGGGAACACGAGCCCGTGGTCCCGCCACATATCGCCGATCCGAAGCCGCTCTTCCGCCTGCCGTGCCTTGTGGGCGCGGAGCAAAGCCACCTCGGCTTCGGAAAGCTCCACCGGACGATCCCGGCGATACGCTTTGGTCTTACGTTGGACGATACCGACTTTGCGAAGGTACTGGCGCTGAACGCGCACCATCATCAGCCCGGTGTCGAGGTCGATGTCGTTCCAGCGCACGCCCGCGAGTTCTCCCGCCCGCATTCCAGTCGTCAGCGCGATGACCAACAGAGGATGCAGGCGGTGCCCTTCGGCAGCCCGTAGGAGGAGTTCTGCCTGTTCGTCTCTCATCGCCTTCTGTTCAGGGCTGGCCGGCGTGGGTGGAGTGGTGGCGTCAATCGGGTTCCGGGTGACGGTGCTCTGTTTTACAGCGTGCCGAAAGGCTGCCCGGAGAAGGGCGTGCATACGGTAGACCGTCGTGGGGGATAGGCCGTCGGCCAGCTTGGAGGCGTAGAACCGCTCAATGTCAGCCGGGCGGAGGTCTGCCGCTTTGTGTTTGCCGAGTGCGGGGATGATGTGACCATCGGCCTGCTCGACGTACCTCTCGATAGTGCGGGGCGCCCTACCGGCGACCCGTCGGCTGTCGATGTAGGTCTGCAGTATGTCGGCCACCGTGGTTTTGCCGGCCGGCGGCAGGGTCCCTTGGGTCTGCTGGCCGATAATCTTGGCGAGTTCCGTTTCAGCCTTGCGCCTGCTGGTGGTGTGGAGGTTGAACCATCGGCGCTTTCTTTTCCCGGTTTTTGGGTCCGTCTCGTCGATCACCTCATAGAGCTGCTTTCCGCCATGTGGGGTCCGGATGCTCCCGCGC
>JAJZXK010000039.1 GCA_021806565.1 Bacillota bacterium | reverse complement strand
CATGCTGGAACAGGCCAACGCGGAACTGGGTGCCCGGGGGCGGCTCGAACTGACCGCCGTCACGTCCCCGGCCTGAGAGGGGCCGGGCGGACGGCCGCGCAGGTCCATTGGTACGCTGCCAAGCCTGACGAAAGGGCGGTACCCTGCCGGCAGTGTTCCCCGTCGCGCGCGGTCCACGGGGACACAGACGGGGGGATGTGCGCGTGGTCGCCTCCGACAGTCTGGCTGCCGCTTCCGAGGGTGTGCGCCGGCGGCCGATCGGGGTCTTGGTGAAGCCGGCGTCCAGCCTCTGCAACCTGCGCTGCAGTTACTGCTTCTACCTGGCCAAGCAGGGGATGTATCCGTGGGAGCGCGGCCCGCGCCTGCAGCTGGACACGTTCGCGCGGTTTTTCGAGTCGTACCTCGCCTGGAACGGGCCGCAGTTGTCGTTTGCCTGGCAGGGCGGCGAGCCGACGCTGATGGGCCTCGGTTTCTATGAGTCCATGGTGGCGCGCCAGAAGGAACTCGCGCCGCGCGCCCATGTGACGCACGCCCTCCAGACCAACGGCACCCTGCTCGACCGCGATTGGGCCCAGTTCCTGCGGGCGCATGACTTCCTGGTCGGGGTCAGCCTCGACGGCCCGCCGGAGTGGCACAACTGCTACCGGCGCGACGCCGGGGACCACGAGACGCACGACCGGGTGCTGCGCGGCCTGGACCTGCTGCGGGAGGCCCGGGTGGAGTTCAATGTGTTGACCGTGGTGCAGGAGGCCAACGTCGGGCGGCCGCGCGACCTGTTGCGCTACCTACTCGGGCTGGGATTGGACAACCTCCAGTTCATCCCCCTGGCCGAACCCGCGCCGGGGACCGCGGCGATCACCCAGGGTGGTCTGGCGCCCGCGGCGATCACTGCCGCCGCGTACGGGGACTTCCTCTGCGGGCTGTTCGACGCCTGGCTGGAGGCGGGGCCGCAACGGGTGCGCATCCGGTTGTTCGACAACGCGGTGCAGATGCTGCTCGGCGTTCCGGCGGAGGTCTGCCAACTGGCCCCCTCCTGCGGCGGCTATGTGGTGCTTGAGCACAACGGCGACTGTTACCCCTGCGACTTCTTCGTGGAGGGCGACTGGCGCCTGGGCAACATCCACCAGATGGGGCTGGAGGAGATGCTGGCCGGGGATCGCTTCTCCCATTTCCTCACCCTGAAGCCCAACCTACCGGCCGCTTGCCTGGAGTGTCGCTGGCGGCCGCTGTGCCATGGAGAGTGCCCGCGCTACCGGCTGCTTTCCGCGGGCGACGCCGCGACCTCCCTGCCGCACTTCTGCGGTTCGTACCGCCGCTTTTACACCTACGCCTACGAGCGCCTGTGCGGGGTTGCCGCCGGGGTGCGCCAGCGGGTGGAGTTTTCGCTGCCCGTCCCCGGGTTGGAAGCGGCGCGCCTGGCGGCGGCGCGTTTCCGTGCCGGCCAGGGACCGGCCCTCGGGGAGACGGCCGCTGCCGAACTCCCGGGCCGCAACGACCTGTGTCCATGCGGCAGTGGGCAGAAGTATAAGCGCTGCTGCGGCGCCTGAGGCGGGCGCGCAGCTACGCGGGGACGCCACGGCTTCAGGCCCGCGGCGACGCGCGGTGGGCCAGCGCCCGGCGCACCCCGGGTTCGTCCCTGTGCAGGAAGGCGGCGATCGCGGCGGTCGACCAGCCGCGGCTGCGGTGGAGTCGCCGCACCGTCGCGACGTCGGCCGCCGTCCAGGGGCGGCGCGGCGGGCGGTATCGCTCCTGCGGAGCGATACCGATCTGCGCCAGGACGCCGCGGGTGGCGCGGTCCAGGGGCGCTCCCGCCGCGTAGGCCTCCAGCGCGGCCCCCTTGTCGGCGTCGCTCGGGGCCGGCGGTGGGTCTTCCAGGGGGGCCAGCCAGGCTGCGTCCATCCCGTTCACCCGGCCTGGGATTAGACGCGGGATGGTGCGGCCCCTCGGGTCGGCTGGCGCGATCGCGTCGGTCGGGTGGCGCCGGGCCGCGCCGGCCGGCGGGTCCAGGCGGTGCGTGGCTGAGCGGCCAACGTCCCGTGTGGGCTGGCCCCTTTGGGCAGCCCACTCGGTCCGCCGGCGCGGTCCGTTTGCGTCTTGGGGCCGCGGCCGGCGGGCGGGTTTGCGGCCGGTTGTGCGACGGTGTGGCCCTGTCCGCAGGATTTTACCCCCGGACCCTATATCTATGCGGTTAGATTCTCGGTGCGGCGCCAGGAGGGCGGCGCCGGGCCCGGATGGGGGGGCGCGCGTTTGGGCGAAGGGATCGGATGCGGCGATCCGCCGGCGGACGTGTTCCGGTGGCGCCGCAGGCGTTTGCTCCAGGGTGCGGCAGGCGGCCTCGTGCTGGGCAGCGGCCTGACGGCCTGCGGACCCGCGGCGCGTCCGTCGGTTCAGGACCCGGTGGTGACGGTGGTGTTTCAGCCGCACCTGGTCGGGATGCCGAGCGGCAACCGCCAGACGGCGGTGCGGCTGGTGAACGAGGCGTTGGCGCAGTTCAGTTCGCATGGCGGCAGCAAAGGCATCCGCATCCGGCCGGTGTTCTCCCTCGGTACGACGCACACCCTGGCCGCACTGCTGGCCGGCAGCGGCCCGGACGTCGTCTCGGACTGGGTTTACGCGCCGTTTGTCGATCACGGACTGCTCCTGCCGCTGGACAGCTATTTCAAACGAGACGCCGTGGACACCACCAAGTGGTCGCGCGGCCAACTCGACGTCTACCGCCGCGGCGGTCAGACGTACGCCGTGCCCGCCTTCACGGGCACCGTCGTGTATGCATACAACCAGGGGCTGTTCGATCAGTTGGGCCGCCCCTATCCGACCCCCGCCTGGGACGCCAAGGGCTTCGTCGACGTCTGCCGTTCGATGACCGGTAACACCGGCGGACAGAAGCGGTGGGGCGGCATGCTCTACCAGTGGGACAACACCCTGGGCAACGGCGCCGGCTGGGTGTTCAACGCCTTCGGCGGCTCGGTGATGAACCAAAGCGGCACCAAGGGAACGCTCGGGTCGCCGGGGTCGCTCGCGGCTGGCCGCTGGATGTTCCACGAACTGTATTGGCCGCAGATCTGCGCCAACATCTCGACGCCGATGTTCTGGCAGTTGATGCCCAAAGGTCTGCTGGCCATGGAGCCGATCGGCTCCTGGTCGCTGGTGCAGAAGGTGTTGGGGTATCAGGGGCTCAAATGGGATATCCTGCCGTTTCCGGTGCTGCCGGCCGGCCGCACGACGCTCGGCAACGATGACTTCTTCGGTGTCAGTTCGCAGTCCAAGCATCCGGATGCCGCTTGGTCGGTCGTGCGCTGGGCGAGCCTGGGCCGCTTTTGGAACACGTTCAACATCAAGATCCAGTTGCTGACGCCGGCGCGCAACGACCTTTGGGACTACTGGGTCCAGACCGTGCAGCAGGTCGCCCCGCCGCTACGCGGCAAGCAGTTGCAGTGGTTTGCCGACGCGGCGGTCCACGGCTACGCCCTGGCGCCGCAGTATTACCGGTACAACAACGCGGTGGCGACGTCGGCCGTCGGCTCCTGGCTGTTCAAGCTGTTCACCCGGACCGAGAGCAGCGTGCGCACGGCCTTTCTGGGTGCGGACGCCCAGGTCGACGCCATCGAGAAGCGGGGCAAGGCCGGCACCGGAGCGGCGCGCGCGGCGTCCCGGCAACTGGCGGCGGCGCGGCGGGCCGGCGGCACCTACACCTTCGCGGCGCCCACCCGCCACGGCCTCGGGGTGGCGGCGCATCCGGACGCCGCCCTATTGACCCGGCAGACCGGCGGTGCCTACCAGTTGGTCGGCGACGGCGCGTCGGTTTTCGGGGTGCACGACAACTGCGCCTTCGCCGGGAGCACCGCCCTGCGGACGCCCGCGAGCTTCACCTGCCGCCTGACGGCGCTGCGCAACGAGACCTGCCCGCAGTTGAGCCCGTTTGCCGCGGCCGGCCTGATGGTACGCGGCGACCTGAGCGACGACGCACCGATGGTCCTGGTGGCGGCCACCGCGGCGCAGGGCGTGGGCGTCGTCTACCGGCCGCTTGCGGCCCAGATGACCGCGCGGCAGCCGGCGGCGTCCCCTGCGGCCGGCGCGGTGACGCGTAAACCGCCGAGCGCCCACGCCAACGCGCTGCGCCGGCCGCTCTGGCTGCGCCTGCAGCGCTCCGGACAGACGTGGACGGCGTCCAGTTCCTTCGATGGTACGCACTTCACCCCGGTCGGCGCGCCGGTGACGTTGGACATGGCCGCCGGCTGGGTCGGTCTATATGCGTGCGCGAATAACGCCCCGTTCCACGGTCACGGCACGATCCAGGCCGGGTTTGACCACCTGGGCGGCTTTGCGCCCGCGACGGTGGTCCAGGTCGGTTCGCCGGGGCTTCCGGTCTGAGGCCGGCCTGGCGCGGCGGTCGCCCGGCCTTTGCCGGGGACCGCCGCGCGGCCGCCTTCAGGGCCGGGCCGCCGGTTGCGGCCGCAGGTCTCCGGACGCGACCATGGCTTCCAGCGGGTTGTCGTCGATCTGCAGCGGCAGGTCGATCCGCGCCCGGCGCCGGGAGGACTCCCAACTGGCGAAGATGAGCTCGGTGGCGTGCAGTGCGTTGCGGGCGCACAGTTCCGTTTCCCGGTCCTCCCGTAGCGCGCGCACCACGTCGGCGACGGCGCGCTCCACGTAGCCGGGTCCGTGGACGCCCTCATCGCCGCAGTCCGCGACCTCCCAGCCCCCGCCGTCGAAGCGGCGGTGGCGCAGCACCGGCATGCCCTTGCCGCGCCTGCCGACCTCGATCTCGCCTTCCTCACCGATCAGGCGGTTGTGGCAGCCGATCAGATCGGCACCCTCTCCCGTGGAGGCCACGCCGTAGACCCCGTCGGGGTATTGCCACAGGGCGTACGCCTGGTTTTCGTTGTGCGTACCGAACACGACCCGCTCGGTGCGGTAGTCGATTTGGGCGATGACCCAGCGGGCGGCCTGTTCCCCGGCGAAGTAGCAGGACAGGTCGAAGCTGTGCGAGCCGTAGTCGTAGAGGTTGCCGGTACCGAACTCGACGCGGACCAGGCGGCCGATCCGGCCGGACTCCAGGATCGCTTTGGCGGTGCGGAACGGCCGGCCGAAGCGCCGCTGGTGGTTGAACGCCAGCCGCACACCGCGCCGCTCGCACTCGGCGGCCATGTCGCGGCTGGCCTCCCAGGTGTCCGCCATCGGCTTTTCGCAAAAGACGCCGCGCACGCCCGCGTCGGCCGCCAGCAGGACCAGCGGCCGGTGCAGCCGCGGCCAGACGGGGATGCTCACCAGGTCCAGGCGCTCGGAGGCCAGCATGTCCTCGGCGCTGGTGTATACGCCGGTGGCCGGGATCTCCCACTGGCGCGCGAACGCCTGGGCGTTTTCAGGCACGATGTCCGCACAGGCGACGATCTGGCATTGGTCCGCGCAGTCCACGTACCCCTGCGCGTGCTGATGCGACATGCCGAACCCCTGGGGTCCGGGGCGCTCCGGCTTACGCCCCGTGCCGATAAACCCAACCCGCAACCGTTCCATAGGTCTTCCTCCCCTGCGATCCGGGGCCCGGGCGGCGCATGCGGCCGGCGGAGCCGGATCTAACCGAATAGATAGCGCATGGCCGCCGCCTCTCCTGCCACGCGGTGCGTGGGCCGGCGCACCCGTGGTGGGTGAGCGGCGTCACCGCCGCGCGATCGGCGGGGGCGTTAGGCTCAGGGCGCGGCCCGCGGGTGACGCGGGCGCGCGCGCTTGGAGGCACCGGAAGGCACCGGAAGGGGAGACCACGATGGCGGACGGGTTTGCGGCGGAGTTGGATGTGCGGCCATTGCCGCCGCGCGACAAGCACGCGACGATTCATGCGACCTTCGACGCGCTGGCCGTGGGCGAGTCCATGCTGCTGATCAACGACCACGACCCCAAGCCGCTGCACTACGAGTTCCAGATGGAGCGGCCCGGGGTGTTTGAGTGGGAGTACCTCGAGCGCGGCCCCGAGATGTGGCGGGTGCGCATCGGCCGGCGCGGCGAGTCCTGAGTGACGGCGGGCCGCCGCGGTCGGGCCGCCTGGCGGCGCGCTGCGGCGGTCGGCGCGCGCGGATCCGGCTGGGCCGGAGAACGCGCAGGGGGATGGGGACGCGGAGGAGGAATGGATTGATGGCGGAGACGGCGGCCGAGACGGAGGCGGTGATCGCGGCGGTGCGGACGCATCATGCGGCGATGTCGGACACCCTCGCGGGGCACACCGAGGCCGTGGCGCGGGCCGCAGACGACCGGCAGCGGGCTGCAGCGCTGAGCGCGCTCGTGGCATACTTGCGGGGCGAGGTCCTGGTGCACGCGGCGGCGGAGGAGTCGACGATCTACGCCGCCGCCGCGCCGCTGGCCCCATCCCTGGTGGAGGCCCTGGAGTTGGAGCACCGCGACCTCGCCGAGCAGGTGCAGGGGCTCGCGCGAACGGCGGCGGGCGCAACTCCGCCGGCGGCCCTGCCGCTGGCGATGGCCGCCGCGGCCGTGCTGGCGGTGTTCCGGGTGCACGCCGCCAAGGAAAACGATGTCGTCCTGCCGCTGGTGGCGGCGGCCGGCCAGCCGCTGCGGCCCCTGCTCGGGGAGATGGAGCGGGCCTTCGCGGCCGGACTGGCCGCCGCGGCAAGCGCCTGAATCCAGTTGACCGCAGGGGGAACCGTCGTGGCCTGTGCGGCACGGGACCTGGAGGTCGTGCCCCTGTTTGCGGCCGTGTCGGCCGCCACGCGAGAGGCGCTGGCGGCCGCGACCACGGTCCGGCACTACCGCCCGGACATGTTCGTCTTCGCCGAGGGTGAGGCGGCGGAGTGCTTTCACTTCGTTCTGCAGGGCCGGGTGCGGGTCTTTCGCGATACCCGTGACGGCCATGAACAGACGCTGCAGGTTCTGCAGGCGGGCGGGCTGCTGGCGGTGGTCGGGTTTCTGGACGGCATGCCCTACCCGGCCTCGGCCCAGACGATGACGGCGGCGGAGATCGGCAGCATCCGCAACGGCGACGTGGCGCGGCTGACGCAATCCTGCGGCGATCTGGCCTGGGGGTTGCTGCAGCAGTTGGCCCGCCGCCTGTTATGGGCCCAGGGGCGGATGTATGATCTGGCGCTGCGCAGTGCCACCGGCCGGGTCGTCTCCGCGTTGCTGCAGTTGGCCCGCGAGCACGGGCGGCCGGGCGCCGACGGTAGGCTCACCGTGGACATGCCCCTGACGCACCGCGAGATCGGCCAATTGATCGGGGTTTCGCGCGAGACGGTGACCCGTACCCTCCGCCAGTTGCGCGAGGCGGGGGCACTGCGCTGGACGGAGGACGGGCTGCTCGTGCTGGACCCCGCCGAACTGCGTCCGCTGCTGGAGGCATAGGATCCGGGGCCGCCCGGGCGGCTCCGGCCGCGGTGAATCTTCTTTTCATTCCGGTCCCGCCGCTGCAGGAATCTCCTTCTTGGACTGTGAATCCCTGGCTACCGGCTCGGCTGAACCGATCATAATGGTAGCCCAGGCCGGCATCGGGGGGTGGCGATCGTGGTCGTGGCCCGCAGGGGACCATGGAAGACGGCGGTTGCGCTGGCGGCGGGTTCGGCAACCGCGTTGCTGCTGGCCGGTTCGGCCGGGGCGGCGGCGTCCGCGAACGTGTCCTGCGTCTTGGGTTCCTCACCGGTGTGCTCCGGGATGGCGGTGGTGGGCCCGCACCTGGGCGACAGTCTCTTCACGTCCGGTACGGTGGGCGGCAAGGGCGCGGATACCTTCTCGAAGAACACGGCTTCACCGACGAATCCCGAGACTTATATCTATCTGCAGGTGTCCCCAACGGCGGCGCTCCTGTCCGGCAAGCCCAGCACGCTCTATCTGACGGTCGACTACTACGACTCCCCGGCCAAGGGTCAACTGATGTACAACTACGACTCGACCATCGCCAGCGCCCCCGTCAACGGCGCCTACGCCGGTACGGCGTCGGTGACGCTGGGTGGGTCCGCGCAGTGGAAGCAGGTGACCTGGAAGCTGACCCAGGTGTCGTTCCAGCAGAAGGAAAACAACTCCGCCGATCTGCGTGTCGCTGGCTCGCCGGGGGTGGCGGTACACGAGGTGATGCTTTCGACTTCGGCGCCAGCCGCCGCTCCGGCCCCGGCGAAGTCGGCCCCCACGACGGCCGTCGCGAAGGGGGCCCTGCCGAAGACCGGCGGTTCGCCCCTGGTCCCGCTGGCCGGTGCGCTCGCCCTGGCGGGCGGAGTGGGACTGCTGCGGCGCCGGCGCCCGGCGCGCTCGCGCTAGGTGCGGGCGGGTGGTTCCGAGGTTTGCGCCCGATGCGGTACGCGTGTGGACGCACGGACCGCACGGACCAAGGGGCGGGAGGGGCCGTAGGGCCCCCCGCCCCTTGTTTTGCCGTGGGCGGGTCGGGGCGCAGCCGCGTTTCAGGGCCATCCGGAGACCTCGGGGGCGGCCGGATGGATGGCCAAACCCGCCCGGTGTGACGTAGGGTGCTGCGGCCGCTGCGGCGTAGGGCGCGAGAGGTGATGGCCATGGGGGTGCCACGGACCTCGGAGTGCGGCTGGACGGGCCGCGGCGAACCGCCGCTGTCTGAGGCCATGAAGGTCGCGGCGCTGGAGGGCTTCGCCGCTGGAGGCCGCCTCGCAAGAGAGACCCGCCGCCGCCTGGCCGCGATGGGGGTGGTCCCGTACGAACGCCGCGTGCCGCGCGAGCGGCCATGGGGGGAAGCGGACGACACCGCCGTCTGGCGCCTTGTCTCGGGCCGCGGTTGGTCGGTGACGGCGGCGGCCGCGTTCCTGAACCGCGAGGAGGCGCAGGTGCGGTCCTCGGTGCAGCGCCAGCGGGCGCAGTTGCGGCGTGTGCTGGCCGGCGGCCGGCGGGTGTAGCACTGCCGTTGTCGCCGATCCGCCTGCGGGCGCGGATCGATTTCGGCCAAACGGCCGCGGGACCTCGCCCATCTGCCGGTCGCGGTGCCGCTCGTCCGTACCTCTAATGGAGGGCGGAGGGGGCGGAAGCGGTGAGCGGCGGCGACCAGGGACGAACGCTGCGCCAGATCCTGTGGGAAGCGGAACGCGCCGCGTTCATCGGCCGCGCGTCCGAGGTGGCGGAATTCGCGGCGGCGCTGCGTGCGGTCCAGGGTGCGTCCAGCCGGCACATCTGGCTGCAGGGCATCGTCGGCGTAGGCAAATCCGCGTTGCTGCGCATCATGGTGCACCAGGCGCGCAGCATCTCGCTACCCGTACTGCATGTGGAGGGGGCTGCGCGGCCGGAGCGCGTCTGCGCCGCCCTCGGGGAGTTCGCGCGCGAACTGCGCCACAGCCTGGGCATGCCAGTCCTGGCCACCGCGCCTGCGCTGGCCGCTGGCATCCAGAGGGTGGGCTGGCCGCGGCACAGTTCCCTGCTGGTGGCGGTCGACGATGCCGACCGTCTGTCGGAGTCGGAGGCCCACGACCTTGCGGCCCTGCTGCGGCTCCTGCCCGTCGGTGTGTTTGCCGTCTGGGCGGCCCGGCGCCTGCGCCCGCGGCTGTGGGCGCAGGCGCTTCCCACCGCCGTCGCCGCGCAACGTCGCACGCTGCAGGGGTTGGCGCCCCTCGACGCTCAGACGTTGGTGCTGCGCGACGGTGTCCGCCTCGATGCGGCCGTGGTGCACGCGGCCTCCGCCGGCAACCCCCGCCTGCTGAACCGCGTCGCCAGCCTGTTTGAAGAGCCGGATACGCCCGCCGCGCCTCGTGACCGTGAAGCGGCTGCCGTTTCCCTGCTCGTGGAGCAGTGGCTCAATCCAGGTTCCCGCCAGCTCGCCTGGCGCGCCGGCGTGGGGCAGGCAGGCACGCTGGACACCCTGCTTGCCGCGGCGACTGTGCTGGGTCGTTTCGACCGCCATGCCCTCTCCGAACTGCTCGGGGCCGTCCAGGTGACGCGGCTGTGGCCGCAGTTCGAGCGGCTGCCGTTCGTCGTGCGCCACCCCGCGGGCGACCGGCTGGATGCGTCCTTGGCGGGGCATCTCGACCGGGAGGTGCGCCGGCACCGGCCATGGGCGGTACGGCACTGGCAGCTACGGGTCGTGCGGACGGTCGGTGGAGCCGATCCGGCGGTCGCGTGGCGGGAGTCGCTGGTGCGGGCGGCGCGCTGGTGGCCGCTGCTTCCGGACGGCAAACCGGAGGAAGGCCTGGCCGCGGCGGCCGATGTGGGGGGCGGCGACGCCTCTGTCGCCGCTCCCGTAGCGGCGGAGGGTCGCCCGCCGCTACTGGTGGCGGTGACCGACGCCGGAGTGGTGGTGCGTCCGGCGGGCCGGGCCTGTCTGAGCTGTACCCGCCGGGTGGCCCTGCCCGCGGCGGCGCGGTCGGCGCTGGAAGCGCACGCGTTGGTCGGATCGGGACTGCGCGCCTACGGGCCGCGCGGCGGCGGGGCCTGGCAGTTCTGCCTGAGCGAGCGGGAGCCCGAAGACTCGGGCGGCCTGCCCTGCGGGCTCGTGGGTCGCTCCGCGGCGGACCTGGCCGGTGTGCGGCGGCTGGTGGTGGCGGCGCCCTCCGCCAGCGCCGCGCCGTTCGACCGGCTGGGCTTCAGGTCCCTGGGAAGCGGCGGGGCGGCCGATCTCTACGACCTGGACCTTACGGCCGTCGGGCTGCCCTGGCGTCTGGGATTGCCCGACCGGCTCGCGCCGGCGCCTCCGCCGGAGGTCCAGGCGGCCGCGGTGCAGGCCGCCCTGACCGCGTTCGATGACCCCGTGCGGCTGCTTGAGACGCCGGTCGCGCAGTACGGCGCGGAGGCCTTCCGGCTAGGTGGTGCGGCGCAGGTCCGCACCTGGCTGGAGGACATGCTCGCTCTGGCCGCCGCGGACGGCAGCCTGCCGCCGGTGGACGCCAAGCTGCTCCTGGCGAGCCTGCGTGGTCCCAGGGCGGACGGCGTCCCGGCCGCGGTGCGCCTGTATCGGTCGCGCAAGGCGGCGGCGCGCTTTGCCGCCGTGCTCTTTGCCTGATCCGGCGGCCTCCGTCGGAATCTCGGGCCCCTAGGAGTCTGCTGCAAGAGGGCTTGCCGCGCGCTGCCGATACTAGATGCGGTATGTTCGCGCCGATAGGAACGTACATCTGGTGTCTACTCTCGGCTACAGGGGCCTCTTGCCTCGGACTCCTAGAGCTCTGTCCAGCAAGGCCCGGACACGGTCATGCTCCGTCCAACGACCCAGCCCTTGTCCCGACCGTCCTTAAGCGGCCGCGCGCCCACCTGGGGCCGTGGCGCACCCCGCCAGCGTCCCTGCCGCCAGCGCGGCCCCGGCGCCGCGGACCCACTCCCTGCGCATCTCCGTTGCCGCTGCGGCGATAACCGTTCCATGGCGCCCACCTCCGGACGGTTGTGGCGTTGCTGCGCGCTGGATGCTTCGTACCAGGCCCCACCCGCGGCGGCGGGAGTGGAGCGGGACTCGGTGTTCCGATGTGGAGGAGAAGGTGGGATGCCTCCTTGTCCTTGGTCAGGCACCGAATGAGTCACCGGCGCGGGGCGGTCCTGCCGCAGGACCCTGCGAAAAGTCTTCTGTCGCCACGGCCGCGGACGGTACTTCCTGGATGCGCGGCGAATGGGCCGCCCGTCTCGCCGCAGGCGTCCGGGGCCGGAGCCGTTTGGACAGAAGGCAAGGTGCGGTAGGCCGCAACTGCGGCCGGCTGGACCGCCGCAAGCGGCCGGCGAGGTGGAGATTCCCAGCGGCGTCGCGGGACGGTGGCGGGGGCCGGTCCACTCGCGCGCGGGGGGCGGCAGGAGCCGGTCCGGCGGCTGCGAAGCGCGCCGATGTTGTGGGAGCCTCTGCTGCACCCTTCGCTGCCCAGCGTGGGCGGCGCCGGGCGCGCGGTCCGGGCCTGATGCGGTCTCTGGGCGGGCAGCGTGGGGAGGTGGCCGGTCCCGCGGCTGAAGGGTGCGGGGATTGCTCGTGGACCCCGGGCCGCACGGGCTGTCGAGGCGCGCCGGCCCGCGCGCGACTCGATTCTTCGCGCCGCCGCCGGGACATGCGGGACAGGGCGGGGTTGTCCGGTGACCGGTCGGGCCTGTATGCCGTGCCCCGAAGGAGCGGCGCCCCGGCCGCGGCGGCCGGCCGGGCGATGCGGCTTCGCTCCGGTTCGGCCGCTGCGGTCGTCGCGATGCTTGAGGTGGGGCGAGGTCTTTTCATGGAGGTGGCCGGGATGCGCGTAGAAAGGCCGCTGACCCGTCGCGGGCTCTTGGCTTCCGGCATGGCGGGAGCCGCGGTGGCGCTCGCCGGCTGCGCCGCGAGGAACCAGCGGCCGTCGTCTGCGGCCCGCGTGCGCACGATCCCCTTCCAGCTCAATGTGCAGGGGCCGCGCAACGCCTCCGTGAACGCGCTCGTCCAGCAGTACGTGGACCGGAACTTCAACGCCAGCCACCGTGGCATCCGCGCCGTCTATGAGCCCTGGGGCAACATGCCCGCCGTGATCAGCGCCGCGGTGGCCGGCGCGGGGCCGTACGTCATCAGCGGCTGCTGCAACGACTTCGCGACCGCCCTGCCCTTTCTGGCACCGCTGGACAGTTTTCTACGGCGCGACAACATCGCGACGGACATCTGGTCCACCGGCCAACTGCAGACCTTCCGCCAGCCGGCGGGGCTCTACGGGGTACCGGCCTACACCGCCGCCCAGCCGTACTTCTACCGCCAGGACATCCTGGACGAACTGGGCCTGTCCTACCCCGATCCGAACTGGACCGCGGCCGACGCGGCCAAGCTGTGGAAGGCCTGTGTCGCGGACAAGGGTGGCAAGCACCGTTACGGCGCCACCCTCGACGTGTCGCCAGGCTTCATTGGTGAAGGGGCGTTCCTGCTGCACGGCTTTGGCGGGGCGTTCATGGACCAGACCGGCACGAAGTGCCTCTTCGATCTGCCGGGGAGCATCCAGGGGGGGCAGTGGGCCTTTGACCTGATCCATGGCGGCGTCGCGACCAACCGCGGCCACTGGCCCGGTGGAGAACTCGCCGGCATGTGGCTGGACGCCTGCGTGTTCAGCGAAGGAGCGGGCGGGGCGATGCTGTCGGCGGTCAACAACCTGGGCAGCAAGTTCAAGTGGGATCTGATCCCCTACCCGCGCTGGCCCGTGCGTCCCGCCACCGCGGTACAGATCGACTTCTACGGCCTGAACGCGACGGTACCGCCGGCGGACCACGACCTGGCCTGGGAACTGTTCCGCTTCGCGACGGTCGACCCCGGTTGGACTCGGTACGTCATGCGCCTGACGTTGCAACAACCCGCGTTGCTCTCGCAGTGGGACGAGTGGGAAACGGTGGTGCGCGCCGCCGCCCCGGTGCTGCGCGGCAAGGCGATCGGCTACTGGAAGCAGGCGGCGGTCGACGGTTGGGGCTACGGGTTGCAGTTTTTCAAGTATGCGCCGCTGCAGGCGTTTCAGATCATCGCCACGACCTGGACGCAGCTGTGGAACCGCCAGATCGACGTGCAGACCGGCTTTCGCTCCATCGCCCAGCAGATCGACGCCCTGGAGCAGGCGGATGCGTCCGTGCCGACACCGGGGGCGCAGGAGATCATCCAGGCGCACCGCAAGTTGCTGCAGCAGTTGCGGGGCATGTTCGCGTAGATGGCCGTGCGCGCTTCTGGCGGAAGGCCCTCCCCGGCGGCCCTCCGCCAGTGCCAGGGGGAAGGGCGCGCGGCCGCACCGACCGCGCCCCTACGCCCGTTGCTCCCGGTAGCGATAGGCGAAGCGGCCGTTCGGAGCGGTGTCGCCGTGCGTATAGAGTTCGAGGATGTCCTTGGCCGGGTCCATTGAATCGAGCCACTTGAAGCTGAGGTCGATCGGTGCGCGGTCCAGCCCCAGCGCCGCGCGGGGGATCGCCAGCGCCAGTTCGTTTGCCGCCAGATGCAGCCCGACCTCGCACACCGGCTCCCAACGCCAGCCGCCCCGACTGCGTTCCAGGACGCCCCGGTCCGCGGTCTTGAGGATGCGGTTGACGGTGAACTGGAACCCTTCCCATGAGTCCAGGTGGTCGTCGTCCAGCCGGATCAACAGTTGCATCCAGGCCCCGAACCCGCACAGATAGGGAACGATGGGCTCGACCGTCCGCACGTAGAAACCGATCTTCGTTTCATCGTGCGCCACCTTGCACACGGAGAAGTCGTTGCGGCCGCGCGGCAGGTGGTAGGTTCCCGCTTGGCCGAAGGCGGGATGACCGCGGCCGATCGCATCGCCCTCGTCGTCCAGATACTCCCTGCTCACCTGGCGCCAGAAGGATGGATCTCCCGCGTCGACGGACCGTGCCGCCGTGGCGGGGGCGTCGGCCCGCGCGCCCTTGAACCTCCGGATGTTCTGGACCATCTGGTAGTAGTAGTCGTCGCGGTGGCCGCCGCGCATCGGTTCGATGTCCCTGGAGAACTCCCAGTCGAACTGATCGACGAAGACCCCCGAGGGTCCGCGGTAATGGATGAACGTATCCCAGCGGCCCATGATCCACTCGTTCCATCCCGTGATGAACACGCAGGCGGGATCCAACTCGAGGGCCCTTTCCCACTGCTCCTGAAAGTTGTATCCCTGCTCCGGCCGGTAGAGCGCTTCTCCCGGTTGGGGCTGGCGTCCCCGGTGGAAACTCCGGCCACGGGCGATGTATTTACCCGACTCGTCGCGTTCGCTGAGGGCGCCCAGGCGCCAACCGCCCTCCGGATGGATGACCGAATTCTGCGCCACCCCCACGCTGACGATCTCCGGTCGGTCCGGGTCTTGGCTGGCGTAGAAGGGGTGTTGGGGGTGGATCTCCAGCCACGGCCACTGGTCGGGTCCGGTCGGGCCCTGGTGGTAGTCCGGCATGTTCCGCCGGAACGTGAAAAAGTCGCGGAGCGTGGGGTCGGTGACGAAGTCCCGGTTGTACAGGAGCAACGGCCTGCCGTCGAGCCGATACCACAGTGGATCGTAGGCGGCGTGGCGGTAGAAGTCGTCATGGGCCGCCCGCACGCACGTCCAGTCCGGCGTGAAGAACGGGCAGATGAACGTGACCTGTGGGGTCGGCTTTCCTTCGGAGCGGATCTTCAGGTAGGTGTTCAGCATGAACTGCGTGGACTGCCTGAAGTATCCCGGATGCTCACCATGCTTCTTTTCTGCGTTGAAATTGGTCACGTCCAGGGCGATGAAATCCACGCCCGCGTCGCAGAGCATCTGTGCGTGTTTTCGGATGACATACTCGTCATCGTCCAGGTAGTAGCCGAAGGCGGGCTCTCCCCAGTGATGCGTCGCCCCGCTCGGCCTTCCCCAGGCGGGGTTTTCCGGATCGTCCAGCGCATCCGGGTACTGTTCCAGGATCTTGCCGACGTCGTACGGTCCCGGCCGGTTCTGGTTGTCCCGCACGTTGCCGTGCCAGGTCCAGTAGAAGATGCCGACCTTCCGGTCCCGCCAGGCCGGGATCGCTGGATCCCCTCCCGTGCCCACGGGTCTTGCCTGTCCGTCGACGGCGACCCACGTATCCGGCCTGGTGTCGCGCCTGCTGCCATCCGCGTTCGCGTCCATCCGGCCCCCCCATTCTCGCGAGGTATGCGACCGGTCGGTCCAGTTGAGCACGCCGCGCGCCGCCCTGGCGTTTTCGGCCGCCGGGCGCGTTTGCCTGCGTCTGCGCCACCGGCACCTGGACGGGTGTCGCAAGCCCACCGCTCCGCATCGGCGGCTGCCGTGCCCGGGATGCGCGCGGTGGTGCGCCGGGAACAGCTGGCGGGCGAGACGATCGGGGTGGACTGGGCGGGGGACCAAGCCCGCAGCCTACGCCGACGCCGGTTTCGCGCCGCAGCAGCCACACGGGCATCGGGGCGGCGAGCGGGCGGCGAACTGGATGCGGGCCCACGCGGGGGCCGTTGCGGGCGGTCGCGGTCCGGGCGCCGTGAACGGCGCCGCCGCGATCGCCCGTGGAGGGATGGGGGCGGGTCAGGGCGCGAAGGAGACGTCGGCGGCGGAGGGTACCACCTCATACCAGTAGGGGGCGCGGTGGCCCGCCGCCAGGATGTGGCCCCCCGCCGCGTACACCACCGGCAGGCCGTGGCTGCCCATCCGCCACGTGCCCCGCAGCCGGACGCCGCCGCGAAGCACCCATGCGGTTCCGCCGTCCTGCCAGAGGATCTTCAGCGCCCCTGGGGTGTATGGGTCGGGGTCGGGGGCCTGGCGCGCCACCAGGATGATGACGCTGCCGGCGCGGATGGCCGCACCGTTTTGGACGCGCGCGGGGACCCCGTTGATGTTGCGATACCACCAGCCCCCGGACCAGGTCCAGCCCGCCACGTACGTATACACCGGCGGGTCGGTCAGGTAGTTCAGGCGCACGCTGGCGGTGCGCTTGCCGCCGGCCGCCAGGACGCCGCTGGCGGGGTAGGGCGACAGGGGGCGGTGGAAGTGGCGGTTACGGGCGGCCGCGTTGAGCAGCGCGGTCGAGGTGTAGAGGTTGTCCGGCGGGGTGCGCGAGGCGCCGCGCCAGAAATAGGCGGCCGAACCGTAGATCTGGTCCAGGTTCTGGATGTGCAGCCGGCCGATGTTGTTGAGGGCGTCGACGTTGCCCCCGGCATGCGCGAACGGTACCCCGTAGGCGCCGGCCAACTGGTCGAAGTAGATGCGGGCGGAGCGGACGGGGCCGATCTTCGGGCTGGCCTGCTGCGCGAAGATGGCCAGATAGCGTGTGATCCATCCCTCGGCGAGGATCTCCCAGACGACGGACGCGGAGTGCAACCCGGCCTGCGGGCGCGCGTTCGGGTCGTTGCCGATGACGACCGCTTCCGGCATCACTGGGGCGGCGGTGCGCTGTGGAGCGGGCTTTGCCGCCACGGGCTTTGCTTTGCGGCGCACCGCTTTATTGGTGGTGGTCGAACCGCCGCCCTGGGCGGTGGAGGGGTGGTGGCCCTTCGCCGTGCTCGAGCTTGCGGCCGAGGCGCTGCTGTGGGGCGGCGGCGCCGACGACGACGAGGAGGAGTCGGACGGTGCGGCCGGCCGGGCGGCCACGGGCGCGCCACAACCACTCAGTACCGCGGCGCACAGGCCGGCGGCCATCCAACGGGGCCATCTTCTCATACTCAACCCTGGGGTCCCCCCGCTTTACCTGCGTCTGGACGCGGATCGAACCGGGTGTCGCGTGGCGCGGAGGGCCGGACGAAAGAGGGCTTCCGGCGGCTGCCCATCCGGGTACGATCAGTGCCGAGGCCTGTCAGTTCCTGCTTGGCGGGCGCATTCCTACCGGCATGGTAACGGACGGGCTACGGCCGCGCACCGCGGTTGTGGGCCGGGCCCCGGCGTGGTTCAGTGGATGCCCGGCGGCAACGCTGCCGTGGCGGGCACCGGCCGGGGCGTCACCAGCGTCAGTCCGGCCCGCCGAAGCATCGACCGGCCCTGGCTGCCGAGCAGAAAGCGTACGAAGGCGAGCGCGCCGCGCGGATTCGGCGCGCCCTGCACGATGGTGACCGTGAACACAGCTTTCGGATCGATGGCGGCGGGCGGGGTGACAAAGGGGATGTGGGCCTGCACCGCCTCGTTGGAATAGAAAAAGCCGCCGTCGAGTTGCCCGGCCTGCAACCGGCCGACCAGCGTCTCTTCGGCGAACACCTGGGATGGGTTCTCCTGCGGCCCGAGCAGCCGGCCCGTCAAACCGGGCCGGTGGTAGTAGCGCGCGGCGGCGTGCAGCAACTGGATGGTGAGGGCGCCCTTCGGATCGAGCTTCGGATCCGTTCTGCCGAGGCGGAAGCCCGGTTCGGCCATGATCCGATACCAGGGCGTGGATTTCCACTGCGGCGCAAAACGGCTGCGCCCGCTGTAGCCGATGACCAGCGGCGCCTGGGCGAACGGTACATACCAGCGCACCCAGTCGCCGTTGGCCGCGCCCATCAGGCCGCGGTTGACGCTGGGTGCGGCGCTGATGAAGACGTCGGCCCGGCGGACCTTGCCGCGGATCTCGTGGGCCAGGGCCAGCGAGCCCCCCGCGAATCCCTGGAAGCGGTAGCCGCCTGCGTGATTGAAGGCCGGTCCGATCCGCTGTTCCATGAGGGAGACGAGTGCCCCCGCATACAGCACGGAGACGTCGCCGTGTGCGGCCGCCGCTTGCGACGGCGGGGCCGTGCGCGACGGCGCGCAGCCGCCCACCGCCAGCACGGTCAGCGCGGTCAGCACGGTCCGTCGGGTCCGATGGACGCCGGCGGCCGCCACGGAGCGGGTGCCGACACGTGGCCGGGATGGTGGTCTAGGCAATCCGGTCACCCGTTTCGCTGGTGTCGTAGGGTCCGAATGCCGAGAGGTCCGCGCGGAAGGCGCCAGAGTGCAGCGCCTCGAGGGCGGCCGCCACCGGGGCCTCATCGAGGCTGTCGGCGGTAAGCCACAGGTCGCACACCTCTTCGGTGAGCGGTACGAAATCCAGACCTCGTCCGGCGGCGGCGGCCTCCATGCCGATGCCGACGTCGGCCGCACCCAGGGCGATGGCGTCGGCGACCGGTCCGTGCCCCGGAAAGCTGTGGTCGTATCCGGGCACGCGGGCGCCGGCCACGCCGGCCTCCGCCAACAGCCGGTCGAGCAGGGCGCGCGCGCCGGCACCCGCCTCGCGGTTTGCCAGGCGGAGGTCTCCGCGGCCCAGGTCGGACGCATCCCGGATGCGTCCGCGGCCTGCCGGCGCGCTCAGCCAACCCATGCGCCACCGCGCCACGCGGAAGCGGACCAGCGGCTGCCGGGCTGGTGCATCGCCGGCACCGGGGTCATGAATGCCGGCCGCGTGCACCTCGCGGCGCGCGAGTTGCTCGGCGGCGCCGGCGTTGCCCGCGTGCCACCACAGGGCGTCCATCCCACCGGGCAGGCGGCGGACGTGGGCGGCCAACAGGCCCAGGGCGGGATCGCATCCGGCCAGGAACAGGGCGGGTCCTGTTGCGGCCAGGCGGTGCACCCGCACCGTGGCGTCCGTGGCGGATCGCTGGGCGAGGCCGTGTGCGGCGGCGGCGCTCCAGCGATCCGCCCCGAGACCGGTCAGTGGACGCGCCACGGTGCGGCCGTCCACCTCGGCCAAGGCCACGCGCACCCGTTCCTTCGGTGACGGCGCCCGCCCGGCGACGGCGGCCTCGATCGGCTCGTCCGCCAGCGTGAAGAGGTCGTCCACGCGGCAGCGTAGCGCCCGGGCCAGGCGCAGTCCCACCTCAACCCCCGGGCCGTAGAGACCCGACTCGAGGCCGCTGATGGTTTGACGGGTCACCCCGGCCAGGCGGGCCAACTCCCGCTGGGTGAGCCGCCGCCGTTGGCGCCATTGCCGCAGTTGCGATTGAAGACCGGCCACGCGACCACCTCCGGGGACTGCCTCCGGTGACGGGACGTGCACGGGACGGGATATTGGACGCCTGTGACGTATGTCCTTGCGCGCCTGAACGCCGACGCCCACGCCGGCCGCGCGCTCCGGCGGGCCAGAGGGTGGGGCGCGGCTTGCGACGAACGGTCGCGTACGGACGAATTGGGGCGTTGCCGGAGGCCGGCGTCGCAACGGGGCGCTGCGGGCCGGTGGCCGCGGCGGTGGGTCGGCCGGGGAGGGGATGGTCGAGTGATGGCCGGTTCAAGCCGGGCTGAATCGGGCCTGGAACGGCCCGGCGGCACGGGCGGCGGCATGGCCTGCCGTGTCTTTCAGGCGGGCCGCCGTGCCGCGGTCGTGGTGCCCTGGCCGGAACTGGCCTCGGCCCTGGACGAACCCGGGTCGTTTGCCTGGGTGGACGGGGTCGCCCCCGGGACCGACGACCTGACCGCGTTGCAGCGGGTGTTCCACCTGCACCCCCTGGCGGTGGAGGACGTCGTGCACGCGCATCAGCGGCCGAAGATCGAGCCCTATGGGGAGGGGGAGGACGCCTATTGGTTTCTGGTCGTCCACGCCGCAACGATGGAGGAGGACGAACTCCGCCTGCATGAGATGGCCATCTTCACGGGCAGGCGGTTTCTGATCACCATCCGCCAGGCCCCGCCCTACCCGCTGGAGGACATCGAACGGCGCTGGCTGGCGCTGCCTGAGCGGTTGCACGGTGAAAGCGGCCTGCTGCTGTATACGGTGCTGGATACGGTGGTCGACAGCTACTTTCCCGTCGCCGACCACTTCGAAGAGCGGGTGGATGCCGTCGAGGCGCTGCTGTTTTCGCCGCGACCCAGACACGATGAGATTCTGCGCCACATCTTCGCGATGAAAAAGGACGGTCAGCGCTTCCGCCGCGCGGCCCTGCCGATGCGCGAGATCCTGGCGCCGATCATGCGCGGCGACCTGCCGCTGTTTGCCGAAAGCCACGGCGCGTACTTCCGGGACGTCTACGACCACGCCGTGCGCGTCATCGACCAGGTCGACGCGACACGCGACCTGGCCAACAGCGCGCTGGACGTGCAACTGTCCGCCACGGCCAACCGCCAGAGTGAGATCTCCAAGCAACTGACCCTGATCGCCACGGTCTTTCTGCCCCTGAGCTTCATCACCGGCTTTTTCGGTCAGAACTTCACCACGCTGACCACGCACATCACAACCCCGGCCGCCTTCTGGACGCTCGGGGTGGCGAGCCAACTGTTGGTGGTCGCGCTACTCGTCGTCTTTTTCAAGCGGCGCGGCTGGCTGTAGGCCCGCGCCTCCGGCCGGGCGACCATGACGGCCTGCCCGCCGCCCGCCCGTTTTGGCACGCGGCACCTCCAGCCGGGAACCGGGCTGCGGGGCCGGCGTCCAATCGGGTGTGCGGTGAAGCGGGCAGGGGGTGGCGATCGTGGTACGCAGGCGTTGGACGCTGGTGGCGCTGGCCGCGTTGGTGGTTTCGGTTGGGGGCGCGTGGGCCGTGGGACGGTGGCTCCTGCCCGGCGCGCCGAGCGGCGGCGCCGCAACGGCGGCCGCCCGGCCGGTGATACGTAACGGAGAGACGGCGGTCTTCGGAGCGGTGCGGGCGCCATTTGCGGCGGCGGGGATGGTCCAGTCGCCGGCGATCCAACATGGAGCGGCGGTCTCGGCCGGTCCGGCCGTCTCCGCGACGTCCGGAGGCGGGGCTTCGGTGCTCGGCCGGCGCATCGTGGAAACGGCGGCGATCACCGTCGCGGTGGCGCATCCACGTAGCGCCTTCGCCCAGGTCGGTGCCGAGGCCGTGGCCCTGGGCGGATACATTCAGAGCTCAAGCCTGATGACGGGGGGGAAGTCGGCGGACGTCTCCGCCAGCCTGGTGGTGGAGGTGCCGCATGCGCAGTATGGGGCGCTGCTCAAGCGCGTGTCCGGCATGGGCCGTGTCCGGTCCAGTTCGGCGGGCAGCCGGGACGTGACGGCGCAGTATGTCGACCTGCAGGGCCGCATCCGCGCCCTGACCGCCGAGCGCCAGAGCTACCTCACGCTGCTCGGCCACGCGACGAAGGTCGGCGACATTCTGCAAATCCAGTCGGCGTTGACCGGGGTGGAGTCACAGCTCGAAGGCCTCACCGGGGAGTTGCGGGTGCTCGCCCACCAGTCGGCGATGGCGACTGTTTCGGTGACCCTGCTCCCGGCGGGGGTCCTGGCGCCGATTCCGGTGGTTCGCCCGCTCGGGCCGGTGGTCAGGGCGCTCTCTGCCTCCTTGCAGGCGATGGCGCGCGGGGGCCTCGCCGCCGCGGAGGTTCTGGCCTGGCTGCTTCCCTGGGCGGTGATCGGGTTCGGCGGTTACGCGGGTTACCGCCTGCTGGCGCGCCGCCGGGCGCGGGTCTGAAGCGCGGCTGGGCAGGCGGTGCGCTGCCTGACCCGCGGGCAGGCGGCACGGTTGCGATCGAGGCCTCCACTGGTCAGCAAGGGCCGGCCGGGCGCGCGCCCGGCTGGCTTCAGGATCCGGACCGGGCGGTGGTTGCGGCCAGCGCCCGGTGCAGCGACCCTTCCGCCGCGGCGAGGCGGGTCCTGGCCTCCTGGGGCGGCAGGCCGGCCAGCACGTGCAGACAGGCCGTCTTGACCTCGCCCCCGCAGGCGGTCAGGGCGGCGGCGACGGTGTGCTCGGGCGCGCCGGTGACCCAGCGGCAGACCCGGTGGGCGCGCGCGACCAGTTTGTGGTTGGTGGCCTTGAAGTCGACCATCAGGTTGTCATACACCCGGCCGGTCGCCACCGCGGCCGCGGTGGAGAGGCAGTTCAGCACCAGCTTCTCGCTGCCGCCCGAGCCGAGGCGCGTGGAACCGATCAGGGCTTCAGGGCCGCACAGCGGACGGATGACGATGTCGGCGATGCCCGCCAAGGGGGCGTTATGGTTATTGACCAGCGCCACCACGGTCGCGCCCGCCGACTTCGCGTGGCGCGCAGCGCCGAGCGCGTATGGGGTGGCGCCGTGGGCGGTGATCGCCACCAGGACGTCGCCCGCCGCCAAACCGGCCCGCCGCAGGTCCGAGGCCCCGGCCGCGGCGTCGTCTTCGGCGCCCTCGACGGCGGTGCGGATCGCGGTGTCGCCGCCGGCGATCAGGGCGCAGAAGCGGTCGGGCGGCAGGCCGAAGGTGGGCGGCACCTCGGAGGCGTCCAGCACGCCGATGCGCCCCGCGGAGCCCGCACCCGCGTAGAAGACCCGGCGGCCGGAGCGCAGCGTTGCGGCGATCGCCTCCACCGCTTCCACCAGCGCGGGTAGCTCTCGGGCGACGGCCGGCGCGACCCGCTCCTCGGCGGCGATCAGGGTGCGTATCACCTGGGCGGTGGGCAGGCGGTCGAGGTCCACGCTGCCGGGGTAGGGCTGCTCGGTCGTGACCCAGGCCAGGGAGCTGCCGGCGACCGCCAACTGGCGGCCGAGTTCCAGCGGCAGCCGACCCGGCCAGGGGGCGCGCCCCAAAAGGGCGGCCGCCAGTGCGGCTGCGGTGGCCGGGCCCGCGTCGTACACCGCCGCCAGCAGATCGCTGTCGGCAAAGCAGGCCAGATCCGCGGGGGAGGCCACCGTGACCACGCCGACGGCCTCCGCCGCGGCGGTGCGGGCGGTTTGGAGGCCTTCGGGGTCGCGCCAGACCCCGTCGGTCAAAAGGAGCAAGGCGGCACCGCCGTCGGCCGTGCCGAGCCACCCGGCCAGCCGGAGCGCGAGTTCGGCGGCCGGACCGTCCGGCCGCGACGTCTGGAGCCGCACCCCGCCGGGGCGCAGCGGCAGCACCTCGCGATCGCGGACCAGGGTGAGGGCGCCGCGCGCGAGCCGCACGGCGGCGTTGGGGTCCGAGTCGCCGCCGTCAGGCGCAAGCGCCGTGGGTGGCGCGGCGTCCCAGGGCATCCGGCCGCAGGGGGTACTGTCCGCCGCGCCGGGAGCGGCGACGGCCGCAGCCCCGGCGGCGCGGACGCGCTCCCGCGCCGCGTGGTCGGAGTCGGCGGCCTCTCCGATGATCGGGCCCGTGAAGCCGAGGGCGCCGCGCAGCAGTCCGGCAATCGTCGCCGCGCACTCGGCCGCCGGGCGGTCGCCGAACGGACCGGTCGGGTGGCGTCCAAGCCAGACGCCGTCGCTCAGAGGTAGGACGGCGGCAAGGGCGGGCGCCTCCACACGCTCCCAGTCGGCCAGCCGTACCGGCCGCTCCAGGGGTGGACGGGTGCGGTAGGGGGCGAGTACGCGCAGCCCCGCCGCGCGCAGGCCCCGCGCCAGTGCCGCCGCGACCGCGCCGATCAGCGCCGCGTGGTCGGCGATCCCATCGGGTGCGCGTCCCGCCGCGGTCAGGCTCAGCGGATCCAGCGGCGGCAGCAGGCACGCGCTGGCGCCCTCCGCCCCCAACTGCCGGCCCAAGCGCCGGCCGGCAGCCTCGACGCTGTCGGCGCCGCCGGGGCCGGCCGCCGCCATGGCCAGCGGGCCCGGCCCTTCCCAGCCGTCCAGGGGGAGGCGGCGGAAGCATTCGACCTCCGCCGCGCGACCGCCGTCCAGCCGGGCGGCCAGCGCCCACCGTCCGCCGACCGCCGGCACCGGTACCCACACATCCAACATAGCCTACGTGGCGCGGACGGCGCCGCCCGACGGCGGGCGGTCCACGCCAACACCTCCCCTTGTTCCAAGCCCTTGCCGCGCAGGATCCCGCCCCTGTCGCGTCCGGCCGTATGACGGACGTGGCCACGGTCGGGCACTATTCTAGGTGGTCGCGCGGCGGTCCACCACGGTCGCGGTCTTTTCGGCCCGAGAACCACGGGGCGTTCGACCCTCGACGGGCTCCGAGGCCCGACGCATGCTCCCTCTGTGGGCGAGCGTTGCGGGGAAGGCGGGCTGGACGTGCCCCCCGCTCGCGGCGGATCCGGCGGATAGGGCGGATACCAAGCAAAGAAGGCCTGTGAGGCATATGGGGCGTGGCGAAGTGGAAGGCGCTGGGGCGCCGCGGGTTCAGGCAAACGCTCGCCGCTGGCTGCTGTGGGGTCTGGCCGGGCTGTGGCTGTTGGACGGCGTGCTGCAGTTGCAACCGGGGATGTTCACCCGAGCGCTGATCACGGTGGTCTGGCAGCCGGCGGCGGTGGGCCAGCCAGGCTGGCTGACGGCGCTGATGGACGCGGCGATGCGGGTGGCAGCCTATCACCTCGTCAGCTTCAACGCCGCCGTCGCGCTGGTGCAACTCACCTTGGGCGCCCTGCTGCTGACCGGCCGGCCCGCGTGGGTGCGCGCGGGGCTGTGGGCCTCGCTTTCGTTCTCGGTCATCGTCTGGGTGTGCGCCCAGGGCCTGGGACAGGTGCTCACCGGGTCGGCCAGCCTGTTGGCGGGTGCTCCGGGGTCTGTGGCGGTCTACGGGGCCATCGCGGTCCTCCTGCTCCTGCCGGAGGGGTCGTGGGGTGTCGCAGACCTTCCCGCCCGTGTCGGCGGGGGCTTTCTGCTCTTGGGGGCGGTATTGCAGCTCAGCCCGCCCTTTTGGACCCCGCTCGGCCTGGCGCAACCCTTCGGTCAGGCCTACATGATGCCGCAGCCCGCTTCGCTGCGCGCCTGGATCGGTACCGCCGCGGATCTGGCGGGCCGATGGCCGCTGACCTTCAACGCTGCGCTCGTCGCCGTCTTTGCCGTCGCCGGCGTCGCCACGCTGCTCGCGCCGCGGGTGCCGGTGTGCTGGGCGGCGCTGGTGCTGGTGTTCCTCACCTGGGTGTTCGGCCAGGACGCCGGCATGCTGTGGAGCGGCATGGCCACCGATCCCAACACCGCCCCCGCGCTGTGCCTGCTGTTGGCGGCAGGGTTGCGCGCGCCACTGGGGCGGGGCCGCCTACCGTTGGCGGCTGGCCCGGCCAGTGGGCCCCGGCGGACGCAGGCGGCGGCGCCGGAGCCGCGAACCGGCTCGGTGGCGTGAACGCCTCCAGGGCCGCCGGGCCGGCGCCCTGCGGGCGGATCACGCGGCGCACTTGCGGGGCGGGTCCCGCGTTTCCAGCGCATCGCGGGAGTGTGGCGCTTGGATCAAGTCGAAATGCTGCAACCGCTTTTCGATCGGCCGGTGCGCTCGGTCGAGTATCTGGCGCCAGGCCACAGCGATCACGCCAGCGATGTCTGGCGCGTGCGCACCGATGTGGAGAATGTGGTCGTCCGGGCCTCCCGCGCCATTCGGTTGGAGGGACCGTTTGCGCTGGGCTGCCACCGCCTCTTCGGCGCGGATCCGCGGCGGGTCTGGGACCTCGAAGCGCTGAATGCGATGCTGGCGGAACTCAGCCCGGTGCCAGCGCCGCGGGTGCTGCGGCGGGGTTGGCTGGGCCGGCGGCCGTGCGTCGTGGTGGAGTGCATCCCGGGGCGGACGGTGGACACGTTCATCGGTGCACCCGGGGGCGTGCTTTGCGACCTCGGGCGGGCCCTGGCGCACATCCATCGGCGCTCGCGCGCCGGCTATGGCGACGGCGCCGGCCGGGTGCGCCGTCCGCTGAAGGCGTTCCATCCCCACGTGGCCGAGACGATCGCCGCGCTGGCCACCGCGTCCCACGTCGAACGGCCTCCTTTTTGGAGCGCAGTCGTGGACCGCGCCCGGGCCCTGCCGCCGCCAGCCGCCGGCTGCCTGGTCATGCCAGACCTCGACCCGACGCAGTTCCTGCAACTGGAAGGCCGTCTCACCGGTCTCGTCGACACCGAGTTCTTTTGTGTGGGCCCACGCGAACTCGACTTCGTGGCCCTGGAGTATCTCCTTGATGGCGCCGGGGCGGGCGTGTTCCGCCGGGCGTACGCCCAAGTGCTGCCGCCGCCCACCCTCGGCCCGGTGCGCGAGGTCTACCGGCTGCTGTATCGGCTGCTCGAGGTCCAGGGCCGGGTCCCGCTGCGACGCTGGATGGCGCAGCCAGCGCTGTTCGAGTGAACTGAGGCTAGCCGGCCGGCTGGGCGTCGCGGAGCAGCGCCTGGAGGTCCAGGGGCTCTGAGACCATCGCCAAGCCGCCGTCGGGGGTGCGGGGCCACTGTTCCTGCGGTCGGTCACGGTAGATCTCGATGCCGTTACCGTCGGGGTCGTGAAGGTAGATGGCTTCGCTCACCCCGTGATCGGCCGCGCCGTCGATCGGGACCCGGTGTCGCAGCAGGCGTGCCAGGGCCCTGCCCAGCGCCGCGCGGGTCGGATAGAGAATGGCGAAGTGGTACAGCCCCGTCGTGCCTCCGGCCGGCGGTTTGCCCCCCTTGGACTCCCAGGTGTTGAGTCCGAGGTGGTGGTGGTAACCGCCGCCTGAGAGGAACGCGGCGCCGTCTCCGAACCGTTGCATCAGTTCGAAGCCGAAGGCGTCGCGGTAGAAGGCGACCGAGCGCTCGATGTCGGCCACCTTGAGGTGCACGTGGCCGATCGCCACCCCGGGATCGATCGCGGGTTGCGCCAACCTGAATCCCCCCCGACCGAGGGTTGCACAGCCCCATGCTACCACGTACGGCCGGTTGGAATCCCGGTACCCGCGCTGGGGGTGATCGCGGCGCCGGCGGGAGCGCTGCGGCGGCCGGGGCTCGGGCGGAAGGATTTGGCGGGCCGGACCGGAATGCTGCTGCGAACGGCGTTCATGAAGTCCGCGCTCCGGTATCCACGATCCGTGGCGGTCACGCTACCCACGGGGGGGTGCTGCCCATGCCGAAGCTGGTGGGCCGGCGGGCGGCGACCCTCCTGGCCGCGTCCTGCGCCGCGGCCGGATGCGCTCGAGCACCCGGTGCGGCCGCACGGCGTCCGAGCCGCGCGTCCGCGTCCGGGCCACCGTTTCCGATGGCCCTCTTTGACGTGCCGGACCCGCTCGACCGGCGGCCGGGCAAGCTCCCCGGGGACCTGGACGCCTTCGACCCGCGCTTTCGTTGGAACTGGCCCAAGCGCACGGGCGCTTCGCTGGGCGGGACCTCCGCTTCCGGCCGGCAAGCATTGCCGGGATGGGGCGTCGCCCTGGCCAGGCCGTTTGCGCCGCCGCTCAGCTATGCACCCCTGGAGACCGCGCTCCATGCCGCGAACTTCCAGCCCACCGAGCTACTTTCAGGATCACTGCCGGCGTTTTCCGGGGGCGCGGGTACCTACGGCGTGCCTCTTTCCGCCGCGCCGACCGCGGTGCTGTATAACGTGCAGGCGTTCGCCGCCGCCCGCCTGCCGCCGCCGCCAGCCGAGTGGACCGTGGACGACTTTGAAAAGACGTGCGCGGCACTTGTGGGGGCGATGCGGGGGGGGCGGGTGCCGCAGTGCTACGCGGTGTTGCCCGCCCTGGTCGGCTGGAGTTCCTGGACCGTGCAGGCGGGAAAGACCTCGTATCGGATGGACTGGGCCGGCCAGTTGGTCGATGCGAACGTCTGGGGAGCCTTCGTGCTCGGCTACGGGGGATCGGTGGTGCGCTACGGCCGCTTCGACCTGAGCGACCCCGGGGCCATGCGGGGGCTGGCGCGCCTGGTGGCGATCGCGCGGGCCTATGGCGCGGGCCCGCAGTATACCCCGCACCAGCAAGCGGACGTGGCACGCCTGCTCGCGGGTGCGGCCATGCGGTTTGGGACATACAACGGGGGACCGGCGCCGGCCGGATTCCGCTATGCCCGCTTCCCGCGCCTTCCGGTGCGACCGGTGGTGCCCGCGACCCTACTCGGGGTGGAACCCGCCCAGATGGGGCCCGGGGGAGAGGGCTGGCGGCCCGCCTATTCGGCGAAGGGGATACCGATTCAGGCGCTGGAAGCGACCGTGGCGTATGCCCGCTGGGTGTACCACGCGCTGCGTTCTGATCCCCACACGCCGGGCACGCTGCCGCCGGTGCTCTCGGACGGCGCTGTGCAGCGCGCCTATTTCGGGGCGGCCGCAAGGGTGGCCGACGGTGCCGGCAGCATCGGGGCCTGGCGGCACTACGTGTTTGTGCAGCAGGGATGGCCCCGCACGCCGCGGGCCAAACCGTCGGCGTACCCGTTCACCAACGCGGCCCAGTGGCAGGTGTTTGCGGCGTTGACCGACGTGGTGCGCGGCGGCGCCCCGCTGGCCGGCAGTCTGGCGCGTGCCGCACGGATCCTGAACGGCTTGCCCCGGACCGCCGGCGGCTGAAGCGCTCCGCAGACCCCGGCGCTCCCCGCCGCACTCAGGCCGGACGCGGGGCGGGCCGCAGCGGCCCCATGCAGGCGAGTTCGGCCAGTCGCGGATCGTCGGGAGCCGCGAAAACGCCGATCGCCGCATCCGGCAGGGCCTGCCGCAGTTTGGCGAGATACTCTTCCAGCAACACGGCGGCCGGCTGCGACGCGACGGCCGCGGCGGCCGCGACCGACCAGGTGCCGTGGGTCGGGTTGCGCAGTGTGGCCGCCGCCGTATCCGCCGGCGGCAGTTCGATGTCGAACGTCCCGGCCGCCCGGGCCAGGCGCTGCGGAGCGCCCAGGTCTCCGACCAGCAGTCAAGTAAGCGGTAGTTCCGGGGTCAGCCAACCGACCTCGCCCGTGGCCAGTAGCGCGTCGCGGCTGGCGGTCGGGTCGCCGGACGGTGCCGGCAGCAGCCATACACCGCCCGCCGGAAGGCCGAGCGGCGGGCTGGGCGCCTGGGACGCCGGTGGCCGGGGGGCCGACCTGGGGTTCGTACGCGGAGAGCCGGTCGACGTTGGCCAGGACGCCGTGGATGGCCACGTAGCTGGTGACTCCGCCGCCGAGACTGACCGAGATCGCGGCGCAAGCCCCCGGCTTCAGCCCTCATCGTTCCCCATAAGTCCTGGGGTGTCGCATTGCGTCGAACACGTTGCGTCACTTTCCAGGATGTTCCCTATGATTTCCCATCCTGGCCGTCGAATCCCCCTGTTCGATGGGCGAAGACGTATCCCGGGTGGTTCATAGACGGTGCACCACACGGGGGCGTCGGCCAGCCGCGCGGCGACCAAGCCGTAGCGGAAGCGGTCGGCCGGGTCCAGTGCCATGCCGGGTGTGTCCAGGTCCGGTGCGGCCGCCGCTGCCCCGAACAGGGCGCACCAGGCGGCCGCAAAGCCCCCGGCGTCGGTAGCGGCATCCAGCAGCAGATCGCGGACGTGCAGGCCGGGCCCCGGGCTGCAGGGGGAGACCAGGGCGACCTGCCTGCGGCGCCGGTGCGGCGGCAGGCCAGCAAGGCTGGTACCGCCCAACTCCACCGAGCCGACGCGGGGCGACAGCCACCCGGTCAGCACAGCCGCCAGACCGTGTCCTCGTCGGCCCCGTCGCTCAAGAGGATTGTCTTCACCTGGCCCGGCCGAAGCGTAAAGCCGACTTCTGTCACCCACCCCCGGCCCTCCCGGTCGGTCAGGTGCAGGGACGAGACGTGGTAGGGGGACCGGTCGGCGGTGGCGGCGGGTTCGGCGGCAGGAGGCGGGGCGCCCTCCAGGTCGTGGCTGACGCGGTCGGCTACCGCCGCGAGGCTGCGCAGCGAAAACCAGATCTAGGCGAGGTAGTGGACCGGGGTCTCGGCGCGGGCCACCAGGGCGATCATCGCCATGAGCGTACCGAGGGTCAGATCCCCGGCCAGGACGCGGTGCCCGCCGATGAACCAAAGCAGGGCGGTCGTGCCGCCGAGGGTCATGCCGAAGAGGTTGTCGTACCAGTGATACAGTACGCGGGCATAGATCGAGGCGTTGGTCAACTCGCGGTTCTGCCGGTTGAAGGTCGTCGCGACGGCCGCCCGCCGGCCCAGGGCACGGTCCCGCAGCACGGCCAGGGGCTGGGCGGTGTGCAGGACGAAGTCCGTCAAGGTGGTCAGACGTTCGTACTGCCGGCGCACGGCGCCGTAGATGATGCGGCCCCACCAGATCGCGACGCCCAGCGGCAGCGGCAGAAAGACGAAGGCCCACGGTGCCAGGCGGGCGTTGAGCACGAACATCGCGATGACCGAGGAGATAAGGGTGACGACGTTGTTGACCGAGGTGGTGGTCGTCGAGATGACGCCGGAGACGCCGGCGACGCCGGAGACGCCGGAGAAGACGGGGGAGTCGCCCCCGGCCACCTCGACCTCGTTGATCGCCCGCACCATGGTCGTGCCGGAGCCGCGGTCGACCAGCCGGTCGAGCGGCAGCTCCTGTTGGCGCCTGAGCACGTCGGTGCGCAGGCGCCAGACGATCCGGCTCGTCGACCAAGCCGACAGCCAGCCATAGACGGCGTGGATGCAGGTGAGCAGGGCGAAGAGCAGCACCAGGTGCCCGATGTCCGAAAAAAGCGGGGCCGTGGTGTGTCCGCGCAGGTCGACGTTGATGATGTGGCGGATGGTCATGACCCCACGGCTAAAGCCGGGGGCTTGCCAATCACCCCGCTTGCGCGGGCGTGGCGTGCGGACGCATGACGGCGCCCCGGCGACCGATGTTGATCGCCGCGATGTGGTCTGCTGGCCCACC
>JAJZXK010000173.1 GCA_021806565.1 Bacillota bacterium | reverse complement strand
GACGGCCGCCGATGACGATGAAAACGCCGCCGCGGCACCCGGGTCAGACGGTGGCTAGCGTAGTAGGTACCGCCCTCGGCGCGCCCTATATGTAGTGGTTTAGCAGCTATTTTCGTGAGAATGGTAAGGCATGTGACGACCTCGGCCGGTTTGCGCCGCGAAGTGGGGACATGTGGCAGGTCGGTAAGCCGTAGTCCAACACCGTTCACTCAGCGGCACGGGGATGAAACAATTCCCTCACAATGTCAGGGCTGGGCCGCCTCGCCGTGGCCGGTGGAAGCCGGGGGGGGGGGCGGCTGTCCGATCGCACCTCGATTGGCGTCCTTGCGCGTACCCGCCCGCCCGCCACGGCCGCCGTCGTGGCGGAGGCCGGCCGCCGTGAGCGACGGAATTGGTTGTCAGCCGGTGTCGGAAGGTGCGGGGCGTCGTGCGGTCCGCCGGGCGGGGCCTGCCGCGCTTCTGGTCCTTGGGCATAGGTGCTTTCCGGGCGCAGAACGCAGGTCTTTCGGGATGGGATTTCTTCGGGAGACCGCGGGTCGGCCCGTCACCGCCGGCCGGCCAGGACGCGGCTGACCGGATGCAGGAGATACGGTATTGCCGTGCCGAGGTCCGAAACCACGGGTACGTCTTCTGGCAGGGTCGGCGCCGCCTGCCATTCCGGGTGGCGATGGACCAGCACCGCCCGCATCCCGGCCATGTGTGCGCCCAGGGCGTCGTCCCAAGCGTTGTCGCCGATGTGGGTGATCTGATCGGGGGGGAGGTTGAGCGCGTCGGCGATCCACAGGAACGCCTTGGGATCGGGCTTTTCCCGTCCCAGTTCGGCGGAGATGCCGATGACGTCGAACCACTGCGTCAGGCCTGTGGCGGTCAGCACCTCGGTTGCCGTCGCGTCCCAATTGGAGAGGAGGGCGAGGACATAACCCGCGTCCCGCAGTCGGTGCAGCGTCCCGAGTGCATCTCCGTAGTGTTGCCATGGTCCACCCCAGGACGAACAGGCGGCGACCCCAGGTGCCGCCAGTCCCAGTTCTGTATGGACCCGACTCCAGTAATGGTGGTGAAATGCGCGCCCACCCTGGCGCCACAGGTTCGAACAGTGCTCCATGAAGAAACAATCCGAGCGGTAGACTGCCGCCTCGGCCTTCCCGGCTTCTATCCGTACTCCGTGTCTTTCCCAGTGCATGCACATGTCGCGTGCGCGTTCGCGGTGGATAAGTGTTCCGCCAAGATCGAAACAGACGGCCCTCTGCATGGCCCCACCTCCACCCGGGATGGAAGCACGGGAACATGCTAAGAGCCGGCCGGGTTCCGATGGTGGAGGACTGGTTGCGTCCAATGGGCGATTGCGTTGCGGATGCCGGAACATCGCATGAAGCCGCTGCCGTCAGGCATCGTGTGGAATCGCCGTCCACGATCCCCTGCACTTGGCCGACCGCGTCCGGGCGCATGCGCCGTCCCGCCGGCTGGCGTCGCTCCTGGAGAGCTACAAGCACACGACGCCGAGCCCCGAAACCTTCTGTTGGGAATCTGGGAACGACCCTCTTGTGCGCCGTGGTGTCGCGTGAACCGCAAGTGAGGCCATGGCGTGGGATGGGGCGTTCCAGCCTCCGGCCGCGCCGTTCGCGCGACGTTCGGGCCCGGCCCGCGGCGTACCGCGACCATCGGCACCGATACCACCACATGCGGCCGCTCCTCGCCCTGGCCGCCGATCCGCCTTCTTTGCGATGCTCCACCACGGCCGGACGGTGTGGGTCGCGGTGGCGTGCCCCGTCCACGGGCGTGCCGTTCGCCAAAACTGCGGCGATCATTCGCGCAATCTTCACGCGGCGGCAATGTGTCCTTCCCTCGTTCCTGACGGTCGGCCAGTACCGTGTCAAACGCTTAAGGCCGTGCACCAGAAGGTCAGGGAGGGATTCTCATGAGTTCGCGACGGTCGCTGGCGGCTGGCTCGCTCTGTGCGGCGATGGTTGCCGTGCTGGCCGGTTGCGGATCGACGCCCGCCTCCGGTCCCAACGGACACAGCACCTCGGCCGCGACATCCGGCGCGCACGCGGCAAAGACCGCCGCCTCCTCTCCGACTTCCACCCCTAAGCAGAAGGGCCGACTGGTGATCTACGCGGCCGAAGGCTATGACCAGGCCATGGCGACGGCCTTCCACAAGGCGACCGGCATCGCCGTCAAGCTGGACGACATGAGCACCGGTCCCCTGGTCGCCAAGATTCAGGCCGAGAAGAACAACCCGCAATGGGATGTCGCCTGGTTTGACGGTGACGGGACCATGGAGACCTTGAATCAGGCGGGGCTCCTCTTGCGGCACTGGCAACCGGCCAACAGCGCCCACTACACCAGTCTCGGCAAGCGGCTGCAACCGTCGGACGGCAGCTACATTCCAACGGGCGTAACGGCTGCCGGCGCCATTGCCTACAACACGAAGTTGGTGCCGGCCAACGAGGTGCCCAAGCATTGGAGTGACTTGCTCAAGCCGTTTTTCAAGAATGCCGTCGGGATGGATAACCCCGCCATCTCCGGGCCGACCTACCCGGTTGTGGCCGGAATGCTCAACTTGAGGGGTATGGCCGGAGGGGAGAAGTACTTCAGTCAGCTCAAGGCCAATGGTCTGAGGGTCTTCCCCACCAACAAGCCCACCCTGCAGGCGCTGACCACCGGCCAGATCAAAGTCGCCATCGCCCAGGACTCTGCCGAGATCCAGGCCATGCAACAGGGAGCTCCCATCAAGATCGTCTATCCGACCGGCGGCGTGACGATGCTGCCCGGCGTCCTCGGGATCGCGAAAAACGCCCCAGACATGGCCGCGGCGAAGGCGTTCGCCAACTTCGTGCTGTCTGCCCAGGGACAGAAGGTGATGCTCGCCAAAGGTGGTGGCGACTCGAACTTCAATCCAATCATCCAGGGGCAAAAGCCGAACCCCGTGCGGCAGCAGACGGGCATTAAGTGGAATGTCGCCCCAGTTCTGTGGCAGGCGGCGCATTACTCCAAGATCCAGACATGGTTCAAGGACACGATCGCCGGATGACGGCCGAGCCGGATGCCGGCGACCGCGCCCCCGGGCCAGAAATCGTGCGGGGGCCGGTGGGGAGTAGACGCCCCGCCCGCCCCCGCACGGGCGGTATTCCCGGGCTGGCGCCTCAGGACGCGGTCATGGGCCTCGGTTTGGGCGCCCTCGCGCTGCTCATCGTCCTACCGCTCCTGGCGGTCGTCGCCCAGGCCGTCTTTCCTCACATCTTCGGCCGGCACCCCGATCTCCGCTTCGACCCGCGGGCCCTGACGCGAGTCCTGCAGACCCCGTTTGACTTCCACATGCTCGCGGACTCGGTGCTGATGAGCCTCGGTGCGGGGCTGGCCGCTGCCACTTGCGGGGGCGTGCTGGCCCTGGTGGTTGGCAGGACGGATGTGCCCGGACGGGGCCTCTGGGGCGGCCTGGTCTGGTGCACGCTGCTGCTGCCTTCATTCCTGATGGCCGAAGGGTGGACGTTTTTCCTCCAGCCCATGGGGTTGCTCTCCCGGGCCGTACCCGAGCCGTCCTGGTTGGTCAACCTCTTTGGCAGTCCCTGGGGGGTCGGAGCGATCCTGGCCCTGAAGTTCTTTCCGTTCGCATTCCTGGCCGTTTCCGCCGCCCTGCCGTGGATCGGCGGTGAACAGGAGGCCGTGGCCCGCACATTGGGGGCCAGCCGCTGGCGGGTCTGGTACCGGGTCTACCTGCCCCTGCTGCTACCGTTTTTCGCGAGCGGTGCCGCGATCGTGTTCGCCGATGTGCTCAGCGACTTCGGTGTGGCCATCACGGTGGCGGAAAGCCACCAGTTCCCGTTGCTCACGTACGGCATCTACTCCGCGATCTACAACATCCCGACCGACTTCGGCGGAGCGGGAGCGCTCTCGCTGCTGCTGACGCTGGCGGTGGGCCTGGCGATCCTTCTGCAGTTGTGGTTTCTGGGCGGCCGCCGCTTCGCAACGATCCATTCCGGGTACCGCCCACCCGAACCCGTGCGACTTGGCGCCTGGCGGTGGCCCGCGCTCGTCGCCGTCGCCGGCTTCTTCTTACTGGCGCTGGGCATTCCCGCCGGCTCCATCCTGTTGGAATCCTTCTCCAAGTCGCTCAGCTTCGGCCTGGGCTCCTACCACCTCACGCTCTCCAACTACGCGGCCCTGAGCACTCAGGTCGGTTCCCGGGGCTTCAAGGCCCTGGGGTATTCGCTGCGGTTGGCGGCTGTGACCGCGACGGCGGCCGTCCTCTTGGGCACGCTGCTGGCCTACCTGGGCACGCACGGCTCCGGGCGGCTGGGCACGGTGCTGGAGGGGGTGTCCCTCTGGACGATCAGCATCCCGGGAATCATCCTGGCGGTCGGTTACGTGTTCCTCTGGAACCAGCCGTGGCTGGAGCGCGTGCATCTGAACCTTTACGGGACGGTGTGGGCCCTGACACTGGCCTACCTGGCCGGGGGACTCCCATACGTGCTGCGCTTCCAAATGGGCTCTTTGACGCAGTTGGACCGGCGGCTGGTGTCTGCGGCGCGCGTGCTGGGAGCCGGCGTCGGACGGTTGCTGGCCCGCGTGGTCCTGCCGCTGGTCGCCGACAGCGTGCTGGTTCTCTGGCTGTTCGTGCTGGCCGGCACGACGTTTGAACTGCCGGCCTCCGAGTTCCTGTATCCACCGGGACATCCGACGCTTGCGGTCGAGGTGAACCATTTCTTCAACTCGGAGATCTATGGCGTTGGAACCGCTCTGGCAGTAACCGCAGCCGTCATTCTGATCGTTTTGGTCCTGATCCTGAGAGGGGTCACGCGACGGTTCCTGCCGGCTCCGGTGCGGGGCGGCCGTGGGTCGCGGCGCCTGGAGGCGTGATGGGTGGGGGTAACGGAAAGGAGGAGGGCGATGGGTGAGACCCTGCGGGTCGAAGGGCTTCAAAAAAGGTTCGGCCGGTCGGTGGTGGTGGCCGAGGATGTTTCGTTCGAGATCCCGGGCGGCACCTACTGTGCGCTCTTGGGGCCCTCCGGAAGCGGCAAGACGTCTCTGTTCAACATGATCGCCGGTCTCCTGCGCCCCGACTCGGGACGAATCTGGTTGGGGGACCAACTGTTTGATGGGCCGGGCCGCCATCTTGCGGTGGAACGGCGCCGAATCGGCTTGGTGTTCCAGGACTACGCCCTGTGGCCCCACATGCGCGTGTGGCAACAGGTGACCTTTGGCATGCGGCCCGGCCGCCGGCGGCCCAAAGACGCCGGGCGGTGGCTGGAACTGCTGCGCATCGAGCACCTGGCGCAGCGGTATCCGCACGAACTGTCCGGCGGTCAGAAGCAGCGGGTGGCGATTGCCCGGGCGCTGGCCACGGAGCCCTCTCTGCTCCTGTTGGACGAACCGTTCTCCAACCTGGACGCGCCGTTGCGGGAGACCTTGCGCGATGAGCTATCCGGGCTGTATCGCTCGCTGGGCGTTACCGTGGTACATGTGACCCACGACCGCCAGGAGGCCATGGGCACCGCCGATCGCGTCCTGATCTTTGCCGGGGGCCGCCTCCGGCAGGATGGGACACCTGAGCATGTGTACAGGGCACCCGCGGATCCGGTGGTCGCTTCCCTCCTGGGGGCTGCGAACCTCATCACGGGGCGCTTGGAGGGGGCGCGGGGCGCGGAGATGCTGGTTTCCGGGTCGGTCCGCCTGGCCGGTACCGGCAAGGGCCTGTGTGCCGGGATGCCTGCCGTGGCCTTCTTTCGGCCGGAGACCGCCCGCTTGCATCCAGGCCGTCCCTCCGGCTCCTTGATCAACGTGTTTTCAGCGCGCGTGCGGCGTAGCGGGTGGCACGACCAGGGGTGGAGGCACCGCCTCCGGCTGGCGGACAGCCCGCAAGAGGTGGTGGTCGTCGGCAGGGAGCGGCTGGTCGATGATGCGTCCGTATGGGTGGAGGTGCCAGTGGATGCGTGCCGCATCCTGCCCCCCGAGGAGACGGCGTAGGTCGGCGGCGGGGCATCGCCGCGGCGGCGCGGTGGAGCCGGTCACGGGATTGTCCGGGTGGGCTGTCTGGTGCCAGGAGGAAGAAGCAGGCGCTGGTGCGAGGAGCACGGCCGAGGCGTTTGAGGGCCGGTAGGCCTTCACCGGTGCAGACACGATCGGGGCGAGGATCAGGGCCGCGCGCTACCTCCGACGCTCTTACCGTTACCCATAACAGGCGTTCACGTTCTGGATGGTGAACCGCGGGGTGGGCACTCGATGCGATGTAAGCGGTCGGCCGCGGTGAAGTGCGGCGGGGAGAGGGCCGATTGGGGGGGCGAGTCTGCGGTTTGCGGGAGAAGTGGGTGTAGCCGGCAACCAAGGTGGCGGAACAGGGATGGTGTTTCGCGGCGGGGATGCCGGTTCGGAGCGATGTCAGCCTTCGACCGGCTGCGCCGCATCGGCATCGACGAGATCAGCCATCGACGTGGCCAGCGCTACATCACCGTCGTCGTCGACCACGACTCCGGCCGCCTGCTTTGGGCCGCGCCCGGCCGCGACCAAGAGACCGTCGC
>JAJZXK010000172.1 GCA_021806565.1 Bacillota bacterium | reverse complement strand
TTGCCGACCTCGCGGCGGCGCTCGCGGACCAACGGCGCATCTGTGCGCTCTGCAACGTGCCGCCCGACGTGCAGGCGGACATCTTCGGAGGCACCGCGGCCAACTGGCTCGGACTGGCGCCGCCATCTGCGCCCTGACGCCCCACGGCGTGTTCCAGCGGACCGCTGTGTCCTCACCGCCGACGAACGGGCCGTCGCTGGCTTGTGGCCTCTTACGGGTGCGCCGGGCGGTCGGACCGCCTTCTTGCGAAGTAGTAGGTACCAGGATCCGCGCCACCAAAGGGCCCGGCCCCTGATGTCGCTGAAGCCGGTCGTCTGCAGCAGGCGAACGATTTCATGGTCTGTGGGCAGAGCGTAGGTACCCTCGTTAGCCGCGCAATATAGGTGGAACGCCGTCGTCTGCGGGTCACGGGTCCGTCGCAGCACGGGAACCTGAAGGGCGAGGACACCTCCGGGTGCGAGGGATGCGAAGAGACTTTGCAAGAGCGTGGGACGTTCCGCCGGAGGAAAGTAGTAGAGATTGTTATTGAGCAAGCAGAGGTCGAAGGGCCCGTCGGGCAGTCCGGTTCGAACGTCGCCTGTGACGATGCGCACGCGGTCTGCCACGCCCGCCGCCCCGATCTGACCACGGGCCCTCTCGGCCACCTCCGCCTCACGTTCCATGCCGACGGTTTGCATCATGGGCAACGCCCGGGCGAGGCCGAGCAGGTATCCACCTTCGCCGCAACCTATGTCAAGGACGCGACGGGCTCGTTGCACGTCGGGCCTCCTGAGCAGGAGTCGCAGCGCAAGGGGTTCTAGGTTGCGGGAGACGTTGGCCACCATTCCACCGTTTCCCTGCAGAACAGCCGCACGTTCCCCCGTGCGCCAGACTTCCGGTAACCTCGAAAAGGTGGGACCCTGAAGCCGCGTGGCTTGGCGGACCAGTCCAGTCATATTCAGGGGAGAACCGTGGCCCACAAGCGGCAGGTAACGCCGATGAAGATGGTAACGCCTCGCACTGCACTTGAGGAACCCGAGGCTGACGCCGCTCTCAAGCCACGCGCTCACCAATTGTGGATCTCGCACTTCCGAGAAGTCTTGGGGAACGGCGCCGCTTTCCAGAATCGAGAAGTCGCATTCTCGCCGACAACGAGGAACCACGCGCTATTGACCCCGAATACGTCCCGCAGAACTCGGTGCTGAGCTATCATTGTTCCGATAGACATGCCGAAGAAGGTTCGGCGCGCACTCACCATCGGTCCCTCCCCAAGATGCGACTAGTTTCAAGTCCCGCGAGGCTCGCGTCTTCCGGAAACGTGGCAGCGATCGGCAATAGAGACATAGAGATACTTCACGGTTTGCGATCAAGTCCCGTCGACGACCAGCCTTGCCCTGTCAGCATGTGGTCAGAGATCAATTGCTGGAACCTTCATAGGAGCTCTCGGCGAGATCACGCAACGTGTGCAGTTGTCTCAACATCATGATATGGTCGCCGATACCGAGGACAAATCGTCCAACGAGGCCTTTCAACTTCGGACGAAAGCGAGCATTGAGCTTAACTACCAATCGACAACTATTCGTACGTTCTGCAAAAGGTAGCAGCGTGCGCTCAGTTCCGCAAACACCTCCGTCCACGCAGAGTCGGGTCCCATCTTGCCTGTGATGTGAATGCCTTCCTTGTGGATGGTGACTTTCCCGATCAGCGTACGATCGCCGCACCGCACCTTGGGCATTTCCAATAGGTAGCGCGGGCTTCGGCTGCCAGGGTTATCGATCCAGTCGTAGCTGTAAGGCGCAACGCGCAACTGGCCCAGCCACCTGTATGCCCAAGAAGAGGGGGCCTAAATTGTCACCGCCCTGAAATACGAACGATCGGGGTTGGGGATCTCGTCATCAACCGGGAAGTGAAGCGCACGTTCCTTTGCACGTACGATCACCTTTGCGACCCTCCTTCGGTGCGCGTGGTCCCCTTGAGCAATGTACGTCACGTCCCTGGGCGAGCCAGGACCCGAGTGCCCCACGGAGTTCATCGAGAGCGGCGGGGGCGATTAGGTAGACGCTCCACGGGCCGCGCTTCTCCATCTGAATGATTCCTGCATCGACAAGGATACCGAGGTGGTGCGAGATGGTTGACTGGGCCATCGCGAACCGGCCCGTCAGATCCGTGACGCAGCAGCCCTGCTCATAGGCTCGCACCTCGCCACAGCAGGAGTGGATGTTGCCCTGCAGGAGAGCGACCACGACCTGCAAACGGAACTCGTTCCCGAGCGCCTTGAAGACCTTGACGAAGTCCAATCTGCATACCCCCCTTCCCGGATCTTAGCATAGGAAGGGGCCGCCTTATGGCGGCCCCTTCCTATGGGAAGCTACTTGTTGGGAGAAGTTCCATGCTTCATGGTTCCGTCGATCGGTTCCAGCCTAGATCCGCAGCAACCCTTGCCGGACTGTGGCGTGCAGCAACCTTTACCGGACCTTGGCGTTGTGCGCAAGACACTCAGTCGCGTCGCGAGCAGCTTGAAGAGTCCCATAATCTCACCTCCCTTCGCTGATGTTCTCATTATGCCATCTGGAAGCCGAATCCAAAGATCAGGCTGATGGCCACTGTGGACGCGAGGTAGAAGAGGAAGATGCGTCGCTTCACGAGGGCGCGGAGGGTTGCCAGCAGGCCGACGCTGGTCGCGTGCCCTGCGATTAGGAATGCCATGCCGGCCCCCGGGGACATGCCCATGCCCAACACGATCTTGACAAACGGCACACTGCTGATGCCGTAGGTGGCGATGCCGAGCAGGCTCCCGAGTGGGATGCTGTACCAGTGCCTGCCGCCCAGAAGGCCAACCACGATGCGGGCTGGGACGACCGTGTGGACAAGGGCCCCAAGAGCGATGGCAAGCAGTAGGAATTTCGCGCTGTACCATAATTCGTTGAGGGGTATGAGCCACTTGAGCATTCTCGGTCCGTCGTCGATCGCATGGGATTCCGCCACTCGTACCTTGATCTCGTTGAGCCACTGGCCGCGTCTGTTGCGGGCAAGGGTCACAAGCCCAACCAGAAGCCCCATCGCCAGCGCCGACAGCGTCTTTACGATCGCCCAGCGGGTGCCGAGCACACCGGCGGTGATGAGGAAGTCGTACGGGTCCATCAGCGGCGACGCTGCGGTGAATGCCATGACGACGGCCAATGGAGCGCCGATACGCAGGAACGTGACAAGGAAGGGGATCACTCCGCAGGCGCAGAGCGGCAAGGCCGCCCCCGCAACCGTGGCCACCGCAACGGACCGGACGTCGCCAGCTACCAGCCCGCCGCTCCAACGAGAAACCGGCAAGAACCGTTTCACCAGGTGGGCAAGCACCGTGCCGATCACGGCGAAGTACCAGAGGCTCTGGAAGAGCGTCCAAGCGGTACCCCAGAATCCGCGCCACAGGGAAAGCAGGCAAACCACCACCGCATCGAAATATATCGATGCCTAGTATATCGACGCATGTCGATGTGTCAACCTGCGGCGGACGGATTTCTGCTCGGGTATTGCGCCGTCCGGTGCGACCGGTTCGCGGAGTACGTCGAGACGACTGGACGGCGCAGGGCCGTGCCGTCGCTGTTCAACGGCGCGAATGGTCGACTGGCAGGTCTCACGAAGGCGCTCGAGGGTGCGGGACTTGAACCAAGATGCAGCGCGGGCGACCATCGGGCCCGGATGGCACGGTTGCCTTGTGGCTTGACCGACCCCGGCACTGCGCTCCAGGCACGATTCCCGGTGTCAAGGCCGAACCACATTTGACCCACTGGAGCCGGTTGGGAAATGCCCCACCCGTCCCTACATCGGACCAATCCCCAACTGAGGCGGAGCGCCTGACGCGCACGCCGCGGTCCCCAACACGGTTACCCGCCGCCAGCAAGTGCAGCACCCGTTGCGCCCCGGCTGTAGGCAACATGGACGTCAGGTGAGCCTGAAAGCGGCACCATCACCTACCGGGAGGCCCGGCCGACGGACTCAGCCAAACCCCGCCGTAGGCCGCCACACCGACCGCACACGCCCCATCGTCCTTCCGTAGCTTGATACGCGAGGGGCACAGGGCGCGAACCCTACCCGTGGCGAGATCCATGCGTAGCCAGTCCGCTGAGACTGGGCTCCCCACCGCTACACGCACGGGCGCGTCCGCTGTGTTGGCCAGCATCAGCCCCCTGCAGCCGTCCCGGTGCCGGAATGGCACAGCCAGGAGGAAGGAAGTATCGCCAGCCAGCGCGCGCAGACGGGGTATCGCACAACCGTAACTGCGCAGGCGGTCACAGAGTGTGTCGGGAAACCGGCCGTCGACGGATTCTATGGCTTGCCCAAGCAGCGGCGCCAGCGGTCCCTCCCCGGCCGCCGACACGGGACCACCGCCGACCGCGACCACCACCCCACCTGCACGAACCCACGGAAGCAGGGTTTCCTGCACCGCCCGCGTCAGTACCGATCGCTCAGGCAGCAGTACCACCCGATAAGACGGGCCCAGCTCGCCACAGCGCAATGCGGCATTGCCGTCTCCCTGCTCGACTGGCTCCGCCTTCAGTAGCGCGGCCTCGTCCACGATATCGAACGGTATTTGCCGCCGCAGCAGACCACGCGCCAGACCTCTGAAGCCATCGGATACGCGGCGCGCATCCACGTACCGCGGGTCGCGGCCGACCGCTGCGCGGAAGTCCTCAGCGGTGGGCCGGAAGACCTCCCAAACTCCGCGGATCGGATACAACAGCGCCACGTCGACCACCGGTTCCCATTCGCGCACAATACGGCAGCACCGCGCAGCGGCTTCGCACCAGCGGCGGTAGTCGTCCTCGTCCGCGGCGCCCTGCGGTGTGTGGTAGTAGGATGCATATACTCCGACTCCCAGGGCGGACAGCGCGAAGACCGTTCCCCGCATTGCAACTGCCGCTGCACCCGTGCCGTCGCGCTTTCGCTGGACGAAATCGGAGATCTCGCACATGACCTGCCGGGCCCCTGTCAGCCGCGCCGCCGAGGCGGCGAAGCGTGCGGTCAGGCAAAGGTCTCCTTGCAGGATCTCACGAGGATCCGTATCGAGCACGTCACAGCCCGGCCAGTCGAGCTGACGCAACTGGGCCATCAGGTCGCCCTCAAACGCGACGTGCGTCACCAGTCCCTCCTCGCCAAGCACGTGGCCTGAGGACACCACACCGTGACGGCGTCCCCACGCGCGAATGGGCCCAAAGTAGCGCTCACCATACAGACGGGCGCAGAGGTCGTGGAAGCGGGCGCGACACCGGCGCGTTTCCTCTTCGGCGTCCGTGAAATCTTCGAAGAGGAGCGGCAGTAACGCCACAAGGTCCTCGCCGTATTCGGATGTGAAGGCGTCCGGCAGGTCAAGCGCCCACGGAAGGGCAGGATACTGCACCGCCCACGTTGACGGTCGGTCGTCGACCCGCTGCGTTCCCAGTGGCGGAAGAAACGCGGAGACCCACGACGGTTCGTCAGTAAACACGGCCTCAACGTCACGCAGCAACGGCCCCAGTTCAGCCGCGTACCGCTCGTGCGTCGCCGCAACAAAGGCACTGCCACCGTCGGGGTGAAGGACGTTCACCATGCGCCGGCTCGCGTGAAAGTTACGCTCAGCGTGCGTGCCCTCATACAGGCGCCGCATGAAAGCGATACCCACCCGCGTCCGATCGCGCTCGCCGTCCACGGGCTCCGTAAATGCCCTTTCCGGTGAAAGCACCTCCCGCTCCCGCCACGCCGGCCGCCCGTCGGGATCGAGCGGGAAGCTCCACGCCCCAAGCAGCGCCTCGGCCATCCCGGGGGCCCGCCAGCGTGATGCCCCAGCCCCGCCCTCGCAGGCATCGAGCGGAAGCCATGCCCAACTCACGCCGATAGCCTCAAGTTCGGGACGCGTCGCCAGGACCAGGCCCCCTGCCGCCCCGCTCGGATAACCCTCCTCGTCGTACAACCACACCCGCATCCCGCGGGCAGCGGCTGCCCGAAGCACCTCGCGCATGGCCTGCCATCCCGCCGGGTCCCGGAGGTATCCGCCGGGCGGGTGGTTCACCACGATTCCGCCCAGTCCTAAAGAACGCCAGCGATCCAGGAATGCGTCCAGACGGCCTTCCCGCGCCGCAACCGCCGCACCCCCGTGAACGATCTGTAGCGGAGCGTACGGCCGAAGCGCACTCGCGCCATCGTCGCTATCCGCCTTGCCACTTGACATCGTCAACCCCCACCTCGCCCACCGGCGCACGTGCTCGCTGCCGCTCTGCATTGGTTTGCGAGAGCCGGCGGCCGGTGGAGATCTCTTGCGGTACAGTGCCCTCCGCTCGCACCCAAGTGCGCACTCCCCCAGCGCTCCGCGCAGCGAACACACGCGGACCACCGGGACGGATCGCCACCCGAGCCCGAACCGCGCACACGCTTTCCACTCCATCCCCCGCGCAACGCGATACGGTCGCATCGGCGCCCGTCGCTCTCCATCGCCTCGACACCCTTTCCGCATGTGACGGGACCCCTTGTCGATAATTTCGAGGGCGAAAAAGTGGAGCATCCGGAGGCTATGCGGACGAGCGGCGGGGCGGGTCGGTGTAGGCGTCTACGTCCACGTGGGCGCCG
>JAJZXK010000038.1 GCA_021806565.1 Bacillota bacterium | reverse complement strand
GGGGACGTTCGTCGCCCCCAGGCCCCTCTCATGCCGAGGCACATTGCCTCGCGTCAACTCAGCCCGGAACCGGACCTAGAATCCCGTCACCCACACCTGAGCGCCGAGGCGGCGCCAGAGCATCCCGGAGCCCTTGGTGTGCTGGCAGACCACGGACTTGCAAGCTGCCTCGACGAGCCCGGAGGCGATCGGCCACCCTTTGGCCATGAAGGAGGGATAATCCATGCACCCAGCGGCGGCGTGTTCAGCGAAATAGGCCTGGGCTTGACGCAGGGTCTCCCGTGCCTGCTGGGACTGCGGGCGTGCGGCGGTGCACAATGGTTCTGCCCAGGCGTGGATGTCGATCGCGGACCTGTCGATCAGGATTGGCGCAGAGTCCCAGATGTGCCCCGTAGCATGGAGGTAGTCCAGGATCTCCACTCGGTTCACACCTTTTCTTTCTCACGAAAATAGCTGCTAAACCACTACATATAGGGCGCGCCGAGGGCGGTACCTACTACGCTAGCCACCGTCTGACCCGGGTGCCGCGGCGGCGTTTTCATCGTCATCGGCGGCCGTCCCCCCGGCCATGGGGATTTACCCATAAGCCCGCCATACCGGCGGCGCCGACGCCACGCGGCATGACATACGGGAGGGGCCGTAGGACGGAATACCCGTCAGGTCTTCCGGTGTGGCCCGCGTTGTCACTGTCCGGGCAGTACTTTGGCGACCGATGGTCCGACCGTCGGATAGAGCCCCGCGGTGGCCGCAGTCTGCGTTTGGAGTGTCTGCGCGGCCTTGATGATGGCATTCACCTGTTGGTCTGCCGTCTTGAACGCGGCCGTCACCGACGTCCTGCGCGCCAAGAGTTGTGCCCACATGCTGCCCTGGACGACACCCGCCTGAGTGGAGCCGTACCGGAAATATGGTTGGGCCACCCCCCATCCTTTTTGCGCAGCAACCGCGAACCAGTGAAGGTTCCTTCCCTTTAACCCTGGCACTGTGGACTCAATCGTGTGCAGCCATTCCGCCCATAGATCATTGAGTGCGGGAGAAAACAGGAAGGTTTTCATCATCATGCGCTGGAATGGCGCGGATGTAGCCAGCCATTTGGCAAGTGCCCACGCCTGATCAGGGTGCTTTGTCGTAGCGCTAATACCCCAGAAATCATCCGACACGGGATTGCTTCGCCTCGTGGGATATTGGGGCGGCGGATAAAAGGCCCACTTGAACCCACTTCGCCAGGCGGAATACGACGGAAGTAGTTGATTGATCTGGAATTCCTGAATGACTACTTCGCCATTTCCAAGATTTGGCGCGCCACTCCCAGACCAAGAAGTACTTGGTGTAGCGCTGCCACGCCAAAAGAGTTCATGAAACATCCATTTTCCGGCCTCCACACCACCCGCTTCACTCAGAATCTCCATAGTCCGAGAGGGGTTTGTGGTGCGGCCTCCAAAGCCCGGCACAATCTGGAGTAAATCCATGTACCCGTTTTGGTAACCGACGCCAAAACGGGTCGACCTCCCTGCCCTCGCAGGTGCAGTGCATGCGGCGGCGAGTGCGGAAAACTCTTTGTAGGTCCAATTCGGACTTGGATAGGCAATGCCCAGCTTGTCCAGGATATCCAGTCTGATCGCGAAGGCATAGGAATCGACATTTCTGCTGAGGGCGTATGTCCCGTGCCCAGTACTAAAGTTGTGCACTTGACTGGGAGACCAAATCCCGAGATTGACGTTGTCTCGTCGAAGATACGAGTCTAGGTTCATCAGGAGGCCACGCTCCGCATACTCACCATAGACGCAGCAATCAGCAAAGACATCCGGCCCAGTTGCGGAGAGAATCGCAGGGGCCATGGTGTTGATCCCTTGCATGTAAGGGAAGTATCGCACCCGCACGCCCGGGGTAGCCTCCTCGAACTTGGACAGCACCGCCTTGAATAGGTGAGCACGCTCAGCCGCTGTACCATTGTTGAGCAGCGCCCCGACATCTGGCGCCACACCGATCTCTATCGCACCGCTGGCCTTGGTCGGTTGTGGCCGGGATGCTGCGGCAGTGCAACCGGAGAGTATTGCCGTTGAAGCCCCAACTGTGATCGTGCTGGCCATGCCCTTGAGTGCCGCGCGACGGTCCATCCTGAGGATCATCCAAAAGGCCTCCCCATTCCCCTTCGCTGTGTGTGTCGCCGGCGCTCATGGTCTTGCGAGAAACAGCCTTCACATGCTCACATGTCGCACGAGTTCATCTAACTCCTACTGTCCATGGTTAGAAGTGGACGCGCGCAGACTACATGGCCGCCGGATTCCGCGCACGCCGCTTGGCCAGATGGCCAGCGGAGGCGGGGAAACGCCGTGCATCGCGGTGGAACATCGTGCGGCGCCGCTTCGCCGAGAGGGTGGGCGCGGGCGCGGAGACCCTCGCACGTAGCGGGTGGAGAGAGCCCCAGGCACCTGCCAGGAATGCATCCAGACGGCCTTCCCACGCCGCAACCGCCGCACCCCCGGGAACGATCTGTAGCGGAGCGTATGGCCGAAGCGCACTCGCGCCGTCGTCGCTATCCGCCTTGCCACTGCCGCTGCGAATAGACATCATCAGCCCCCGCCTCGCACACCGGCGCACGTGCTCGCTGCCGCTCTGCATTGGTTTGCGAGAGGCGGAGAAGTCGGTGAAGAGCTCTTGCGGTACAGTGCCTTCCGCTCGCACCCAAGTGCACACTCGCCCAGCGCCCCGCGCAGCGAGCACACGCGAAACACCGGGACGGATCCTGAACCTCCCCACGGCTGAAGCCGGGAGCTTGCGCCGCGATCTCGGTCACCCGAGCCCGAACCGCGCATACGCTTTCCATCCACCGCATCCCCCGCGCGGCGCGATACGGTCGCATCGGCGGCCGTCGCTGTCCATCGCCTCGATTCGCCCGCCCTTGCGATAGCAAGACCCTTGAGCCACGACCGGCGCGTCCGGATCATGGGCGGCGTGCATCCCGCGGCCATGCAGCGGCGCCTCCCCCATTGGGCGCCAGCCGCGGGTGCCGCGTGACGTCGCTTCGCCAGGAAGCCCATTGGTGGCCGCGTTGTTGCCTCCCGCCAGCATTCGTACTGGCGTTCACTGTTCCCTCCAGATCGGGGCTGCACGGAGGACTCCGTAGGAACCGCGGCTCACCCCGGATGTGCCCCACTACCGGGGACTCCCCCGAAATACCACTTCCGACCGCTACGTATGGTGCTGCCTGTGCCGCGCAGGCACTAGACAGTCCGCTCGCCCGCCACTCCCGTGTTTCATGCCGCGCGGCGACGGCGCGCCGGCATGGGGGACTCGAACTCGCCGTCACCGACCAGCGCAGACAACCCAGCGGTCCGGACCAGCGGCTGGCGCAACCCTGGCCGATGAGAAGCCGGCCGCAGACGCTGCCAGGCGATGTCCCCTCGGGAGGGATGCCGTCGGCGCCTCAAGCGGCGGTGGCAAAGGCTCGTTGGCAAGGGCCGTCGCGCACGTTTATCCACACCTGGCATACCGAACGCCGTCCAAAGGCCTATTCGCCCGCGTTTCAGCCCACCCTTGGTGCCGTAACGTGCCTGTCTCGCCTGCGGTCGGCCGACGCGCAGGCACCGCCCCCCACGCCGCGGTTGACAATCGGCGCGTCCACTCCATACGCTGGGGTCGAAGCGGTTTTAGCCCATGCTAAAATAGGAGCGGCGGTGGAGATCGTGGCACGTTTAGCAGCGGAGGACACCCTCGCCGAGATCTACCGGCTGCAGGCCGAAGGCGCTACGGCGACCACCGGCAGCGTGGCGGGCCGCCGCCAGATCCGGCCGGCGACCGCCACCTCGATGTTCAAGCGCCTGGCGCGGGATGGCCTGGTCATCTACCGGGAATACGGGGGGGTCTCGCTGACCGACGCCGGCCGCAAGGTGGCGCTGGCCGTGCTGCGGCGCCACCGCCTGGTGGAACGCTTCCTCACCGATCTGCTCGGCATGTCGTGGGAAGAGGTCGACACCTTCGCAGACCAGATGGAGCACGCACTGCCGGAGGCCGTCGTCGACGCCCTCGAACGGGTGCTCGGAAATCCGTTCACCTGCCCGCATGGCTACCCGATCCCAGACAAGGACGGGCGCTTGGTGCAGTCCCCCGTGCGGCGCTTGGCGGACCTGCGCCCGGGCGAGGATGCGGCCGTGGCCCGCGTCGACGAACACCTGCCCGGGTTGCTCCCCTATCTCGAGAGCCTCGGCGTGGTCCCCGGGACGTCGGTCCGCGTCGTGGCGGTTAACCACGTCGACGAAACCGTCACCCTGGAGGTCGCGGCGGCGACCCACGTGGTCGGCCCGCGCATCGCCCGCGCGGTGCTGGTGACCCGGTCGCCGAACAACTGACACCGGACCGGCACCTGGCCGGTGCCGCGGGAAGGGGGACGGACGTGCGTCAGGCGGACACAGGTGGCGCGGCCCTGCCGAGCCGCGGCATCGACATCACCCATGAAGACATGGACCGCGCCCGCGACCGGCTCGCGCTGGAGAGGGCGCGCGGCAGCCACCGCCTGCGCTGGCTGCGCCTGCTCTGGCTTCTGGCCGGGCCGGGCATCCTGGTGATGCTCGGCGAGAACGATGCGCCGAGCATGCTCTCCTACGCGGCGACCGGCGCCCGCTTCGGGATCGGCTTTTTCCTGCCGTTCGTGCTGGTGACGTTCCTGATGGCGCTGGTCGTGCAGGACCTGACGGTGCGCCTGGGTTCGGTCAGCCACCGCGGCCACGCCGAGTTGATCTTCGACCGCTTCGGACCGTTCTGGGGCCGGTTCGCGATGGCGGATCTGGTGCTCGGCAACTTCCTCACGCTGATCACCGAGTTCATCGGCATCCGCGCCGGCCTCGGATTCTTCGGCGTCCCGCCCCTGGTCGCCGTCGGTCTGGCGCTCGCGGTCGTCGTCGCAGCCACTCTGACCAGCCGCTACTGGACCTGGGAGCGGCTGACCCTCGGCTTGGCCGCCTGCAACGCCATCTTCGTACCGGTGGCCCTGCTGGCGCACCCGCACTGGGGGGCGGTGGGGCACGCCCTGGCCACATGGGGACCGCTGCCGGGTGGGCTGCGTCCATCGACGATGATGATCCTGGTCGCCGACATCGGCGCGACGGTCACCCCCTGGATGCTCTTTTTCCAGCAGGGGGCGGTCGTCGACAAGGGGCTGCAGCCGCGTGACCTCCAGGGCGCGCGGATCGAGACGTCCATCGGCGCCGCTCTGGCGGCCGTCTTCGCCATCGCCTGCATCCTGGCCACGGCACCCCTCCACCGCCACGGTATCGCAGCCGACGCCTTCCGCGCGGCCGATTTCGCGCGCGCCCTCGTCCCGTACGTCGGCCAGGTCGGCGGCGCTCTGTTCGCGCTGGGTATCTTCGAGGCCGGGCTGGTCGCGGCGATCACCATCTCCACCTCCTCGGCGTACGCGCTGGGAGAGGCCACGCACACGTCCCACAGCCTCAACCGGCCGCTGCGCGACGCCTGGCCCTTCTACATCACGCTGCTGTCGTCCGCGGTCCTGGCCGCGATCCTGGTGCTGGTACCGCACGCCCCGCTGGAGTTCGTTGTGCTGGTCGTCAACGTCATCGCCGTGCTCTCCATGCCCCCGGCCCTCATCCTGTTGGTACTCTTGGTCAACGACCGCGCGGTGATGGGGGAGCGGACCCCCGGAGTCTGGGCCAACGGGGCGACGATCGCCGTGACCGCGGTCCTCGTCGCCGTCGGCCTGCTCTACGGGGCGAGCGTCGTGGCCCCGACGGCCTTCGCGCACCAACTGGCCAGGTTCTAACCCGTACCGCCGCGAGGGCCCGGACGAAAGGAGGTGAGCCCCATGCCAGACGCCGACGCCACCCTGGATCCGCAGGCCGACCCGTCGGCCGTCTTCACGCTGCTGGAGCCCGATCAATTGGTCGCCGCCAAGCGGACGCCCCTGGGGCCGCGCCGCCTGACGCCCTCAGAGAAGATCCTGCTGTGGGCCCTGCGGCTGTATGTCCTCGGCCTGTTGGCGGTCGTGGTACTCCAGATCGTCCGCAACTGGCCGGGGGGCTGAGGCAGCCGTCCTTCTCTTCATAGCCTTTTGTTTCCAGCCGCTTGCGCGGTCAGGTGCGGGGAACGGATCTTATGCCTATGTCTTGCCACGAACGGCGATACCTCCTGCAGCTACTGGCAACCCTGCCGAGGGGCGGAAGAGGCGCAGACCCTCGCAGGCCTTGGGACGCAAGCCCTGGCGCCGCGTCGCATTGACACGGCCGAATGGGCGAAGGATGATGAACGGGTCGGGATTGGCGAGCCGGTCGCCGGCACGGCGGGCGGCGCATGCCGGGGGGGCAACGACGTTGACGGGACGCGTCCGCGAGATCCTCAGCTGGTATTCCAGCGACAACCCGGGTACGCGCGCGAATCTGGCCCGGATGCTGAACCATGGCCGGTTGGCCGGCACGGGCCGGCTACTGATCCTGCCGGTGGACCAGGGATTCGAACACGGCCCCGCCCGCAGCTTCCAACCGAATCCGCCCGGCTACGACCCCCGCTACCACATCGAACTGGCCCTGGCGGCCAACCTGAACGCCTACGCGGCACCGCTGGGTTTCATCGAGGCGGTCGCCGCAGACTATGCCGGAGAGATCCCTTTGATTCTCAAGGCCAACAACCACGAACTCCTCGTCGGCGAGGAGCCCGACCCGATCTCGGCCGTCACGGCGACAGTTCGCGACGCACTGCGGCTCGGCTGCGCCGCCGTCGGCTTCACCATCTACCCCGGATCCGAGCACGCGCGGCAGATGTATGAGCAGGCGCGGGCCCTGGCCGAGGAGGCCAAGCAGGCCGGACTCGCGGTCGTGATGTGGTCCTACCCCCGCGGCTCGCACCTGAGCAAGGACGGCGAGACCTCCCTGGACGTCATCGCCTACGCGGCGCACATCGCCGCCCAACTCGGCGCGCACATCATCAAGGTCAAGCTGCCGACGGCCCACCTCGAGCAGGCGGCCGCCGCCAAGGTGTATCAGGAAGCCAAGCTGCCGCGCGAAGAGCTCTCCGACCGCGTGGCCCACGTCGTACGCTCGTCGTTCGCCGGCCGCCGCATCGTCATCTTCTCCGGCGGGGCGCGTTCGGACGACGCCACGGTGTTGGACGAAGCCCGGGCGATCCGCGCCGGCGGCGGCTTCGGCTCGATCATGGGACGCAACGCCTTCCAGCGCGAACGCCAGAACGCCCTGTCGCTCCTGGGCGAGATCACCCGCATCTACGGCGAGTGAGCCCCGCCCGCACCTGCTGCTGCCGCTTTCGGACGGGGCAGCAGGTGCAGCGGGGCGGCGAACGTCGCCTGCGCCGCGGCGGGACTGAGGTAGTGGGCGGCCACCAGCGACTGCAGCACCAGTTGCTGGCGGCCGCGCGCTTCACGCAGGTGCACCTGGGGGTCGTAGAGGGCGGGGTCCTGGGGCAACCCGGCAAGCAGGCTGGTCTGCGCCGCGCTGAGTCGGCTCGGTGAGACGCCGAAGTAGTGACGGGCGGCGGCGGCGATGCCGAAGTTGCCGCCGCCGTAGTTCACTTCGTTGAAATACAGGGCCAGGATCTCGGACTTCGGCAACCGCAGCGTCAGCAGGATCGAGTAGGCGACGCCGCGCAGCTTGCGCGGGATGGTCTTGCGGGGCGACAGCAGTTGGTCCCGCACCAACTGCTGCGTGATCGTGCTACCCCCCTGGGCGAACGACCGGGTGCGCAGGTCCACCAGCGCGGCGCGGCCGATGCCCTGGAAGCTGATGCCGATGTTGCTCCAATACGACCGATCCTCCACCGCGATCGTGGCGTCCTGCAGCGTCAACGGTATCTGGCGCAGAGGCACGAAGGTGCTGCCCTCCCGCCGCAACTGCACCTGCACCTGGGCGGGGATGCGGCCCAGCAGCACCTCGGCCCGCCGCACGAACCGCACCGCGACCACACCGATGGCGGCCGCGCCCGCGGCCGCCACCAACCAAACAAGTCTGCGCCGATGCAGGGCGCCGCCCCCTCCCGCCAGCGCCCCGCGCGGCGCCGTCCACCGCATCGTACGCCGCGCCGCGACGGAACGCGACCCCGCGGGCCTTCAGCCGCGCGGCGGGGCGAGCCGGTCGATCTCCCGCCGGCTGCCGATGATCAGAGACGTGCGCTGATGGATCGCCGTGGGCACGATGTCCATGATGTCGTTGGCCTCGTCGACGGCTCTTCCGCCCGCGCAGGCGGCGATGAAGGCCAGCGGCGCCGCCTCATACAACAGCCGCAGCTTGCCCTGTGCGTGCTCGCGATCCGCCGGATACAGATAGACCCCGCCCTTGACGAGGATGCGGTGGAAATCGCCGACCAGGGCCCCCGAATAGCGCGTGCTGTGGCGCCCCGGCCCTCGGAGCCACTCGACGAAGGCCGCCACCTTCGGACTCCAACCGCCGGCGTTCGCCTCGTTGGCCCCGTAGGCCGAGCCATGGTCGGGCATCCGTACCGGACCGCGCGTAAAGAGAAACTCGCCGATGCTGGGATCCAGGGTGAAGAAGTTGACACCGTGGCGCGGCATGGCCAGCACGCAGACCGTCGCCGGCCCATACATCACATACCCCGCCGCGATCTGGCCGTGGCCGTCCGCCAAGACGTCCTGGGGGCGGCGCACCGCGAAGATCGAGCCGAGCGAGAGGTTGACATCGAGATTGCTGCTGCCGTCGATGGGGTCGAAAAGAAGCGCGAACTCGCCCTTGTTGTGCTGCGCCAGGTGCATGCCCTCGCGCATCTCCTCGGAAACCAGGTCGCTGATGGCCGGACTGCGCAGCAGGTTGTTGACGAACATCTCATTGGCATACTCGTCCAGCCGCTGCACCGTTTCACCCTGGACGTTGACTTCCCCCGTGGCTCCAAGCAACCCCTGCAGGCCAGCCACCCGCAGGACGGCGGCCACCCGCTTAGCCGCAAAGGTGACCTGACGGATCAGGGCGCGGAACTCGACGGGTTCACCCGCCAGGGCGAGGAACTCCGGTAGCGTGGTCTCCAGCATCCCGGCCCGCTCGTGCACCGCTGTCTGCTCGATCGCCGCTCCCCCGCTTCCCGGGCCACCGTCTGGGCGGCGCCCCCGGAGGCAGGATGCGCCACCCGTCCCGGAATCCCTCCTGGAACCCCCAACAAACACCACGAGCAATCCCACAAGTTCCACCAGAGGCCAGCCGGGGCTCGGAAAGAGTCGGACGAAACCGGCACAGGCGCGTTCACTCCCGCCAGAGCGCCGCCAGCACCTCCACCAGGGCGGCGGCATCCACCGGTTCGATCACCTCCACCGGTCCGTGGCGATAGCGCACCGGCAGGGCGAGGGCGCCGGCCGCCACACCCACGGCTGCCTGCAGGGCGGGTCCCGCGGCGCTGGTACCGCCGTCCGCCACGGCCACCTGCAGTTGGCGGCCCACCCGCCGGGCCGCGCCCGCCAACGCATCCAGGGCGGCCGGGGAGGCCACCATGCCATGGTCCTGCACGACCAGGCAGGCGCCATCCCCCAACCGCAGATCGGCGCCGTGGGCCCGCGGCGTATCCGTGGCCCCCACGCCGCCCACAGCGAAGATCCGATCGGCAGGGCAGGCGGCCACCACCGGGCGCACCCCGCGCTGGCCGAGTTCGCCCTGCACCACGAAGGCCACGGTCAGGTCCACACCCGACGCCCCTCCGCCGGCCGCGTGCAGAGCCATGGCCACCGCGGCGCAGGCCGCCCGGGAGGCCATGGCCCGCCCGGAGACCGCACCGCCCGGCAGGACGCGCGCCGCTACATCCGGCACAGCCGCGTCCCCCACCGCGATCGGGGCCCCGCTCAAACCCGCGGCGCCCCCCAGGTCCAGGTAGAGCCGCGACCAACCGATGCCGCCCGGGTCGGCGGCGCGCCGCGGCCGCACCCCCACCACGGCGGCCTGGCCGGATGCCAGCCGCATCCGTCCCCCGGCGAGCCGGGCCGGGTCCAGCGGCCCCAAACCGGCGAGCCAACCACGCCCGCCGCGATCCAGGTGGGTCAGGACGGCACCGGACTCATCCATCGGCACCAGCACCAGCAGCCGCAGGCCCGGTCCGGGCCGGCGCACGATGAGGTTGCCGATGGCGTCGGTTTGCACCGTGGACACCGCGCCGCGCAACAGGGTCTCCAGGTGGGCGCGCACCTGCGCCTCCCGCCCGCTCGGACCGAATGTATCGCTCAACTCACAGATCCAACGCGTCAGAGTCGTCTGATCCTCCACCTTGCCGCGGTGCCCTCGCGGGCCCGCCATCCCCCCCAAACGGCCGAGTCGGTCCCGCAGCCGCGTCCGACACCGACGACGGCCCGATCCACCGCCGCCCCCTACACCCCCATGGTGAGCCAGGCGGTGAGCAGGTCGGCCGCCCCCTGCAGATCGCGCGGGTCCAGCACGCTCGCCGGCGCGTGCAGGTAACGGGCCGGGACGGAGACCACCGCCGCCCGCGCCCCCACCCCCTGGAAACGGGCGGCATCCGTACCGCCGCTGGCGGCCTCCTTCCACTGGTGCGGCAGGCCGGCCCGCTCCGCCGCCGCCGCCAGGCAAGCCGTGAGTTCGGGATCCGCCACCATGCCGCCGTCCACCACCGTCAGCGCCGGGCCCCGCCCGAGGCGCGTCACCCGGTTCGGCCCGCGAATTCCGGGCAGGTCGACCGCGGTCGTCGTCTCCACGATCACGGCCCGCTCCGGGGCGAGCGGACCGGCCACCGCCGCCGCGCCGCGGGTGCCGATCTCCTCCTGGACCGTGAACGCGACCGCCAAGGGCAGATCCGTTCCGGCCAGGGCCTCGACGGCGGCCACGATCGCACAGATCCCGGCACGGTCGTCCAGTGCCTTGGCGCGAAACAGCCGCCCGAGCGGTCCGGCCGGACCGGCAAACACGGCGAACGCCCCCGGCTCCACCGCCCGGCGGGCCTGCGCGGCGTCCTGGGCGCCGATGTCCAGGCGCAGGCCGTCCAACTCCGCAGCCTGACGGCGTTTGGCGGCCGGGGTCAGGTGCACCGGCACCGCCGTCACCGCCCCCGGGATGGCGTCGGGGCCGACCCGCACCGCACACCCCGGCAGCAGCCGCGCGTCGATGCCGCCGACCAGGTCGAAACGCAGCAGTCCGGCGTCATCCACCCCGGTCACGATCAGGCCGACCTCGTCCAGGTGGGCGCACAACAACGTGCGCGGGCCGCGGCCGCCCCGCCAGCCACGCGTCAGCACCAGCGTGCCCAGACCATCCAACCAGGCGTCCTGCGCCAAGGGGCGCAACCGCTCCCACACCGCCGAGCGGACGGGCTCCTCGAACCCGGAGACGCCGGGCAACCGGCAGATCTGCGCCAACCACTCCAAGTCGACCGCCGCGCTCATACCGGCGCCGCCCCCCCCGCCAGCCGCCGTGTCAGTCCGCGACGCCAGTCCAAACCCGCGGCGCGGGCCCAGGCGGCAAGCAGAAGCCCGGTGCGGCGGATGTCCGCCAGGTCCACCACCTCGGACGGGCTGTGCATCGAACGCAGCGGGATGGAAAGAGCAGTCCGGTCGGGACGCCGCCTGCGGCCACCTGCAGCGCCCAGGCGTCCGTGCCGGTCTGCCCGGCGAGGACCTCGCGCTGCAGGGGGATGTCCAGGCGTTGGGCCTCCGCCGCAAGCAGACCGCCGACCGCCGGGTGTAGCGAGGGGCCGATGCCCAGCACCGGACCGCCGCCGCACGCCGCCGCGCGGTGTGCCTCCACACCGGGCTGCACCGCGAACCCGACGTCGACCACCACCGCGGCCGCAGGCCGCAGGCGCTCACCCAGCGCCGCGATGCCCCGCAGGCCAACCTCTTCTTGCACGTTGGCCGCCACCAGGACATCGCCGTCCAGCTTCACACCCTCCAGGGCCCACAGGGCCTGCGTGAGGGCGACGACCCCGGCGCGGTCGTCGAGGCCGGCCGCCGTCCACCGCCCGCCGAGCAGTTCGGCGGGCTGGGTGGCAAAGTACGCGCGGTCGCCCGGCTGCACCAGGCGCTCCAACTCGCCGTCCGAAAGACCGGTGTCGAGCGTCGCCGCCTCCACGGCCGGAAGCCGGCTCCGCACCGCGCCACGGGTCACGTGCGGCGGAACGGTGGCCACGACCGCCCGCAGGCGCTCACGCCCCTGGACCACCACCTCCCGCCCCGGAAGGGTGCGCGGGTCAATCCCGCCGACGGGGGCGCAGCGCAGGAAGCCTCCGGGCAGCCGGCGGGTGATGATCAGACCGATCACGTCCAGATGCGCGGTCAGCAAGACGGGTGGACCGCCGCCGCCGCGGCGCACGGCCCACAGGTTACCGATCCCGTCACCGCCGACCCCGTCGGCGAGCCCCGCCCAGACGCGCCGCAACGTGGCCGCAACCGGTGCCTCCCGGCCGGAGCCGCCATCCGCCTCACCGCACAACGCCTTGAGCAGCACCGTCGCGTCCGCCGCGGGCACCCCCCGGATAGGTTCACCCTGGCTTCGCCCCGGCCAGCGGGCATCCTTCCTGGGGGCGGGCCTTCAGGTGGAGCGTCCCCCGCGGGTGAACAGCCTTAGGATGCGCGCCAGCAGCCCCGGCAACCGGACCACACGGATCATGAGCACGGCCGAGCGCCCCCTTCACCAGCCGCACGGCCGACGCCCGCCGTGCGCACCCGCCCCTGAAGGGAAGGCGCTGTAACGTATGCAATCCGGGCCGCGCTGGTCACGGGGTCCGTCCAGACCCGGGATCGCCGGCGCGCCAGTCGGCGGCGGCGGCACGCAGTTCCCTGGCCGCCGCCGCCGGATCCGGCCGGCCATAGATCGCCGAACCCGCCACCAGGGTGTCCGCGCCGGCCGCGACGACCAGCGGGGCGGTGGCCGGACCGACGCCCCCGTCCACCTCGATGTGCCCAGGCCACCGGCGCGCCTCGGCGGCCTCGCGCAGAAAGCGCACCTTGGCGACAACCTCCGGCAGAAAGGCCTGACCGCCGAATCCCGGGTTGACCGTCATCGCCAGCACGAGATCGGTGGACTCCCAGACATAGTCCATGACCGACGGCGGCGTCGCGGGGTTGAGCGCCACCCCGGCCCGGGCGCCCGCCTCGCGGATGGCCGCGAGGGTACGCTGCAGATGGACACAAGCTTCGGCGTGCACGGTGATCCCGTCGGCGCCCGCGGCGCGGAAGGCGGAAATCAGGGCATCCGGGCGTTCCACCATCAGGTGGACGTCCAGATAGAGCGGGCAGACTTTGCGCACCGCCTCAACCACCAGCGGACCGAAGGTGAGGTTGGGCACGAAGTGGCCATCCATCACGTCCAGGTGGAGCACCTCGGCCCCCGCCTCCTGCGCGAGGCGGCAGGCCGCCGTCAGGTCACGGAAGTCTGCCGATAGCAGCGACGGTGCCAGACGGATCGGGTGCCGGGGCCCCGGGACCGCGGCGGGCGAGCCGGACTGCAACCCTGCCATCAATCACGCGGCGCGGGGACTGTCGGGTTCAGGCGACAGCGGAAGCGCCGCTCCCTCCCTTGCGTTGTGCATACGAAGCACATACGGTACTATGCGAACATCTACCGAACAGCGCGGCTGACGTTGAATCCGTTGAATCCGATGCTTGAACAGGCAGTGGCACTCGCCGAAACGGCGCGCGGCTGCATCACCTCACTTACCGAGTAACAAGAGGCGAGTGCCCGGATCTGGTCTCCGACCTGCTGATCCGGGCGCGCGTGAAGGCAACAGAGGCGCAGCGTTCTGCCTTCGACCGGCGCAAGAAGGGCCGCAAGACGCGTCGCCCGCAGGCGACCGCCTGCCCGCCCCGCCACAACCTCCACACAGCAACCCTGAAGGGGGGCGCCAGCGAGGTGCGGTTGTCCACCACGGCGGGGCGCATGACGATCCCGTTCGTCCTCCCGGAGCATGACGCGAAGGACGCTGGCGGCTGGACGCTCACCGCCGACCTTATCCACCGTGACCTTATCCACCGTAAGCGGGAGTGGTATCTGCATGTCACCGTCGAACTGCCCGACCCGCCCGCCCCCACTGAGAACGGTCCCGCAGTAGGCGTGGACCTCGGCCTGTGCCGACCCGCCGTAACCTCGGGGAACCGCTTTTGCGGCCGCCGCCAATGGCGCGGTATCCAGGCCCGTTACTTTCGGCTGCGCCGCAGTCTGCAGCGCAAAGGCACCCGCTCGGCGCAGCGGCATCTGCGCCGCGTGCTTGCGGCGGAAGCGGGGAAAGCCGACCCAGCGACCTTCCTTGCGGCCGCGCCAGCAGTTTCCCAAGGCCCGGTCCCGGTCGCGCAGTGCCTCTTGCCCGCAACACTTCGAGACACCATAGACCCACGACCGCCCCGGTTTCTCCGCGTTCCACAGACGATGCAGTTCCGCTGCGTGCGGTACGGGCCGGCCGCCATCCAGCGGGCGCTTGCACAAAGCGAGTCCCCAGTTGAAGGCGTGGTGCGCCGTGCCTGGCGCCTTCGCGAGGAGCCGACGCTGCCGCACCGTTGGGTCCAGTTCGTAGCGGAATGCCTGGGCGACCGTCATTCCTCCACCACTTCACTTGCCGCTTTCAGTGTCAGATGAAGACACACGCGCATAGACCGCCACCGCTTTTGGCTCCTCCTTCGGGGGCTTCAAGATGATGCTGCCTGTGGGCAGCTGATTTGCTGGCACAGGCATTTGCCATGGCGGTACATTCGCCACGCGGCTTGGTAGCTGATGCCTTGCTCCTTCGCCCATGTGCTCAGTTTCATGCCTGCAGTATATCACAGGCGCCGATACGTGTAGATATTATTGGCCAACCGTTAGTACCCTTCCGGATCCGGTGGGGCGGCGACCGCGATTCACCAGCGTGGCGGTGCGGCCCGCAGTTCCTCCAGCAGTTCGCGGTAGCGCGCATAGCGGCCGGCGTCGACCCCGCCCTGGCTGGCGGCCGCACGCACGGCGCAGGCCGGCTCGTCGGCATGCAGGCAGCCGCGGAACCGGCAGCCCTCCGCTGGCGCGGTGAATTCGGGGTACCAGCCCGCCAACTCCTCCGGCTCCATCCCCGCCAGATCGAGGCGGCTGAACCCCGGGGTATCTGCCACCCACCCCGCGCCCCCCAGTGGCAGCAGCCGCACTGAGCGGGTCGTGTGGCGGCCGTGCCGCAGCCTGGGCGACAGGGAGCCGGACGGCCCGACATCGCCGCCGGGTGCCAGGGCGGCCAGCAGGCGGGACTTCCCGGCGCCGCTCGGGCCGGCAAGCGCCGCGACGCGGCCGGAAAGCAGATGGCGGATCCCGTCGAGGCCTTCGCCGCGGATGGCCGACGCCAGCAGCACCGGGTAGCCGGCGTCACGGTACGGCGACAGGGCCGCGCGGGCGTCCGCCATGGCGCCGTCGTCCAGGCGGTCGCACTTGTTCAGGCACAGCGCCACCGCGCACCCCGCCCGGGCCACTTCCACCAACGTACGGTCGATCAGCCCCGGGTGCCAGGGCGGCGCATCCCAGGCGACCACGACCAGAACCAGATCGACGTTCGCCACCGGCGGGCGCACCAGGACCGTCCGCCGCGGCTCGACGGACTCGATGCGTCCCTCCCCGCCGCCGAGGTCCTCAAAGCGCACCCGGTCCCCCGCCAGAAGGGCCGGAGCGGTCGGCTCCCCCTCGCTCGCCGCCCCGGGCTGGGCATGGCGGATCGCGCCAGCCCGGGTGCCGCTGCCCAACAGCGTACCCGCCTCCAACTCGTCCTCGTCGGACCACAGTCCCGCGGCGGCGCGGTCGGTGTCGCGGCGATCGCGCCAACCCTTGGAACGGCCGCGCAGACGCCCGCGCGGCCGACACAACAACGGGCGGCCGTCGTCGGTCGCCACCTCGTACCAGCCGCTCCAGGCGTGCACGATCAGGCCGCACGGTCCCTGCCCGTCCAGGCCCAGGCCTCCCCTCAAGGCGCCGTGGACGACGCGGACGTCCCGACGCCGCCCGCACCCGGCGTACCCAGCACCGACGACGGCGTCGAACTCGAAGACGCCGCGCCGCTCCCGGAACCGTTGCGCGACAGCGAACCCGCCGGCCCTCCGACCGTACCGCTGTGGACCGGAGTGCCGTTCTGTTCCCAGGTCCAGTTGGCGCCCTGGGAGGACGCCCAGCAGAGGGTGACCGCAAACCGCTGACCGGTCGGCACCCGGCGGTTGAAGACCACTCGCGAGGCCGCATGACCCACATCCTGCACCAACACCGTCTCCCGCCATCCCTTGCCGGACCCCGAAGACGAGGTGGAGGACGTGGAGGAAGAGGAGGACGTGGACGAAGAGGACGATGCGGAGGTGGACGGCGTGGACGCGGCCGCGGCCGGACCGGCGACGAAGTGCCGCACCACCTGGTGGATGCACCCCTGCGACACGGTCAGGGCAACCGACGTGCCAGGAGGGGCCGCCGCCCCGGCGACCGGCGCGGTGGCGGCGACCGTACCGGCCGGCCAGCCGGTACGCAACCGTTTGATCCGCCCCAGTGTATAGCCGTTGCGCGCCAGGGACTGGCGCACCGCCGCCAGGGCGCGCCCGACGTAGTCCGGCAGCGTACCCGCCCCGGGCGGGCCCGAGCTCAGGATCAAGGTCACGGTCCGGCCGGCGTCCAGTTCCGACCCGGCCGCGGGCCGGGTGCGCGCGATGCCACCGGCGGCGACCGAGTGACTGCTCACACGGGTGGACGCGACGTGCGCCTTGAGGTTCCGGTCCTTGAGTTCCAATTCCGCCTGCTGCGGGCCCAGCCCGGTAAGGGTGGGCACGCGCTCCAGGGACGGCCCCAGCGAGGAGACGATCTCCACCGAACTCCCGCGGCGTACCGCCGTGCCCGCCGACGGATGGCTGCGCACCACCTGGCCCGCGGGGGAGTTGGCGTTGACCAGATGCACCTTGGGACGGAGGTGGGCCCCCTCGAGCCGCGCCTCCGCGGTGCTCAGCCGCTGCCCCACCACGACCGGCACGACCTCCTCGGGCACATACAGCCAGCGCATGGCAAACACCAGGCCCCCGCCGATCAACACGGCCACGCCCACGACGATCCCGGCCGCGATGGCGGCCGGCCGCACCCAGCCGGCGCTGGCCGTGACAGCCCGCTCCGCGGCGCGCCCACTGACCCGGCGCGTGTTGCGCCGCTGGGCGCGCGTGGCCGCGGTCCCCCCGGCCGCGGCGGCCGCAGCCGCCCCCTCGCCGCTGTCGGCATGGATGACGTCGCCGCCGGCCAGCACCGCGTTGACGTCGGCCTCGAAGGCTGCGGTGTTTGCGTAGCGCCCTTCGACCGTCTTCTGCATCGCGTGACGCACGATGGCGCAAACCCCGGCCGGCAACTCCGGCCGGGCCTCGGCCGGATCAGGGACCGGACGTTCCACATGCTGCATGGCGACCGCCCACGGCCCCTCGCCGTCGTAAGGCGGCCGCCCGATCAACATCTCGTACAGCATAACGCCCGTGGAATAGAGGTCGCAGCGTTCATCGACCGGTTGCCCGCGCACCTGCTCGGGCGAGGCGTAGTGCGCCGTGCCCACCATGGCGCCGCTGTGGGCCAGGGTCTCGCCCGTCTCGACCCGCGCGATGCCGAAGTCTGTCACCTTGACGCGCCCGTCGCGGGTCAACAGCACGTTCTGCGGCTTGACGTCGCGGTGGATCACCCCGACCGCGTGCGCGTGGCCGAGGGCGTGCAGCACCTCCTGCGTGATGCGCAGGGCAGCCTGCGGCTCCATGGGCCCGTCCTGCTGGATGCGCTCCTTGAGGGTGCAGCCGTCGATGAACTCCTGCACGATGTAGTAGCAGTCGTCGCCATCCTGGCCGAAGTCATACACCGCCACGATGTTGGGGTGGGAGAGGCTCGCGGCGGCGCGCGCCTCCCGCCGGAAGCGCGTGACGAACTCTGCGTCGCTGGTGAACTGGCCGCGCAGGACTTTGAGCGCCACCTGGCGGCGCAGGAAGCTGTCCAAGCCGCGATAGACGGTCGCCATGCCGCCGCCACCCACACGCGTCTCGACGATGTAGCGCCCACCAAGCGTCCGCCCGATCACCGCGCCGGGGCCTCCCCTCCTGGACTAGGCCTGGGCCGCGATCACCGTGATGTTGTCCGGCCCCCCACGCGCGTTGGCGATCGACACCAGGTCTTCGCACAACGCCAGGGGCGGACCGGCCGCCCGCACCGAGTCCGCGATCTCGCGGGTCGGCACCACGGTGGTCAGCCCGTCGGTCGTGAGGATCAACCAGTCGCCCGGGGTCAGATCCGACACCCCCGTCTCCACGGAAAGCCCGCCGCCCTGCATGCCCAGCGCCTGGGTCAACACATTGCGGCCCGGATGGCGCCGGGCGTCTTCCTCCCCGATCCAGCCGTCGGCCGCGAGCTGGCCCACCCAGGAGTGGTCGCGCGTCAACAGGCGCATGTCCCCCCTGTGCAGCACATACGCCCGGCTGTCGCCGACGTGGCCCCAAAAGACGCGCCGGTCCTGCACCACCACCGCCGTCATGGTCGTACCCATGCCCACCAGATCCGGCGCCTCCGCCGCGTGCAGCACGGCGGCATGCGCGGCTTCGATGGCCAGCCGCAGGCGCTGGTCCCACTGCGTCCCGGGTGTCCGCCGCCGCCTCAGTCCCTCGCGTAGCGCCTGGATGGCGATCCGGCTCGCCACCTCGCCGGCGCTGCATCCACCCAGGCCGTCGGCCACCGCAAGCAACCACCGGCGGCCGGAGGGCGGCAGGGCTTCCATGCAGTAGCTATCCTCGTTGGTCTCCCGCACCCTGCCGATGTCGCTGACGCCCGCAAACCGCACCCTTCCCCCTCCCTGCCGCCACAAGCGGGAGCAACGGGCCGCCGCGCCCGTGTCGACCAAGCCCGTCTCACGCCGCACCGTGTGCAGCCATTGGCATTCGGCACCTAAACGCCGCTCCCTGCCGTCGAACCCCCCTGGTGGATGCTGACGGAACTGGTACCACCATCATCATCCCACGCCACCCAGGCCGCGGCCTCGTCCAGCGGGAAGGACGGGCGGGGCCGCCGGCGATAGCCGAAGCTGGTCAGGTCGAGGCTGGTGGCGCCCGGGCTGCGCAGCAGCAGGTGGTCGGCGCCCGGGTCCGCGGCGACGCGATCCACGTAGGCCGGAAACAGGTAGCCGATCTTCAGCACCAGAACCCGGCCGGGACGCAGCGGCTCGACCCCTAGTGCCTCCAGAAACGCGGGCCGCGTCATACCCAGCCGGCGCTCCCCCACCACCACGCGCAGCCCCCCGGCCGCCAGCACGGCCACCGCGCCGGCCGCCGGGTGCGACCCCAAGCGCTCGACGCGCGCCGTCAGCGGCAGCCGGGGCCCGCCAGACCCCAGGGCCCCGCCCAGAAGGACATCGACCGTCTCCCCCTGGCCGGCCGCCACGGCCGCGGCGACGGCTGGAGGGTCGACCAGCATCGCCACGACAACGTCGCCCAGTCCCGCAGCCGCCGCGGCGACCAGGATGCGGGCGTCGTCCTGAGGCGCGCCCGCCGTCGGATTGTCGCCCGAGTCCGAGACGACCACAGCGCGGCCGGAGGCCGACAGGCGCCGCGCCTCCGCGAGGCCCGCCGCCGCGTCCCAGGTCGGCACGGATCGAAAGCAGTCCGCGCGCACCGCCCACCACGCCTGCGCCAGATCCACAGCGAGATCGCGCGCGCGGGCCGGGGGAACGTCCGCCACCACGACCACGCTGGCCTCGTTCCACAGGGTGTCCGCCCACGGAAAGCCGTCCAGGAGCGATACCGACCACACCGCCGGATCGGCCTGCAGCCCCTCGGCCCGGCGCCAGAGCGACGCCGTCGGCTCGGTGTCGGTCTGGGCGAACTCGCCCGGAAGCAGAAGGGGGATCCGCACCTGGGCCATCGTCGGCCGCAGGCCCGTCGTCAGCATGCGCATCAGTAGCGCCGCCCCCCGAGCCCCGGTATCCCGCTGGTCGCGGTGGGGCGCCGTTCGGTAGCCGACCAACGCGTCGGCGTACCGCACCATGGCCGGGCTGACACTGGCATGGAGGTCCAGGGTGCAGACCAACGGCACGTCGGGGCCGGCCGCGTCGCGCACCGCGGCCAGCAGGTCCCCCTGGGCGTCGTCCAGACCGTCGACCGCAAGCGAGCCGTGCATGGCCAGCAGGACGCCGTCCGGCCGCACGGCGCGCACCCCGTCCACCAGTTCGCCCGCCAGCGCGTCCCATGCGGCCCGCTCGACCAGCCCGGAAACCGCGGCGCCGGCGTCGAGGCCCTCGCAACGGTGCCAGCCGGCGGCGTCCAAGACGGCGGCGGCCCCTTTCCACTCTCCGACGGCCGAGCGCCGCTCTGGCGGCCAGGGGGCGCGGGCGACAGAAAACTCCGCCAACGACGTGCGTAGCGGGGTGAAACCGCAGGACTCATGGCGAATCCCCCCGAGATAGACGCGTGGCCCCACCCGGCCGCCCCCTTCTCGCCCGGACTCGCTTCAGCCGTCTAGGTCGATCGACTCCGCCCCCACGCCGGCGGCGGCCCCGCGCTGCCGCCGCAGTTGACCGCAGGCGGCCGCGATCCCCGCCCCCAGTTGGCGCCGCACCGTCACCGCCACGCCCGCGCCGCGCAGCAGGCCGCGGAAGCGGGCCACGGCCTCCGGCGGGCTGGCGAACAAGTCCCGCTCTGGTACGGGATTCATCGGGATGAGGTTGACGTGGCAGGTAAGTCCCCGCAACAGCCGCCCGAGTTCGCGCGCGTGCTCCGGCAGATCGTTTACCCGGTCGATGAGGATGTATTCGAAGGTCAACCGCCGGCCGGTCCGCTCGGCATAGCGACGGCAGGCCGAAAGCAGCGTGTGCAGCGGAAAGCGGTGGTTGAGCGGGACCAGCCGGTCGCGCAGGGCGTCGTTGGGTGCGTGCAGCGACACGGCCAGCGTCAGGGGTAGTTCCAACTCCGCCAAGCGGTCGATGCCGTCGACCAAGCCGGAGGTGGAAACGGTGAGGTGGCGCCAGCCGATGCCCGCCCCCTCGGGTGCGTGCACCAAGCGCAGAAAGCGCACCAGCGCGTCGAAGTTCTCCAGCGGCTCTCCCATACCCATGACGACCAACCGCGAAATGCGGTCGTGCTCATCCGATACCATCCCGGCCGGCCGCGGGAAGGCCTCGGGGTCCCCGGCGCGCCTGGCGAGGTCGGCGTTCAGGAACGCCACCTGTTCGGCCATCTCCGACGCCCGCAGGTTGCGCCGCAGACCGCCGAGCGTGGACGCACAAAAGCGGCAGCCCATGCGGCAGCCGACCTGGCTGCTGACACAGGCCGAATAGCCGTAGTGGTAACGCATGAGCACGGCCTCGACCGCTTCGCCGTCGCCAAGCCCCAACAGGTACTTCACCGTACCGTCGCCACGGTCGACCTGGCGCTCCAGCGGCCGGGCGGCGTGCAGCGCGGCCTCCCGCTCCAAGCGGACGCGCAACCCGGCCGGCAGGGTATGGATCTCCTCGAAGGAGCGCGCGCCCCGCCCGTGCATCGCCGCAAACAGCTGCCGGCCGCGGTAGGCCGGCTCTCCCCAGGCCGTCATCAACGCCGCCAGCTCTTCCGGCAGCATGCCCTTGACGTCCTGGAGCGCCTGTCCGTCCGGACCCGCGGGGCCGTCCCACTCGGGCGGCGGCGAAAGCGGCCGCATCCCCCGCCCGTCCACCTGGAGCCCCCCTCTGACCGATCATCTGGGCCATCGTCCGGTCGCCGCCGCGCCGTCACTCCGCCCGGGCGGGATCCCGCCGGCACAGGGCCGCAATAAAGAACCCCTCCGTGCCATGGCGGTGGGGCCACAACTGCAACCAACCCTCCGCCGCGCTCGGCTCGGCGGCCAATAGCGCCGGCAGCCGCGGGCGCAGGTCCAACGGCCGGAAATCCGGCCGCCGGGCCAGCAGGCCCGCCACGATCGCGCCGTTTTCCTCCGGCTCGGTCGTACACGTACTGTATATCAGCACTCCGCCTGGCTTCACGCAGCACGCCGCGGCGCGGATCAACTCGCCCTGCAGGGCCGACAGCGCGGCGATGTCCGCCTCCCGCTTGCGCCAGCGCAGGTCCGGCCGGCCGGCGAGCGCGCCGAGCCCCGAACACGGCACGTCGGCCAGCACCACATCGCAGCGGTCGGTGAAGGCCTCCGGCAGGGCGCGCGCGTCGCCGACGCGCGTTTCCACGCACGTCAGCCCCAGGCGCGCCGCCGCCGCCGCGCAGGCCGCGGCGCGGTCGGCCGACGTGTCGTTGGCCACGACGCGCCCGTCGTCGCGCATCCACTCCGCCAGGTGTGTGGCCTTGCCGCCCGGGGCAGCGGCGATGTCCAGGCAAAAGGACCCGGCGGGCGGCGCCGCCACCGCCGCCACCAGCATCGACGCCTCACCCTGCACGGTGCACCGCCCCTCGGACAGGGCGGCGAGCCGGCCCGGCGCGCCGCCGCGTCCCAGCCGCACCGCCTGCGGCAGGTAGCGTCCGGGTTGGACGGCGCAACCGGCGGCCGCAAGTTCGGCACGCAGCACCGCGCCGTCACAGCGCAGGGCGTTGGCGCGCAGCACCACCTGCGGCGGGCGGTTGTCGGCCTCAAGCAGGGCGACGGTCTCCTCGCGTCCCAACCGCCGCAGCCAGCGCGCCACCAACCACGCCGGATGGGAATGCGCCGCGGCCAGGGAGTCCGCGTCCTCCCCGCCGGCCTGCGGCGCCCCGGCGGCCGCCGCCCGGCGCAACACCGCATTGACGAGTCCCGCTCCTCCAGGGCGGCCGTGCCGGCGGGCCAGCGCAACCGCCTGGGTCACGGCCGCATAGGCCGGCGTACGGGCGTGCCGCAGTTGATACAGCCCCAAGCGCAGTGACGCCCGCACCCCCGGCTCCAGGGCGCGCAGCGGCCGGTTGCACAACCCGGCCAACTCCCCGTCCAGGGAAAGCCGCCTGCGGGTGACCCCGTAGACGAGCTCGGTGGCCAGCGCCCGGTCCAACGGCGCCGCGACACCGCGCAGGGCGCGATCGAGCGCGGAACCGGCCGGGGCGCCGCGCTCAATTGCCAGGAGTGCGCCCAGGGCCGCCTCCCGGGCCGGATCCGCCGTCGCCGGACGCCCTTCACTCAAGCCGTTGGCCCACCGTCAAGCGGCGCCCGCGCGCCCACTCCAGGGCGTCCAGCGGCCGCCCGCCCGGTGCCTGCACCCGCCGCAAGAGCAGCACGCCCTGGCCGGTGGCCACCGCCAACCCCTGGTCTTTGCGCAACCCGACGACGGTGCCGGGGGCCTCGGACGAGGATTCGGCAAGGGCGCGCACCTCCAGCAGCTTCAATCCGCCGGGGGTGCGCAGGGACGGCCGCGGCGCCAGCGCCCGCGCTCGTGCCGCCAGGACGGCCGCGGGTGGCTCGAAGTCGCTAACCTCTTCTTCGGGACGGATCTTCGGCGCCTGGGTGGCCGACGCCGCATCCTGCGACTGCGGCGCGGCGCGCTCCGTGGCCAGATCGCGCAGGGCCCGCAGCAACAACCGCCCGCCGATCTCGGCCAACCGCTCGGTTAGCGCGCCGGCGTTGTCGTCGGGGTCGACCGGCACGACCTCCTGCCTCAAGATGTCGCCGGCGTCCACCTGCCGAGCCATGCGCTGAATGGTCACACCCGTCTCGGCGTCGCCGTTCCAGAGGGCGCGGCGGACCGGATCCGGACCGCGGTAGCGGGGCAGCAGGGAGGGGTGCACATTGACCGCACCCAGCCGCGGCAGGTCGAGCACCCGCCCGGGGAGGATGCCGCCGTAGGCCGCGGAGACCACCACGTCCGGTTCGAGGTCGCGCAGGCGCTGCCAGAGGTCGGCGTCCCGCGGGCCGGGCGGCGTCACCACCTCGAGGCCGGCCTCATCCGCCGCGACGCGCACCGGCGTGGACTGCAGGTGCAAACCGCGGCCCGCCGGCCGGTCCGGCTGCGTCACCACCAGCACCGGGATCACGTCGGCCGCGACCAACTGGCGCAGAACACGGGCGCCGAAATCCGCAGTGCCCATGAACACCACGTCGAGCTTCGTTTCCGGACGGACCGGCACGATCCGGCTGGCCCGGTCCGTGAAAAGGATGCCGTCGAGGTGGTCGACCTCGTGCTGCAGGACCCGGGCGAAGTAGCCGCTGGCGTCGACCCAGACCTCGCGGCCGTTGGCGTCCAGCCCGCGCACCCGGATGGTCTCGGACCGCTCGACCTCGCCCAGCAGGTCCGGAATCGACAGGCAGCCCTCCAGGGGTTCGGTCTGCGTGCCCGTGGCCAGGACGACCTCCGGGTTGACCAGCACGCAGTGGTGGTCGCCGGCGTCGGCCACCAGCACGCGCTGATCGACGCCCACCTGCGGCGCCGCCAGGCCGACACCGTTTTCGTGATACATCGTTGCCCGCATCCGCTCGATCAGGGTGCGCACACTCCGGTTGACGTGCCGCACCGGCCGGGCGGGCCGCCGCAGAATCTCTTCGTCCGGACCGCCCACCCGGACCACCGCGAGCGGCTCGGCCCGCTCGGCATCCGACCGTGCCCTCCAGGCGGCCAAAGCCTCCTTATCCACGCCCGCGCCCGCCTCCCCCGCCCGTCCCGGGCCCCGCCATCCCAGCCGCCGACCGCCCGCCCAAGCCGCGCCGGCCGCTCTATGCCGCTGATCCATCCGGCTGATCCATCCGGCTGCTATTGTACGCAGTCGCGCGCCTCCCCGCACGGCCGGGCATGTCCCGTGCCTGACAGGCATACGGAATGCCGGCGCCGGCCCACCGGGCGCCGGCGGGGGGAACGTCGGGCATGGAACGCACCAAAGGGCTCCCCGGGCGGCGGCGCTCTGCCGGGCTGCTGGCCCTGGCGCTGGTCCTTTCGGGTTGCGGACACCCCGCGGCGCGGACGTCGACGGGCCCAGCGCGTTCCGCGGCGGCGGCGGGGGCCGGCGGTGGCGGGGTCCCCCTGCTGGCGCCGCTGCCGTTCACCGACGTACCCGATACCTTCTGGGCCGCCCAGGCGATCCGCCAACTCACGCGGCAGGGGGTGCTGCGCGGCAGCAGCCCGGGCCGCTTCTCCCCGTCCGCGCCGGTCAGCCGGGCCGCGTACGCCGCCCTGCTCGCCCAGGTCCGCCACGCCCCGGCCGGCGTACCGGGGCCGCGGTTCGCCGACGTCCCGGCCGGGGCCTGGTACGGGCCGGCGGTGGCCGCCGTCACCGGCCTGGGCTGGATGCGGGGCGCCGCGCCCGGACGCTTCGAGCCGGCAGCGCCCATCAGCCGCGCGGCCGCCGTGACCGCCGCCGTCGCCTCCCTGGGCCTGGACCGGGCGGCGACCGATCTGGCCCGCGCCCACTGTCCCTTCGCGGATTGCCCCCGCATCCCCACCTGGGCCCGCGGCGCGGTCATCGCGGCCGGCGACCTCGGATTGGTGCGGGGCGGTGGCGCCGGGAACTTCCACGCGGACCAACCCCTGACCCGGGCGGCGGCCGCGGCGCTGCTCGACCGGCTGGCCGGCCTGCACACCACGCAGGTGCAGGCCGTCGCGAACCGGGCCGCCCACTCCCTCTGGCTCGGAGCCTCGGTACCGGCCGTGGCCCCCGGAGGCGGCGTGCGCTGGACGGCGGACGTGCACGACGCCGCCGGGTACCTGCTGCCGGCGGCGGTGCGCTGGTCGGTGCGCGGTCCCGCCCGCGTCCAGACCAGCGGATCCACCACCCTGACCCTGACGGCGACCGGACCCGGTCGGATACGGGTAACGGCGCGGGTGCCCGGGGAAGCCGTGGTCCAGACCGGCACCATCCCGTCCCTCGTCCCCGCCGCCCTGCAACTGGTCGGCCTGCCCCCCGCCGGGCTGGCCGCCGCGGCGCCGGCGGTCGAGGTGAGGGTGCTGCAGGCCGACGGGGCGGCCGATCCCGCCGCCGACCTGCCGGTCACCCTGGCCGCGCGCTCCGGCGGCCGCACCGTCGCCACCGCCAGCGTCCGGACCAGCGACGGCCGCGCCCGGCTCCTGCTGCCACACCTCGCCGCTGGCAGCTACACCCTACTGCTCAGCGCGCCGGGGCTGCCGGCGCTGCACACCCCCTACACCGCCCTGGCCCGTCCACTTCGCGCGCTGCGGACCAACCTGCGGTCCGGGTCGGTGTGGGCCTACGGTACGGCCGCGGACCTGCGCCTCGCTCTGCCTCCGGGCCACTGGCCGCTGGTGGTGCGCGCCGTCCAGAGCCCTTCGGGACCCGCGGCGGCCGCTGCCGCCAGTCCCCCGGTGGTAAGCGTCCAGGCCACCAGCGGCGCCACCTCCGGCCAGATCGCCGGCCGGCTGCGGGCCGAAGCGCCCGGCGGCGCCACCCTGACCGTATCCGTCCCCGGCGGAGCGCTCTCCCCGGCGGTCGTGCAAGTGCGGGTGCGGGCCCGCGGGCGTTTCGGTGCCGCGGTTGGGTCCCGGTCGCGGCCGGCCGGCACCCCGCTCCAACTGCGCATCGCCGTGCCGGCCGGTACCACCGGCGTCGCGGTGCAGCCGATCGACCCGGCGGGCCACGCCCTGCCCTGGATCGTGGCCGGCGTCCAGGGCCGGATGGCACAGGCCGACTTTACACCCGTCACCTCCGGGGTGTGGCGCATGCGCTGGCGGGCCCCCGGGCTGGCGCCGGTGGAAGCGGGCCAGGCGGTCGTACTGCCGGGCGCAGCGGTGCGGCTGGTCGTGGACCCGACCCCCAGCAGTATCCTGCTGCCGGGCCAGACGGCGGTGCTGCGTGCCTGGCTGGCAGACGCCTACGGCAACCCCGTTCCGGAGCCGCTGCACCTGCAGGTGCGCCGCAGCGGCCCGGGCGGGCGGCTGCAGTGGATCGGCGGCACCCTGCCCGGACCGGGCGAGGCCGGAAGCTTTCAGGCGACGGCCCAGGGTACGGTGCGTCTGACCGTCTCGGACACCGGCGGCAAGGTGGGCCCGGCCACGGTGGTGCTGCGCACGGTGGCCAACCCGGCGGCGCGTGTGGCCGGCAAGGGCATGTGGCTCACCTTCCCGGACTGGCGCAACACCCCGGACCACACGCTGCTTGCCATGGCGCGCGCCGAAGGCATCACCCACATCTACCTGGAGGTGGCGACCTCCAGCGACGGCTTCTACGGCGGGCGGGCGCTGGACAATCTGCTTTCGCGGGCCCACGCCGACGGGATCGCCGTGGTCTCCTGGGTGTATGTGGCGCTGCGGCATCCCGCCGCCGACCGGGCCCTGGTGCGCCAGGTCGCGCACTACCGCACGCCCCTGGGCGACCGTGCGGACGGCATCGCGCTGGACATCGAAGACCACCTGCAGCCGCAGGCGGTGGCGGCGGTCGCACGCACCGCGGACCGGGCCGTGGGCCCCCACGGTCTGGTCGTCGGTATCACCTGGGCGCCGGAGCAGAAGCCGAACTACCCGTTTCGCGCCCTGGCCGGCCGGGTCGGCGTCTTCGCTCCCATGGACTACTGGCACGTCCTGCCCTCCGGCTACGCCTATGCGTCCGTCTACGACTGGGTGCGCCAGTCGGTCGTGCGCCTGCGCCGCGACGCCGGACTGCCCACCGTGCCGGTGGAGGTGATCGCAGAGACCTTCGACTGGTTTGCCAACAGCGGCCAGGGACGCTTCAGTCCGAGCGGCCCCGAGTTGGCGGCCGCGATGCGCGCCGCCTCCGACGCGGGGGCGGTCGGCGTCTCCTTCTACCGCGGCACCACCGCCACCCCGGCGGAACAGGCCGTCATCCAGTCGCATCCCTGGCCTCCGACCGGACCGCCGGGTTGAGTCGCGGCCGCGGCAAAACCGCCGGGTGCGCGCGGCCGGCGGATCAGATCGCGGGCCCCGGCGGTGGGAATCCCAGCCGTGACCGCGAAACCCATAGGTGCATCCCGTGCATCTGCGGGGCCCGCCCCGTGCCTGCCGCCCCCGCGGGGGCGAATCGAGAAGGCGGAAAGGGGCGACCTGGTCGGGCGGGCGGCGTGGGAAGGGCTGCGCGGTCCACCCCCGCCTTGCGCACCAGGTACGCACATGCCGAGTCCCTCCGAGCACACCGACGCCATGGCCTTCGTACGCGGCCCCCTGCAGGGTCGCGAGCCCCGCCGTCGCGGTCCCGCCTTCGCCGGCGAGATCGCCGCCTACACGCCGCCCGCGGGCATGGCGGCGGTGTGGTACCTGTCCCAGGCCACGGTGGTCTGGAAGGCGGCCGGCTCCACGCTGTGGATCGATCCCTACCTCAGCATCAACCCCGGCCGGCGCTACCCGCCGCTGTGCCGGGCCCAGGACGTGCGCGACGCCACGGCCGTGCTCATCACCCATGAGCACCTCGACCACCTGGACGGCGCCAGTTGCGCCGAGATCGCGCGCGGCTGCCCGGAGACAGTCTTCGTCGCGCCGCCGGTCTGCCGCCGGCGGCTCGAACGCGCCGGCATCCCGGGCGACCGGACGGTCTGCCCGCGGACCGGCGAGACGGTCCACCTCGGCTCCTTTCGCGTGACGCCGCTACCGGCGGCCCATGAAGAGGTGGAATGGACCGCCGAACACGGCCATCGCTGGACCGGGTACATCGCGGAGGCCGACGGGCTCGCCCTGTATCACGCCGGCGACACCGTCGTCTGCGACGAACTGGCCGCGGCGCTACTGCCCTGGGCCGGCCGGCTGGACCTCGCGATGCTGCCGATCAACGGCCGCGACTACTTCCGCCGTTCGCTGAACATCCTCGGCAACTGCAGCTTCCGTGAGGCGGCCGAACTGGCCATGCGCCTGGGGGCCGGACTGAGCGTGCCGCTCCACTACGATCTGTTCGCACCCGGCAACACGGAGTGGCCCGGCCGCTTTGTGGACTACATCCACGACCGGGCGCCCTACCTGCGTGTCGCCGTTCCTTCGCCCGGTCAGCGCTTGCTGATCGAACCCCGGCAGACCTGACCCGGCCCCCCACGCCGGGCATGCTGTATGGGCATGCGGGCGTTCGGGGGTGACGCGATGCGGCGGGTCCCACTCTGGCTGCGGGCCTACCTACAGATGGCGGCGGCATCCGCGCTGGTCGGCTTCGGGATCTCCTCCCTGATCGTACCGGCGCGGCTCGCCGACGGGGGCCTGATCGGCGTCTCCATCGCCCTGCACTACCTGACCCACCTGGGCGTGGGGACGCTGTATACGGCGATGAACGTGCCCCTGCTGGCCTGGGCCTGGCGGACCCAGGGCCTTCGCTTCGTCTGGCGCACCGGCGTCGGCGTGGCGATGGTCTCGCTGGCCTCTGCCGCCTTTGCCCCGCTGCGCCTCTCGCTGCCCAGCACCCTGCTGGCGGCGCTCTATGGGGGGCTGTGTGTCGGGGCGGGCATCGGGGGGATGCTGCGCGTCGGAGGCAGCACCGGCGGCACCGACATCCTGGCCCGCCACCTCTACCGCAGCCGCGGCATCAGTTACAGCCACACCTACCTCGTCAGCGACATGGTCGTACTCGGCACCATCGCCGTCTGGGTGGGGCTGCCAGCGGCGATGTATGCCTGGATCACGACCAACGTCGCCGGCCGGGTCGTCAGCTACGTCGTGGAGGGCGCCCGCCGCGGCAGGCTCGCCCTGATCATCACCCACGAGGCGACGGAGGTCAGCCGGCGCGTCAGCCGCGAACTTTCCCGCGGGGCGACCCGACTGCGGGGCCACGGCACCTGGACGGGAGAGGAGCGGCCGCTTCTGTTGGTGGCGGTCGCCGACCGCCAAGTGGTGCGGCTGCGCACCATCGTAGCCGAGGTGGACCCGCGGGCCTTCGTGGTGCTGCTGCCGGCCACCGAGGTCTTCGGCGAAGGGTTTTTCACCCTGGGAGGCGACGGCCAGACGTAGCGGTTGCGGCGCGCTTCCATCGTGCGTACGTGCCTGGAGATGGCACCCGCCCTGGACCCGCCACATGCCCACGCGGACGGCGCCCCAGGCTCGGCCGACGGCCGCACAGGGCCCCGTTACCCGCGGAAGGAAGAACCGTCCAGGCGCCGAACCCTCGTTACACTCTACACGCGGCGGCACTGCCGCCAAGCAAAACCCATGGACGCGTTCAGACGACGACCGTGCGGGCGAAGATCCTTGGCGCAAGCGACGAGCACAACATCTTGAGAGAACACGGCGCACACCGCGCCAGCCTGTGGACTGTCGCGAAAGCCGATGACAACGAATCCGTTCTGATCCTGGGGCATACTCGTGACGGGACCTGCAATGTCCACTTGATGACCAGATGTGGAACGGCGTGCAGGCTGCTCGAAACGGCCGCAGGGGAGATGCCGGAGATGCCCCGACCGCAGGCCCCGCGGACGCCAGCGGCGCGAGGCTGGATGGAAGCGGCACGCCGCCGGCGGTCTCGGTCTGGCGGGCTGCGCCATGCCCCTTGGCGTCCTATCCCGCCTTGGGCGGCCCCTTCCGCTGCACATCCACATCCTGGGGATACCAACGGCTCAGGCCTCCGCGCTCATCTCCGCCCTGGCCGCCTGCCAGCGGCGCTATGGCCAAGCGGGCCGCGGCGATGTGGCGCTGCGCGTGACGACTGGCCTGGTCCCGGATGATGCCTGGTATTCCTGCACCCCGCAGCCAACGCCACCATCGAATCTCTGCCCAACGCCTTCCTACCCGGCATCACCGGCGCACGTCTCTCTGGAAGCCGTCGTCGCTGGCGCCACGTCGCGCGCGGGCCAGCTTGGGGTGGATCGGATTCCGAAGTTGCTCATCCGCGGCCGCGCGGCGCTGGAGGTCCGGTTCGGGGGAGGACCGCTGAGTGTACCGGTGCTCAACCGGAATGGCCAGGGCTGGCCTGATATCGTCCTCGCGTTCGATATGTGGCACCCACACTCGGCACCCTATTGCCGGCAGGGCAGATTTTCGGGACATCAGGGAGAGAGCGCCCCTGGCCGTCTGATCATGGACTGCTGGCGTGTGGCAGAACGAAGGCTTCGAATGGGACCCCGAGCAGCTCAAGTAGATGTCGGGCTGTACGGGAGACCTTGACGATGCGAGT
>JAJZXK010000171.1 GCA_021806565.1 Bacillota bacterium | reverse complement strand
CCGCAGCACCGATGGCCGCGGCACCCCGGACACACAGGCGACCGCCAGGCACACCCCCCACAGCAGGGCCCGGCGCGCCGCCGCCACCAGCCTCACCCCCGCCAGGGCCGCCACCTCCGTCGCGGCCGGCCCTGGCCCAGCATACCACCGGCGTTACACCGCGGGCCCGCGCCCTCAGGCGGGCGGGCGCTCGGCCTTGAGCCGGGCGTCGAAAGCGGCCATCCGCGCCGTCAGTTCCGCGACCCGTTGCGGATGGCGGTCCGCCAAGTTGTAGCGCTCCTGGGGGTCGATCTCCAAATCGAACAACTGGGGCATCTGGGCGCGGTCTTTGGCCTCGGGGCCGCGGGCGACGTGCAGCTTCCACCGCCCGGCGCAGACGGCGTTGAGGCTGTTGCCGACGTAGAAGTACAGTTCCTCGTGCGGGGAGGTCCCCTCACCGCGGAACAACTGGCGGATGTCCGCGCCGTCCAGCGGCCGGCAGCCCTCCAGCGGCGCCTCGGCCCAGGCGGCCAGCGTCGGCAGCAGGTCCATGAACGCCGCCGGCTCGGAACAGACCGTACCCGGTGGGACGACCCCCGGCAGGCGCGCCACAAACGGCATGCGCACCCCGCCCTCATACACCTCGAACTTGCGGCCGCGCAGCCCGCCGGTGCCGCCCTCGAACCACGGGCCGTTATCGCTCGTCACGATGACCAGCGTCTGCTCGTCCCGCCCCCGCAGGCGCAACTCGTCCAGCAGACGGCCGAGGTGGAAGTCGATACACTCGATCGTGTCGCCGTACGTACCCGCGGCCGAACGACCGCGGAAGTCGGCTTCGACGTGCAGCGGGATGTGGGGCATCGTGTGCGCCAGGTAGACGAAAAACGGCTCGTCCGGCCCGCGGTCGCGGATGAAGCGGATGGCTTCGTCGGTGTAGCGGCGCGTCAGGCTCGCCTGATCGACCGGCCCCGGCAGGGCCTCCTCGTCGTCATACAGGTGCAGCGGCTGCATGTCGTTGCTGTATGGCAGGCCGAAAAAGCGGTCGAATCCGTGGCGGCGGGGGTGGTGCTCGGGCAGGCAGCCCAGGTGCCACTTGCCCAGGGCGCAGGTGGCGTACCCAGCCCCCCGTAGCACGTCGGCGATCGTGCGCTCCCCGGCGTCCAGGCCGATGGTGTCCCGCGGGAACAGCACGCGCGGCAGGCCGACCCGCTGCGCGTAGCGGCCGGTCAGCAGGTTGCAGCGGGCGGGGGTGCAGACCGGCGCCGCGGAATACATGCGCTCGAACCGGACCCCGTCCCGGGCGACCGCGTCCATGTGCGGCGTGCGCACCGGCGTCGGACCATAGCACCCCATATCGCCGTATCCCATGTCGTCCATCAACAAGAGCACGATGTTCGGACGCATCGCGGCCAAACGTGGATCCCCCTTATCCCGGTCCTACCCATCTACCAAGACCGCGACAGCATCGTCTTCTGGTAGTGGTCGAGCGCGTCGCGAAAGCCGTGCGGGCGCCGGCGCCAGTCGTCGCCCAGGCCGACCGCGCCGGCGCAGTCCGGCTTGCGGTCGAACAGGCCGGCCACCTGCGTGGAACTGTAGCGGGTGGCGCGGTAGACATGGCGCCCCTCGTTGCCGCGGTTGGTACCCCAAAACGGCGAGTGGTAGTCCCAGACCACATCCCCCTGCGGCGTCACCTCGAAGATGCGGCCCTCGTCTGAAGAACAAATCAGCGTGTTGCCGTCCGGCAGGCGCTGCACGCCGGAGCGGTACGGGGAGAAGAAGCCCTGCGGATCCTGGTACTCCCACACCGTCCGGCCCGTGGTCGGGTCGATCTCCCGGGCCACCGAATACCCGCGGTAGGTGCCGTTGTCGAAGATGAGGATGTGTCCGTCCGGCAACATGGTCGGCTGGTGCTGGCCGTCGAGGACGCCGGGGCCCCACGCCCAGACGAACTCGGAGCGCTGGCGGTCGATGACGCCGATCACGTCAAGCGAACGGCAACTGAACAGCAGGTTTCCGGCCCGGAAGCGCTCGTCCGCGCGCCCAAGCGGCGTGTCGGGCAGGACCTCCAGCGTGTTGCTGTGGGTCCAGTCAGCCTGGGTCAGCATGGCGATGCCGCCGTCGGAACGCCGCATGCCGTAGCGCACCGGCAGAGGCAGGCCCGCCAACCCGCGCAGTTGGGCCGCATGCTCGCGGAACGAGAACTCCCAGCGCACGCGCCCGTCGCGGTCGATCTCGACGACGACATCGTTGCGGATGGCCTCCGGCGTCTCGGCGGGGTCGAAGAACTCCTTCATGGGCGGCTCCTGACGGTGGGTGAGCATCACCAGCCCCCCGTCAGGAAGCCGCTGGAAATCGTGATGCTGGGGACCGCGCCAGGCCCAAACGCGGCGGGCTTCCGGATCCAGTTCCTCGACGCCGCCCTCGTCGCCGTGGCGGTCGATCAGCAGGTTGCCGTCCGGCAACAGTTCAGCCAGGTGCGTGCGCTGCACCGGCCAGAAGTGCACCAGCACCCCGGCCGCGTCGATCAGGCACACGAGGTTGCCCATCCCCGGCGAAAACAGCGTGTAGCCGGGCTGGATGCGGTCCAGACGGCAGGTGCGCACCCCGGCCGGTCCCGGACTGGGCCGGTCCAGCGGCGGCGCCGTCTTGATGATCCCTTCCTCGAGCACACCAACCCCCCCTGTACGGCGAAGACCCTATCGCCGCCTTCGCGCGCGGCCGGGCTCGTCCTGCGGCGCGGGGAACCGCATCCGCGCAAGGCAGGGGCGGGACCGGCGGCGGCGGAACTCCCACTGCGAGCGACGGACGGCGGAACCCGCCTCCTGCACAAGGGGGGACACCGGTGCCGGACCGGCCCAACATCCTTCTGGTCACCACCGACCAACAACGGTGGGATACCGTCGCGGCCCTGGGCGCGCGCGGGCTGTGCACGCCGAACCTCGACCGGCTGTGCGCGGAGGGGACGGCCTGCATCCGCGCCTATTGCGCCAACCCGCTGTGCTCGCCGAGCCGCGCCAGCCTGCTGACGGGCCTTGCGCCGTCCCACCACGGCTGCTGGACGGTGGGTGTCCCGTGGGTGGGGCGCCATATCACCCTGGCCCACCGACTGCGCCGCCTCGGCTACACCACGGGGCTGGTCGGCAAGGGCCACCTGCAGCCCTGCCTGTGGCCGGGTTCGCCCGAGGCCGCCCCCGCCATCTTCTCCAGCGAGCACTTCGCCCGCTGGCACGGGCCCTATCACGGCTTTGAGCGCTGCGCCCTGACCATCGGCCACACGTGTGAGCCGCACGCGGCGGGGATGCACTATGGGCTGTGGCTCCGCCGTCAGGGGATCGACCCGGCGGCGTTCTTCGGCGGCCGGCGCAGCCACGAACTCGCGGGCGCGCCGGGGGGCCTGTGGAACCTGCCCCAAGAGTTGCACAGTTCCCGCTGGGTCGCGGATACGGCCATCCGTCAGCTCCGGACCTGGGCCGGGCGCGGGGGAGGGCAGCCGTTCCTGCTCTGGGCGAGCTTCCCCGACCCACACCCTCCGTTTGTCGCCCCCGACCCCTGGTACGGTCGGCAGGTGGCCCGAGGCGGCGCGGGCAGCCCAGCGATCGGCGCGCCCCGCCACCCCGTCGATCGGCCGGCTCTGTATCGCTTGGCTCTGGAGGGCCGGGCGGCCCAGTGCTTTCCCCCAGACACCCTGCCTCCGGCCGGCTTCGACCCCAATCTCGACCACCGCGGGATCGACCAGGACGAATCGACCCGCTGGCGCCACGCATACTTCGCCATGATCGCCCAGATGGACCACCACCTGGGCCGCATCCTGGACTTCCTGGACCACAACGGTCAGGCCGGCCGCACCCTGGTCGTGTTCACCAGCGACCACGGGGAACTCCTGGGGGACCACGGCCTTTGGGGCAAGGGGCCCTTCCATGTGGAATCGGTCGTGCGCGTCCCGCTGCTGTGGCGGTGGCCGGGCCGGATCCCCGCCGGCCGCCGCAGCACTGCCCTCTTCAGCCTGCTCGACCTGATGCCGACCCTGCTGGCCGCCGCCGGAGGCGCCGTCCCTCCCGGCCTGGACGGCGTCGACCAGGGCCCGGTACTGCAGGCTCGCGCGTCCGAACTGCGGGACAGCGTCCACATCGAAAACCGGGCGACCCCGGAACTGCAACTGCACACCGTCGTCACCGACCGCCACAAGCTGACGCTGCACCTGCCGGGCGGCGACGGCGAACTCTACGACCTGGCGTCCGACCCCCAGGAGTGCCGCAACCTCTGGCGCAGCCCGGACCATGCCGCACTGCGCGCGCAGCTTGCCGCCGGCCTGCCCACGCGGCTCGATCCGCCGCCCGACCAACTGGTCCCACGCCTGGCCTATGCCTGAAGCATGGTGGCAGCTGCCATCGTGAACTTCGTGCTTGCGCGCGCCCTCGACACAGGCCTGGGCCACGCCCTCGACCAGCGCGCGGTCCATCGTCCGACTCTCCAACGCCAGACCCGGGATGGACGCTGCTTGCGGAGACCCCAACGGGAGGTACGCGTGATGGCCCGCTGATGGCAAACGTGATGGCAAAAACCAAGCCGCTGCCAGCTTCTGTCGGCAGGAGCTTGGACCTTGCCAGAGGCTCTACGTCTCTTCTGGTGGGCCAGGTGGGACTCGAACCCACGACATTCGGATTAAAAGTCCGGCATGGGCTGTCCGGAGCCAGGTGTGACCGTCCGCCCAGACTTGCACACCCGCACGGCTCAACGAGTTGCGGGATATGGAATGGAGTCCCATCCGGCCGACCGGGGGTCCGTCCGGGTGGATTCGGTAGTAAATCCGGTAGTAACGCATGGTTCGCAACCCGTTGTGTACGCGGGTGTGGAGGGCCGTGCGGTAGTAACGGGAGGGTGTCCTTTTCCGGGCGGCAGTGTGCTACACTCAGGGTGTGGGGCTTCGTAGAGGCGCGCTCGGACCATACCGGGCGCGGCCTCCGGGGTGGCTGGCAAGCCACCGAGCGGCCGGGGCTACCCTCGCTGACGCTGCGAGGGCCGATTCTATCCCGGAGGAGGCGGTCCCGTGGCCTCGCCTAATCGGCGGGGACTGACGCCCGCATAGCGCGGGCGGACGGCGAGGGCAGCCCCCCGTAATGGCCTGGCCGCCGGACTGACGACCCCACGGGGTCCGGCGGCTAAACGGCACCATATCCCGCCCTGTCCCCCGGCCTGGGGGTGGGGCACGGGATGTGGCCTCGCCGTGCCCACTCCGTCTCCGACTGCCCAGCACGCGCGCCTCCTGCACCCCACTGGCGGCGGCCTCGTCGCTTTGGCCCGCCGCGACGACGGCCACGGGTGGCGCGAGACCTGCGTCACAGTGCGCGATCTCCCGGCGGCCGTGGGCGAGTACACCGGCCACACAGACTGCTATCTCTCGGTCGGCCGGTTCTCCGGCCGCCGGGCAGTCGCCCGGCTACTGGCTCAGAATGCCCTCTACGCAGACGTCGACTACCGCCGCTCACCCACCGCCGGAGTGGTCCACCTCGATCCAGAACGAGCACTCCATGGCTACGTCCTGCCCGCGCTCGATGCAGCCCGCATTCCTGCGCCGAGCTTCGCGGTCGCATCCGGGGGCGGAGGGCTGCATCTCTATTGGTTCCACGGGCCGATCCCCCGGGCCGCGCTGCTGCGCTGGACTGCCTGTCAGCGCATCATCCATGACGCTCTCGCCGACCTCGGGGCTGACCGTGCCGCGCTCGACGCGGCGCGGGTCCTACGATTGGCCGGCACCGTGCACGGCCGCACGGGCCAGCTGGTGCGCATCCTGCACGCAGGGGGGGCGACGTGGGCCTTCGACGACCTCGCCGACGAGGTGCTGCCTCGGTCGCGAGCAGAGATCCACGACCTGCGCGTACAGCGGGCTCTGCGGCGAGGAGCCGGGGTGTACGCACCCGCCCCGGCCCGGCAGTTTTGTGGCGCCGGGCTTTGGGAAGCCCGTCTAACAGATCTCCAGCACCTGCGCGAGATGCGCTGGAATTCCGGGTGCGCGCTCCCAGCCGGCCACCGGGACGCCTGGCTGCTGTGGGCCAGCGTAGCGGTGTCCTGGATTGCGCCGCCGGAGGCTGCCGAGCGCGAGGTGCTGGCCTTGGCCGAGGAGTGCGGGTGGGACGAGCGGGAAGCGCGGAGCCGGCTCGGCACCGTCCTTCGGCGCGCCGTGGATGCGGCGGCCGGCCGCAGGATCGAGTGGAGGGGCCAACTCGTGGACCCACGCTATCGGGCACGCCGCCAGACGCTGGTGGACTGGCTCGGTGTCACCGCCGAGGAGCAGCGCAACATGCACGTGCTCATCGGTGACGCAGAGGCGCGCCGCCGTCACCGGGATGGCGAGGCGGAACGGCGGCGCAGTAGCGGGGCCGTCGCGCGAGACGAGTACGTGGGACAGTCGCTGCAGCAGACTCGACCCTGGGAGAGCACCGGGATCAGCCGGGCCACCTGGTATCGGCGACGGTGCGGCCAGGAGTGAGACAGGTCCGTGCCGTTGTATGGTGGCGTAGCCCTGCCTGGCGCCAAGGCCGGGTGCCCCTGCCCAGTACCCGGGACTGGGTACCGGAGGTGGTGGCAGAGATCGGGGATTGGGCATAGGGCTTGGCGCACCTTCC
>JAJZXK010000170.1 GCA_021806565.1 Bacillota bacterium | reverse complement strand
TGCGGGTGCGTTGCTGGGGGCTGGGGTGCGGCACCAAGCCGTACCGCCGGGGGGCCGGGCCCACCACACCCCCGCCCCGGGGGCCGCCAGCGTGCCACCGGCGATCAGTTGTAGCGGGGGTACCACGCCGTCGTCCTCATCCCCGGCATGCGCGGCACGGCCACGGCCGACCAGGTGCGGCCTCCGTCGGTGGAGAGGCGCAGGGGGCCACGCGCCCGCCCGACAGCCTGAGCCGCGTGTACGGCCCCGCGGGGCCGGTGCCCGTGTAGCAGACGTGCGTGTGCCCCACCGGCCGCGAGCAGGACCGGCCCGCGTCGCGCGACCAGAGGATGGCCTGGGCGTTGCAGATTCCTGGCCACGTCCAGACTGGTGCGGGCCCCCAGGTGACGCCGGGGCCCGCCGGCGGGCAGGCCAAGCGGCCGGACGTCCAGTGACGGCCACCGTTGGCCGTCTGTTCAAGGCCGAAGGCGGGGGTCGGCACCCGCCGGGATGTCCAGAACAAGGCCTGCACGGCGCCACCCTTGCACTGGACGCGGCCGAAGTCATCGGGGCGGTTCCCGGCTGGGGCGGGCAGCAGTTGCCAGGAGCGGCCCGCGTTGCGGGTCACCAAGGGCAGCCAGTAGGTGGGCGGGGGTCCTCCCTGGGCGGCGCTAGCGGAAGGCGGCGAAGACCACGCCTCCTTGGCCGCCGTTGAAGTGCATGATCTATACCAGGTAATGGATTTAGTGTTGGAGCTCGAGCCAGAGTTGCAGCGTCGTGTCTATCATCAGGTCGCCGATCTACTCAACTTGGAAGTGGATTTGCTTTTCTTCGACACCACCAACATTGACTTTTGCCTGGATGAGCAAGAACGTACCGAGGATGGCGAGAAGGGCTTTCGCACGTATGGCCACTCCAAGGAAAAGCGAGACGACCTGCCCCTCGTCGTCGTTGGCTTAGCGGTAACACGTGACGGCATTCCGGTCCGTTGTTGGGTGTGGCCGGGGCACACTGCCGACGTCAGTGTCGTTTCCGAAGTCAAGAAAGACCTCATCGGCTGGAAACTGGGCAGAGTCGTGACCGTCGTAGACCGCGGCTTCACCTCACACGAGAACTTGCGCACCCTGCAAACTGCGGGCGGTCACTACATTGCTGGGGAGAAGATGCGATCAGGCCAAGCGTTCACAGAAGAGGCACTGGCCCGAGCCGGACGATATCGCACTGTTCGCGACAATGTGGAAATCAAGGAAATCGTCGTAGGCGAAGGCGAAGCTATGCGACGGTTTGTCCTTATCCGGAACCCCGCCGAGGCAGCGCGTGATCGTCGTCGGCGCAACGAAATCCTCGTGGCACTGCGTAAGGAATTGCGCACATTAGCGCAAACTTCCAAAGATTATGCGGCAGCGCTAGACCGATTGCGCAGTAATAGGCGGTTTAGGTGCTATCTAACGACCGGTCGTGGGGGCGAACCGAAGGTCGATAACGCGAAGGTGCGCTCCGAAGAGCGCCTTGACGGAAAGTACCTCGTTTCTACATCGGACGACACTCTTACCCCCGAGGACGTCGCTCTGGGCTATCGTCAGCTGCTAGAAGTAAAGAGTTGTTTTCGCACGCTAAAGACTTCTCTGGAGATTCGACCGGTGTACCATCGCCTAGAGTCCCGCATTCGCGCGCACGTGGTGCTCTGCTGGATGGCCTTGCTGTTAGTCCGCCTCTGTGAAGAGGAAGTTGGTCGCAGTTGGGACGACATCCGTAACGTCATGCAACGCCTGCATGTGATCACCTATCGCAGCGCGGACGGCGAAGCCCAGCAGTGTACGGAACTGACCAGCGACCAACAACAGATCCTCGGATCTGCTCACGTGCCGGCCCCGGCCCGTCTCTTTACCCTCCGTCCGACCGTGTAGCCTGCGGGTCCTAGTAACACGCCCTGTCCGCCCGAAAGGGGAGGAACCCCTTGCGGCTCTTGCGGTGTAGGGTTCGCGTCTGTCTAGCAACCAGCCAACTTGGGTGGCCAACGGACGGCTTGGGGGTGACACCATCGCAAAAACGTGCGGGTCGTGCGCGTCGGCCTTCCTGAGGGCGCGACCTATGCGAGGCGCGCCAGACAACTCGTCAGACATGGGCGGGCCGAGTGGCTCGACGCGAACACCATCCGTCTGCAACCGGACCCGCCCGGAGAGAGGGCGGACAAAATGGAGACGGCCCACAGCTCCGAGGCGATGGTCGCGCACTTCACAGCATTCGTGGAGCAGATTCTCCAGGACGACGAACTGACCAAGGAGGCTATCGCCGGCATCGTGGAAGCGTGCAAGGGCGGCGTATCCGCGGCGGACGCGCCGGCTCACGGAATCGGGCGGATCATGGAAGCCAACCGGCATCTGAAGGTCGAGGCCCTCAAGGTCCTGCGGGCGTTCGTCACACACGCGTAACCGGATGTCCACGCAACCGGACGTGCGGCGGCTTGGCGAAGACACTGCCGGGCCGTCGCGCTTTGGTTCCTGCCTCTCACGCGCGTTACCACGGAATGCCTCAGCAAAGCGCCTGGCCACGTCCTCGCCGCAAACGACCGAACAGGACGCGATCCGCGAAAGACCACCCGCGCCGTGCCGCTCCTCGCTCGCTGGTCCTGCCGACCCTGCACCTCACCTGAGCCGCGAGGCGGCGCACGAGGCGGAGATCTCCTCGGGCGGGCGCCGGCTAGGCTTGCCCACGCCAGTCTCGGGCCACTAGAATTCTTGAAAGAAGGTCCGGGCGAACACTTCGAGGTCGTCGCTGAAAGTGGAGACATGCGCGTGCCTCCCCAGATGCAAGGGTAGTACTAGGGAGTTTGTCGCTTCCTTACATGATTACTGGTGCTTTCATATATTACCACTATCTTGACTCGTGAATAGACGGTCGCATTACCAGGGCTGACCATGCCCCAAGCGTCGGCCCCCCCAGACGCGGAATGGCGCCACCGGACTGCTACTGCCGCTCGCCCCTCTGCGTTAGCTGCGCAGTCTGCTCATGCCTCCACCTGTGCACCAGCGGCCTCACCGTAGACCGGCACGGATCGCCTTGACATCGCCAATAGTATCGACGCATCATGATGTCATGGTGGAACGGAGGTGGGCCGGTGCAGTCCCAGGCGCACACTCCCGCGGACCAGAACGATGCGGCCGAACTGCACGCGAGGTTCTTCCAAGGCCTGGCGCACCCCGTGCGGTTGCGCATCGTCCTGCAACTGCTGGACGGCGAGAAGAACGTCGGGGACCTGATGCGGATTCTAGGCCTGAAGCAGGCGCACGTCTCCAACCACCTGGCCTGCCTCCGATGGTGCGGGTTCGTGACCGCGCGCCAGGAGGGCCGCAACATCTACTACACCGTTGCCGACCCGCGCGTGCGGGAGATCCTCCGCCTCGGCCAGGCGGTCGTCGCGGACAATGCCGCGCGCATCGCCGCATGCACGCGGATGTAGGGAGGGCTGGGGGATGGATCGAGAACGGCTAGGCCCAGGGTACGACGACGGCGGCTCCGCCGCGTGGGGACTGCTGATCGCGATTCCGCTGATGCTGTTCTGCGCCCACTGCTGGCAGGACTCCTGGGAGCCGGCGCTCTGGCTGCTGTCTGGGCTCGGGGGTATGGCGACCTGGGCGTTGCGCTCCTGGTCTTGGCGGCTGCGGCGGTAGCGCTCTGGTGTTCGCGCCACACGCGGCGAGGCACCTGCTGTGCCCCGACGGCCGCAGTACACGCTTCCGGAGCAGCGGCCCCAGCATCGGAGGCTGTGATTGACAGACCCGCACAGAGATCGTGAGCGCTTCGGCGCCTGTCGCCTGGTCCAGGAGGGCCGAGAAGGGATGATGCTCGATGGCGGAGGTTAGGCGGCTGTTCGGATCCGGGGGATGAACTGCACGGTGTGTGAGGGCCACGTCGTCCGTGCGCTGGAAGGCATTTGTGCCACAGAGGTTTCCGCGAGTTACCGCCGCGGGGATGCCCGGTGCGCGGTCCCGGGCGGCGTCGCGGCCAGGACCATCACGGCCGCGGTGCAGGCAGCGGGATACCGCGTGTTGGGCGTGGAGGACGTGGCACCCGGCGGCGGCGGCAATTGCTGCGGCTGACGCGATCACCCGTCCGAGTTGAGCGGCGAGATGGACGAAGGGTCGGGTGAACGCGAGATGGCCCACCGGTTGCGCATGCGGATCGCGGGGATGACGTGCACGGATTGCGAGCTCCACGTGGCTGCCGCCCTGGAGGGCACCGGCGCCACGGAGGTCAAAGCCAGCTTCCGCCGGGGCGAAGCCCTGCTCACGGCATCCGAGGGCATCGAGACGGACACCCTGAAGGCGGCCGTGGCGGGTGCGGGGTACCGGCCGCTGGCGGTGGAACCGGTCGAGGACACTGGCCAACAGCACGGCCGGCCAACAGAACACCGCGGGAACCGGTGCGACGCCTATGACCTCGCCATCGTGGGCTCCGGTGGGGCCGCCTTCTCTGCCGCCATCCGCGCGCGCGACGCCGGTGCCAACGTCGTGATGATCGAGCGCGGCACCACCGGCGGCACCTGCGTCAACATCGGTTGCGTGCCGTCCAAGACCCTGCTGCGCGCCGGGGAGATCCACCACCTCGCCGGGCATCACCCGTTCGCCGGCCTCGCCACCGAGGCCGGGCCCGTGCAGATGGGCCGACTGACGGCGCAGAAGGACGAACTGGTCGGCGAACTCCGGCGGCACAAGTATGAGGACCTCGTGGCGGACTATAGCTGGGAACTCGTCCGGGGCGAGGCCGCCTTCGTGGATGCACACACGCTGGAGGTGGGTGACCGGCAGATCCGGGCCAAGACCTTCCTGATCGCCACCGGGGCCCGCCCCGCCGTGCCCGATATCCCGGGCCTGGTCGAGGCTGGGTACCTCACCAGCACGACGGCCTTCGCATTGGACCATGTGCCCGAGAGCGTGGCCGTGATCGGCTCCGGCTATATCGCCCTCGAACTGGGTCAGTTGCTGCGGCGTCTGGGGGCAAAGGTCACCCTGATGCAGCGCAGTCCAAGGCTGCTGAAGACCTACGACCCCGAGATCGGCGAGGCCATGACCACAGTCCTCGCCGACGAGGGCATCGAACTGGTGGCTGGCGTGCGCTACCTCCGCGTGGACGGCGGCTCGGGCGGCCGCCACGTGCGCCTGGAAGTGGCGGGCCGGGAACGGATCGTCGAGGCCGCCGAAATCCTCGTGGCAACGGGACGCCAGCCCAACACCGAGGCGCTGCGCCTGGATCGCGCCGGGGTCCGGGTGGGCCCGGGCGGTGAGGTGCCGGTGGATGGCGAGCTGCGCACAAACGTCCCGCACATTCTTGCGGCGGGTGACGTGACGGCGGGACCGCAGTTCGTCTACGTCGCCGCGTACGAGGGCGGCCTCGCCGCGGACAACGCCCTGGGGGCGCAGCGGCAGGTCGACCTGCATGTGGTGCCCGCCGTCATCTTTACCTCCCCGGCTATCGCCACGGTTGGGCTGACGGAGGCTGCGGCCCGGCAGGCCGGGCACGACGTCAAGACCTCCGTGCTGCCGCTCTCTGCCGTGCCGCGCGCGCTCGTCAACCGGGACACCCGAGGTGTGTTCAAGCTGGTGGCCGACGCGGACAACGACCAAGTGCTCGGGGCGCACGCGGTGGCCGAGAACGCCGGGGACGCGATCTACGCGGCCACGCTGGCCGTGAAGTTCCACCTGACGGTGGCCGACCTCACGGAGACCATGGCCCCGTACCTGACGATGGCCGAAGGGCTCAAGCTCGCCGCCCAGACCTTCGGGCGGGATGTGAACAAGCTGTCCTGCTGCGCGGGATAGCGGCCTGGGCCGTGATGGGTGCTGCGCCGGGTGGCGCGCACTGGGCAGACGGGAGTCCGACGCCGCCCGGTGGTCCCGCTGGATCCCCGTCGTCTTCGTCCCGGCCGTGGTGGCCGCGGTGTCCTCTGTGCCGCTACGCTTCCTGTCGGTGCCGCCGTTCGCCGTGCTGGCCGAGCGCGGAGCAGCCGCGCCCCACACACCGACGGCACGGCTGCCGTCCATGGTTGTGGCGCCCTCGGTGGCCCTGGGACCCACTGCGGCCGCGTTCCTCCTCCTGACCCTGGTCATGATGCTGCTGTTGCACCTGATGCGCTGGCAGTTGCCGCCGGCCCAGGCCATCGCGTTACTGGCACTGGTCCTGCGCCTGTACACCTTCTGGTATCCGCTGGACGTGGCGGGCGCCACCTCGGCCCTCTGGCTCTGTGCCCGCGCGCTTGGTCGGCTGCAGGACCGGCTGCGCCCGGGCGCCGGGCAGACCACGGATGCACCCTGAGCATCACTGCGGGGCGCCCGCGCGCAGCCGAGCACCGCCCAGCCGCTTCCGCGCAGGCTCCATGGATGCTCGACGGGCGGGAGCGCATGCGGGAAAGCGGCGATCTGGGCCACGCGTAGCCCGAGACCACCGCCAGCCGTACCGAACAGCCCGAGCGCCGACGTCATCCGCCCGGTGAGGACATGCCTTCGGACGGAGGCCAGCTTGTGCAAGGCCGAAGCCAGGGGCCGCTGTCCGACCCGCTCCATGGCAAAGGCGTCGGCGGCCAGTTCCGTGGCCAACGCGAAGGCCTGCAGCAGGCGGCGCGCCGGGGCCAGCCAGAGGAAAGCGGCG
>JAJZXK010000169.1 GCA_021806565.1 Bacillota bacterium | reverse complement strand
CGCGGACACCACCTCCGGGGAACGCGCTATAATTGGCGCGTGGACCCCGGAGGGGAGGCGGAGGGGGATGCAGGCGGTGTTGATGGTGGGGGTGCTGGCGATACCGGCCGTATCCATTCTCGGCCGGGGTGCTGGCTTGGGTCTGGCGCGTAACCTTCTGGCGGAGTGGCTGTACGGATGGCTGGTGGCCGCGGCGTGTGTCGTGCCGCCAGTGGCGACGACCTTGCACGGCTACGTGCTGATCGCCGGGCTGCTGGGCCTGCTGGGAACGGCGGGCCTGCACGAGGTGCTGATGCGCCGGGTGTACCACGGCGCGTTGCCGGAAGGGATTGCGGGTTTGCTGTTGCTGCCCGCGGTGGCGGTGAGCCTTGTGGCGCATAGCCCGTGGCCGGCAACCGCGGTGGTGGCGGCGTGGTGCGTGCGACAGGTGTTGCGGCGGACCGCGCCGGCATCGGCGCGGTAAATCCAAGAGTACAAGATCGTGGACGGTGAGAAGGGAAGGTCACACGGCCTTCCCTTTGTGTTGCGGCTATACTGAGGGGGCGGGGCGGTGAGCAGGATGGCGGCGGAAGAACAGGCGGCGGCGCAGGATCTGGGCGGTGGACCGGAGGGGCTCCGTCGGATGCCCGATGACCTGATCGCGGAGCGTCTGTCTTCCTTTGGAATGCGGATCGATGACCTACGCAAGCGCGTGGATGAAGTGCGGTCCGATCTGCTCGTGCAGACCGACGGCATGCAAAAGCGCGTGGATCAAGTGCGGGTTGAGCTGCTCCTGCGAGTCGACAGCGTGCGAGCCGAAATGCTCGCGCAGATCGATGCTCTGAATAAGCAGCTCGATGGCGTGAATAAGCGGATCGACGATCTGGGCAAGCACGTGGATCAAGTGCGGATTGATCTGCTCGGGCAGCTCGATGGCGTAAGTAAGCGGATTGATGAGTTGAGCAAGCGGGTCGACCATGTGGAAGCGGTCCTGACCAAGCGGATTGATGACCTTGCGGCGTCGGTGGACGCGCGGTTCGACAAGGTGGACGCGCGGTTCGACAAGGTGGACGCGCGGTTACAGGAAATGGCGATTGCGATAACAACAATGGCTGGAGAGATCAATACCGTCAAAGTAACAAGTGGTGAGATGAAGACATCACTCGGTGCCCGTATCGATGACCTGCGTAAAACGGTGCATCTGTTTCTGTGGTTAATTGGCGCCTTGATCGCCATAGTGCTTGGGCTTGTCGTCCACATATTGTTGTAAACGTATTCTTCCCAAGGACTTGGTGAAGGGGAGGCGGCCGTGCCTCCCCTTTGTGTTTCCAAAAAACGGGTCGGGGGTGGCAAAGATGACGCCAGCCGAGAAGGCCGGTAAGAAGCTGAAGACGGCACAGGGGGCCGGGAACCTGTACTCGCACTCGGCGCTGCAGACGTTCCAGGAATGCAAGTACCGCTGGTACGGCAACTACGCCTTGGGGCAGAAGGACGCGTCGAACTTCCACCTGGCGTACGGCCACCTGGTGCATGCGGTGGCGAGCCGGGCTGTGTCCGCGGCGGCGCAGGGGAAGATGGAGGACCTGGGGGCGTGCATTGCGGAGATGCGGGCGCGGTACGGCAAGGAACAGGCACTGGTGCCGGCGGATGCGGACGAGGCGATCGCGCAGAGCGCCCGCGCCGCCGTTGAGGCGCTTCCGGGTGAGGTAGAGCAGGTGGTCGTGGAGAGCGTGGTTTTGCAACCCTTGGCGTTGTCGCGAGGCAAGGCGGCTGTGGTGGATACGGACGCATTGGAGGCGGCGCTCTCGCGGGAAGGGGACATGGACGCGTACTTCGGGGTCTTGAACGCCCTGGAGGCCGCCGGGTGCAACGGACTGCAGGTGCGGCCGGATCTGGTGGTGGTGACGCCGGGTCAAGTGTTGATCCGGGACTGGAAGACCAATAAGAAGAGCCCGCGCAAGGCCGTGTCCGACGTGGAGGCAAAGTATACGCCGCAGGTGCAGCTATACGCGGCGGTCCTTCGTCGGCGGTGGCCGGGTCGGGAGATCCAGGCGGATCTGCAGGCGTTTGAGTACGGGGCGCCAGTGTCGGTGGATGTGGCGAAACAGGCACTGGACGCCGCGGCGCGGGATGCGGTGGGGACCATGGATGCGATTGCGAAGGCGGCGAAGGCCGGTCCGGAAGGGTTCGGCAAGAACGTCGGGGATGCGTGCCGGTACTGCCACCTGGCGAAGATGGTGCTCAACGGCCAGCCCGTGTGTCCCGAGGGGGCCGAGATCCGAAAGGCCAAGGGATGGGACAAGTACGACGAGCAGGATGCGTTGGCGAGGATCCAGGCAGGGATTGAATGGTCTGGGGATGAGGTATATCGGAGCCGTCTTGTGAGCAAGGGCGAGCAGATTGCCCAGGCTGACGCGGTGGCCGCTGGGGACGCGGTTGCCACCGATAAGGTCACGGCTGAAGTTGCGAAGTGGAGCCCGGAGGATGCCGCAGCGTTTGCACGGCAAGTGCAGCACTGGGAGGGCGCGGCGGCGACCGCCAAGGAGTTCCGGCCCTACCTTCAGGCCTACGTGGCCCTGCGTGGTCCTGTGGTCCTGGAATCGGACGAAGAGCGGGGCCTGCCGGGTGGCACGTGGGCGATTGCCGGCGGAAAGTCCCAAACGGGATGGACCAAGGACGTGGCCGCCGTTGAGGCAGCGGCCGAAGCGGCCGGCGGGAACGTCTGGGTGCGCGAGGAGATCGACGTTACGGCCTTGCGGGCGGTGACGCCTGAAACCCAGGCGTCAGTCATGTCTGCCATTCGGGACACCTTGCAGGCGGCTGGATACGATCCGGCGGATTTCATTCGCAAGGTCCCTGACACCGCGGCCCTGGATGAGGCATTGACGAAGCCGGCGCTGTTTGAGCACCTGAAGCCGCTACGCGTGGAGACCACGACTGCGGAGACGCTGCGGTTCACCAAGCAGCGCACGGAGGCCAAGAAGGCAAGCTGACGATTCGGGGGGGGGCGGGGCCAAAGGCTCCGTCCCCTGTTCCGATTGGGGAGGGTGTGGCCATGAGCCGGTTGTGCGTGTTTCTGGCGGGGCCATCGGGCGCGGGAAAGAGCGATGTGGCGTGGCATCTGTGCAAGCGCCACGGCTTCAGCTGTGTATCACTGGGAGACATCTGCCGGGTTGAGGCGCAGCGGCGTGGGTGGCCGACGGACCGCATGCATCTTCAGCGGGCTGGCGATGCGCTTCGTGGCGGGGAGCCGGCCCGCTTGGCGATGATGGCATTGGAGCAGGCCCAGGGAAGCGCGGTCGTAATCGACGGTGTACGCCTGGTTGCCGAAGGGGAGTATCTGCGGGCGCGTGGGGTGATCGGAGTGCGAGTCGAGGCCCCAGAGGCACTGCGGATGGAGCGTCTGGTCAAGCGAGACGGCGACTCGCGGATGCCGAGCCACCGGACGGAGGCAGAGGCAGGACGAGTGCCGGCAGACATCGTGCTGGTCAACACACGGGATGCCCTTGCGTTCGCGCGTGATCTGCGGGACGTAGTGGCCCGGATCGCGGCGGTACATATTCAACGAGACGCGCAGCAACGCGCAGTCAGCGAGTGATGTGGTGAAGGGGGCGGCGGAATACCGCCCCCTTCTTTCCTGCGAGCGGGTCGGCAAGACATTCCCTCTTGGGGGCGCTCGCGGGCGTTGGGGGAGAAGGGCTGGTGGGTACAATGAGGGTGTGCCAGGAGCATCGGGAAGGGGGTGTCAGGGCACCCGCTCGCAAAGCGGCCCTGTAGACCTTGGGAGGCAAGGGGTGTACCCTGGCGCTGTTGCAGGACTCTCCCCATGCGTTGGGGGTTGCAAGTTGTATGTCGCAACTGTGCTGGCCACTGGAGCGTTGTTGCAGGACTCTCCCCATGCGTTGGGGGTTGCAAGCTGACTATTGAGGCGGCGCAGACGTGATCCGCACTGTTGCAGGACTCTCCCCATGCGTTGGGGGTTGCAAGTCCACCGCAACGACCGTGGCGGTGTCCCGGGGCGCCGCGGTTGCAGGACTCTCCCCATGCGTTGGGGGTTGCAAGAGGCGTGCCTGAGGGAAGCTGTACTTGGGTTGTTCGGGTTGCAGGACTCTCCCCATGCGTTGGGGGTTGCAAGTGCTCCACGCCGGGGTGGGCCCGGTCAGCGAGTCGGAGTTGCAGGACTCTCCCCATGCGTTGGGGGTTGCAAGAATCAAGAGTCACGGGCGGCAGGTCGGGGATGGCCGGGGGGTTGCAGGACTCTCCCCATGCGTTGGGGGTTGCAAGCCCTGCATAAATCCAACCTTGACGTCCAAGTCGGGATGTTGCAGGACTCTCCCCATGCGTTGGGGGTTGCAAGGTCTTGAGCGCCGCTGGCACCGCCGTCTGGTGCTTCGTTGCAGGACTCTCCCCATGCGTTGGGGGTTGCAAGCGCTCGGGGTAGGACTGCGATCGATCACAGAGAGCTTCGACGTTGCAGGACTCTCCCCATGCGTTGGGGGTTGCAAGCTCGGCTCGCTGATGCACATTGAAACTGGAGACATGCGCGTTGCAGGACTCTCCCCATGCGTTGGGGGTTGCAAGGTGCCGTCGGCAAACCAAAGCGACAGGTACGGGGCGGCGTTGCAGGACTCTCCCCATGCGTTGGGGGTTGCAAGCAACCGCTTCTTCAGCAACGTCACGCTCTTTGTGGGTTGCAGGACTCTCCCCATGCGTTGGGGGTTGCAAGCCGCCAATCGATGCATGGTGGGCGTCCCGGTCCTTGGTTGCAGGACTCTCCCCATGCGTTGGGGGTTGCAAGCGCCACCTTCCCGGCCGCCATGCGCTACGCCGGACCGGTTGCAGGACTCTCCCCATGCGTTGGGGGTTGCAAGCTGCGAGACCTGTACCAGGCTATCGAGTCTGAACTTCGCGTTGCAGGACTCTCCCCATGCGTTGGGAGTTGCAAGCGGGCGACGGCGAGCGCCTCTCGCAGTGCCGCCTCGTTGCAGGACTCTCCCCATGCGTTGGGGGTTGCAAGCGAGGGCATATGCGGGTCCGTTCCTTACGATATGCGGGTTGCAGGACTCTCCCCATGCGTTGGGGGTTGCAAGGACGACGGCGATTACGGCGCCGAACGTCAACTCGGGTTGCAGGACTCTCCCCATGCGTTGGGGGTTGCAAGGGCGAGGATGGTACGGAGTGATTGGCAGGTGCACCCCGTTGCAGGACTCTCCCCGTGCGTTGGGGGTTGCAAGTGGGACGTGGCGACCCTGGGCAAGGAGATTCCGCCGGTTGCAGGCCTCTCCCCATGTGTTGGGGGTCGCCCACGTCGAGGTAGTATACAGAGGTCCTGTGTGCAATAGTGTGTAGACATCACGGCACATAGGGTCTCCTGGCCCATTGCGTACACGCGCTTGTATGTTTTTTTGTGAGTCAGGCACAACACGCAAACCGACCGCAGGGACAACACGGCGCCACGGCACGGGGGGCCACAGTCACGTGACCCCTTGTGGGCCTGTACGCCTAGCTGTCTCTGTGCCTAGTAGGCCGAGGCTGGCGAAGGGGTTGCGCGGAGTCGGCGGATGTGGTAGGAAGGGGGTGTGCATCACGTAGCGGGCGTCGCGGGGACCCTACACCCCTGCGGCGTCAGAGGCCGGCAGCGTATCGCCGCAGCCGGTGCCGGGAGAGGCAAGGCGTATTGCCGCCGCAGCCCACCACAGGAACCCTGTGTATTGCCGCGGGGGGACCGAACCGGCCCGGCGAAGCCAGGTAGGTGGCGACCGGGAAGTGATCGGGGCAGTCAATACGGCGCCCCCAGGGAGGTCCGCTCCCTGCCTGGATGGCTGAGGCCCATGACAGACCCGTGAGTTAGGGTAGCGTGACCGGGGTCCAGGATGTGGTGCGATCACACGCGAGAGCGTGTGGTTTGTCATGTCCTGGGCCTTTTTGTTGGTCCGGGAAGGGGGATGCAAGGCCGTTTCCATACACACCATAAGGAGGCGGGATGCCGTGGACGCAACGGACCTATGGCGGGCGCTGTACCGAAATGCACACGGCCTGCTGGAATGCCGGGTGATGGTAGAGGAGCGGTCAGTACCGCAGCGGCTCTACGTACCTATCCACGACTGGACGTATCAGCAGGCACAGTCGTTTGTCCAACATCACGACGCACGCGGCCTGGTCGCTTACGGGGTCCAGCCCCGCTGGCGGCAGGGCGGCAAGCGTCAAGACGTGTGGGCGGCGGTCGCCCTGGTGGCCGACCTGGATTGCGCGGATGAGGAGAGCCGGGCGCGGGCCGAGGCGAAGCTGTACGCATTCCAGTTGCCGTATTCGGCGCTGGTGTGCAGTGGTCACGGTCTGCATGTGTACTGGTTCCTGCGTAGCCCACTTGTAATGACAGGCAGGGCCGGCGTAGCGAATCAGTCGCGGTTCGAGATGGTGGCGCGTCGTCTGGCGGAACACCTCGGCGCGGACCACACGTGGGACCTGCCGCGCGTGCTCCGAGTGCCCGGCACGATGAACATCAAGCCCGGACGCCCTCCCGTACGATCGCGATTGATCGAACTGGCGCCCGACGTGCGATACAGCCTGGACGAGATCCAGGCGGTGCTGCCGAAGCCGGCGCCGGTGCGCCGGTGGGTGGCGGCTCCGTCACAGGCGCCGCGGCTGTCGGCCCGGATG
>JAJZXK010000037.1 GCA_021806565.1 Bacillota bacterium | reverse complement strand
ACAGGGCGAGGAGCGCGGCAGCAAGCACCCACCCTGCGGCGCGGACGGCAACCTGCGGCGGTGCCACCTGCGGCGCCTGCACATGTGCCTGCACATGCCGCACACGCGAACCGTCTGGCGCGGTGTTCAGCCACCCCTCGACGTACACGGTGGCCCCCCCCCCCGCCAGTCTGGCGCAACCGTCAAGCCGCGCAAGCACCTTCGGACATTCTGCACAGTTTCTCCCCTCCTAACTATTGCACTAATGTCGATTAGGGCGGTATGCTCTCCGTGGGGCGAGCGGAGGGGGATGGGCGGGATGGTCGAGGGTGCGCTGGCGGTAGTGAACGGGCGGGCGGTGGCCACGGTTGGCGACGAGCCGTTGTCGGAAGGCGCGGTGGTGCGGATGTGGCTTTCCCGCGTGGCGAGCCGGTCGCACTCGGTCAAGACGCAGGAGGCGTACCTTGCCGCGTTGCGCCGCTTCTCGGCGTTCCGCGACGGGCAGCCGCTGCTGGCGACCACGCGCGCGGAGGCCCTGCGCTACGCCGAACACCTGGCGGGAACAGGACTCGCGCCGGCATCGGTGGCGCAGGCCCTGTCGGCGATGCGCAGCCTCTTCTCATTTTCCGCCGACTTGGGCGCCGTCCCTTACTCTCCGTTCGCCATCGTCCGCACACCGAAGGTGGCCAGCGAGGGCGCGCCGCGCATCCTCTCGAAGGATGAAGTGCAGGCGATGCTGGATGTTGCCGAACCCAAGTGGCGGGCCGTGATCCTCCTGCTGGCGACGACCGGCCTTCGCATCAGCGAGGCCCTGGACGCCACCTGGGCGCACGTGTTCGCCGACCCCGATGGCCGCACTGGCCTGCGGGTGGTAGGCAAGGGAGGCAAGGCGCGCGAGGTGAAGCTGATGCCCTCCGTGGTCGCCACGCTGGCGCCGCTGCGCACCGCGCCGGACGGCTATCTGCTGCCCAACAACAAGGGCGAGCGCCTGAGCCACCAGGCCGCGGACGCCGCTCTGGCGCGCATCGCCACGAAGGCGGGCCTTGGCAAGCGCGTGTCGGCTCACTGGCTCCGGCACTTCATGGCCACACAGGCGCTGGCCGGCGGAATGGACCTCTTGCGCGTGCAGGCCGACCTCGGGCACGCGGCGCTGACAACGACCCAACGGTACCTCCACGCCGCCAGGGGGCTGGAGCGGACCTCGGCTGACGTGATCGGCGGCCTGCTGAAGTAACGGAAGGGGCGGTGGCGACCATGAGCGTGGCACAGGCGACGGACATCCAAGCGGGGCGTGTGTTCGAGCACAAGGACTTCCGCTGGTCGAACGGCGAGCCGCGCCGCTGTGTGGTCCTCGCGGTGTCTGGTGGCCAGGTGACGTGGACGGTGCTGACCGACCAAGGCCGGCCGCTGCGCCAGACCACCCGATAACGAGGCCGAGCAGGAATCCCACCGCTGTGGTCGCCATTCCGTCGCCGCCCTCCCCCGGTGGCGGGCCTCCTACTTCTCCGCAGGCTGCGGGCGGCTGCCCGCGGCCACCGCGCGGGCGTGTTGGATATCGTCTTTCAGCGTTGCGAGCATCGCCAAGAACTCGGAGATTGGAGTATTCGGGCCGCCGTCGTTGTAGCCTTCGCCACTATGGATGGAAAGCGCGGTCCAGTGCAGTGCGCTTGCGATCGCTTCGGCGCGCTCCAGGGCCTCACTCGCCGACGCCAGCCGTTCGTTGAAAGCGCGGTCGGGATTAGCAATCGGCCCTGGCGCCGCGTCTCCCGGCACTGTGGCCATGTTGGTGCCTCCTCGTATTGGCGTGTCGAGTCATCGACCTTGCCGCGTCGATGGCGAGAACCGCTCCACGTGATCGCGGATGAAGTGCAAGTCGCCCTGGAGGGTTTCGATCATCGTGTGGAACGTGTGTAGCGGGCGCCACGGTCCGCTATAGGAGCATTCGTAGCCGTGCGTGGGAACGGCGGACATTTCGAGCGCGTCAACAATCGCACAGGCGCGGCGCAGGGCCTCCCTCCCAGCGTCGTCAAGCGGAGCGGCGTCGCTCTTGTGTCGGCATCCTGGGCGGGCAGCTTCGCCACGGTGGCCATGTCGGTTCACTTCCCTTGTTGTGTTCAGTGCGACAACCTGCGAATGCGCGCGACGATCCGATGCTCCGTGACCCGCGAGGCCACGATCCAAACGACCGAGAGCCCGCCGGCCACGTTCAGCAGCACCTGCCACAACGGCATGCGACCACCTCCCCTTCTCGGCTCCCCGTTATGCCACGGGGAGTACGCTTGTGCCAACAATACTCCGTGTGGCATAATGCTGTCAAGCGGGAGGTGTAACATTGTGGCGGACCCTGGTGCCTTGGGCCGGAACGTGGAGCGGTTGCGAGTGGATCTAGGATGGACGCAGGTGCGGCTCGCCGACGAGTCGGGCGTTTCACAAGCGTTCATCAGCAGCCTGGAGGGCGGTCGCCGCCAGGACGCCGAATCGCGCCTGGTGGCCGCGTTGGCGAAGGCCCTTGGCGTGACGGTGGATGCGCTGTTGGAGGAGGAAGGTGAGGCGAATGCCCGGTAGCGGCGCGCGGGATAACGTGGTTGGTAAGACCCTCTATCGTCCACGACATCGCACGCGGGATATGCGGTCGCCATGGGGGGCGCCCATCGACCTAGGCATGACCGACCTCATCCAGGCATGTTGGTCGGCGGGATTACGCACCCACAACTGCTGCGAAGGTTACGACGCGGACCTGCGCCCGCCGTGGGAGTCGCGCCCAGAGACTCCCTACACTAAAGGGACATACTCCCCGACGCAGGACCTGGCGTACATCGCCTTCGCCTCCGACATGGAGGCTGCTCTATTTGCGGCTGTTGCGGGGCCATTCGCCTGGGGCAATCCCGCGCGCCAAGCAAGAGGGCGGCGCGGGCAGGCGTGGACGGACTGGCACCTGGAAGGAAGCGCCGTCCGATTCCCTCATGGCGACATTACCATCGCCCTGGCGGCGTTGCGGCGCCGTATCTCCGACGTTCGGCGCATCCAGTCCGCCTGGGCCGATGTTCCCGCCTCGCCGCCGCGCGACCTCAGGACGTGCGCGGCCTGTGGGGGGCCGCTCGGCCCCCTCCGGTCAGATGCACGCTACTGTTCACGGGCATGCCAGGCACGCGCCGCACGAAGGCGCGCCCGAAAGCCCACAGACGCCACAGAAGGCCCACAGGCGCACGATCCTGCCGCAATCGGACAAGATGCCACGCAGGGCGCGCGGAGGCCGTAGCCGCCGCCAAAGGAGGGCTTGCAGTGAACACGACCCACATGCCCACGCTGTGGCGTAGTCGCGTTCTGGCCGCGCTGGCCAAGGCCGCGGCTACCACGGTGGCCGAGATCCTGCGCGGCGCGTGACCGGGCAGAGAACATTGATTCTGTCGATACTGTCGATATTGTCGTTAGGGGGTGCTGGCGGCGGGGGCGTGGGGATGCTTGGCCACTAGGCCACGACTAGGCCAAGGCTGTGGCCTAGTGCAATCCCTTGGCACCGTAGGCGCGGACGGCTACTCGGTCACTGGGTCACTAGGCCATAGGGTAGAGCGGTGAGCCAACCCTGCGCCGCGCCGAAGCTCATGTCGCCGCAGTCGAGGAGAAGGGCGTTCCCGACTACCTGCCGCCGGCCACGGCCCTGAAGGTGGCCACATGCTGCCGCAAAGGAGGCCACGCATGGAGCGCCGCATCCTCGCCTGCCCCCGCTGCCACCGTGTGGCGTTCGCCTGGCCCGAGCGTGGCCGCGTGCGCTGCCCGTCTTGCTACCACTCCACCGACGCCGCGCACACCGTGGCTGAGGTTGACCACGCGGTGCGGTATTGCGTGGGTTGTCTTCGTGCCCGCGAGGTGGCCACCGCCTTCGGCTGGTGTGTCTGCACCACATGCGGCTGCAGCCGCCCGCTCGGGCTGCTTATCGGCGACCCGGAGGCTGGCGGTGTCCCCTGGACGGAACGCCAGCGAACGCGGGGGCGGGCGTGACACGGTTTGCTTGGCCACTAGGCCAACTACTAGGCCACGGCCTTGGCCTAGTAGGTTACTTAGAGCGCGTAGGTGATGTTACGTACTGGGTCACTGGGTCACTAGGCCAAAGGGGTAGCAGCAAGAACGACCACGGGAGCCTAGTCGATGGCAGTACAGTAGAAAACTGGTATTCAGTCAAATGCCTTTAAGTAGGGCGATGCTGGCTGGTAACAGCATGGCAACAGCCAGCAGGGGGGTGCGTTATGGCCATCGTCAAGCGCGGCAACGTGTGGCAGGTGCAGGTGCGAGTCGGCAAAGATCCGACCACCGGCAGGTGGATACGACGATCCGCCACCTGCGACACGAAGCGGGAGGCGGAGGAGGCCGAACGCCGGCTGCTCTACGAGGCCGATGGCAACCGCAGGCGGTGGGTGGAGCAGTCGGCCATCACCCTAGAGGCGTTTTTTGAGGACTGGCACGCCCGTGCGTCAACCAGGCTGCGGCCCGGCTCCGCTGAACTGTACGGCCGCCTGATACGTCAGCACGTCCTGCCAGTGCTTGGGGGCATGCGGCTGGCCGACGTATCCCCGCGTCACGTTCAGGGGCTCCTGGACCGCCTTGGCCCGTGTCGCCGCACCGAGCAGGTGCGGACGGTGCTGCGCGTCATGCTGGCCCGCGCGGTGGACCTAGGGCAGGTAGCAGCTAACGCCGCGGACCGCAGCGAGGCACCGGCTCGCACGGTGCCGAAGCGCGAATCCTTCACCCTGACAGAGGCCCAGGCCGTCCTCCACGAGGCCCGCAACCTGCGGCTGCGCCACCTGTTTGCCCTGGCGCTGTGGACAGGATTGCGGCGCGGCGAACTGTGCGGTCTGCGGTGGGAGGACGTGTGCTGGGACCAGCCGTCCGTGACGGTGCGGCGACAGATCGTCCGCGTCCATGGCCGGCCCGTGCTGCAGGAGCGGACGAAGACCGAGGCGGGCGCCCGCACGGTCCCCCTGATCGCCCAAGCGCAGGATGCCCTGCGCGCCCAGCGGGCGATGATCGCCGAGGAGAAGCTGCGCGGGGACCTGGCGGAGGCGCCGTGGGTCTTCCCGAAGCTGGACGGCAACCACTATGACCCCGACAACGTGACGGGCGAGTTCCACCGCATGGGGAAGCGGGCTGGCGTCGTCAAGCCGCTCCACGCGCTACGCCACACCACGGCGAGCATTCTGCTGGGCGCGGGCGTAGAACCCGCCCTGGCGGCCAAGATAATGGGCCACGCCAGCTTGGCCGTCTTTTACGCCACCTATGCCGACCTCCTGGCACCGGCTGCCCAGGACGCCGCTCGCCAGGTGGAGCGTTTCCTCGACGGCGCCCTGGGGAACCCAGAGGGCGCCGCCAAGGAGCGGGGCCGGGGCCGTCCGCGGGGGTGATGTCTGCAAACGTGTCTGCAAAGTCCCGCTGTTCGCATCACATCCCTTGTCGCAGTTGGGTTTCTAGTCACTTCTAGCCCAGTCGGTCAAGCTGGAGGAATAGGGGATCTGGCTGCGGGGGGAGGGGCGGCGCTGTCCACTTGACCTCCTTCCCGCGGCTGAAGGATGCCCCCGACGTCATTGGTCCCGGAGCGCTGGGCCCGGCGCAGATCGTCGAATCGCTCGACAACTTACCGAATCCTCAGGACTGTCCGGAATTGGCTTCGCGCGGCAGACGGGGTCCAATTGGGTCGGGGTCGAGTTCGGCAACGCCGATCTGGGCGAGCGACGCTTGAACCGTCGCCTGACCTTCACAGATCCTCCCGCTATCTACTGGCGCGTCCATCAAGTTCTGACCGTCGCCAAGGGACAGGCGCCGTCTCGGGGTGGCCCCTACGGCCCCGGTGGAGGGCATCGCATCAGCCATTGGCGCCAGGACTTGAGCGACATCCTGTTGCGGCGCTTCCGCCGTCGCCTGAACCCGACAGTCCCCGCGCCACGTGATTTATGGCGAGGGACGCTGAAAGACACGTCGATGGCGTGAGTAGCGGAGGCTGGCCGCAGCGTGGCGGCGCCCGTCCGTGGGACCCGCCGCAGGTTCGCGACGGCAGGCGCCTACCGGTAAGCGGGCCAGGTGGACACAATCTCAGGTCCATGCGCCCGGGATGATGCCACCGCCGCCGTCGCATAGGTCGCCCACGGCCCCCCGATACTAGCCCGGCGACTCGCCGTCGAGGTGCGTCGCGGTGTCGGAGCGGGGCGGAGGAGGGGATCCGGTGCGCGTCAGCCGGCGGGTGGCCGAACTGCCGCGGAGCGCGATGGAAGCCGTGCACGTCAGGGCCGCGGAACTGGTGTCGCGGGGCTGCGATGTGATCGACCTGCTCGGCGGTGAACCGGAACACGCCGTGCCGCCGTCGGCCGGCCCGGAACTGGCCCGGGCGGTCCTCGCGAGCGGCACGACCGACGTGCAGGGAGAGCTTGGGCTCGAGGAACTGCGGCGCGCCGTGGCGCATTGGTATCTGGACCGCCATGGGGTGGAGGTGGACGCGGATTCCGAGGTGCTGGTCCTGCCTGGCGCGGGCGCGGGGCTGTTCCACCTGCCGACGGTGGCGTGCGATCCGGGCGACGTCGTCCTGGTGCCGGACCCGTCGCTGCCGATCTACCGGACGGCGGCGTACCTCGCCGGCGCCGAGGTGGTGACCGTCGCGCTGCGTACCGACGCGGGCCTGCTGCCCGACCTGGCCGCGATTCCCGTCTCCCTTGGCCGGCGGGCGCGGCTGCTCTACCTGAACTACCCCAACAACCCCACCGGCGCCACCGCTCCGGCCGCATTCTTTCAAGAGGTAATCGCCATCGCGCGCCGCCATCACTGGCTGGTCTGCAACGACCTCACCCACGGCGGGTTCGGTTCCGGACACCGTCCCGCGAGCCTGCTGGAGGCGGAGGGGGCTGGCGAGTGTGCGGTGGAGATCGTTTCCTGGTCGCACACGTTCGGCCTCGCCGACTGGCGGTTGGCAGCCGCGGTCGGAGGCCGCGAGGTGCTGCAGGCGCTGTCCCGCGTCCTTGCGGCGGCGAGGCTGTGGGTTCCGGCACCCATTCAGCGGGCCGGCGCGGCCGTCCTCACCGCTGTCCCGTCGACCGGCTTTCTCACGGCGCGCTTTGAAAGCGAGCGGGCGCGGCGCGACGTCCTCGTGGCCGCGCTGCAGGAGGCCGGCGCACCGGTGCGGCGGGACCGCGCCGCCCCCTTTCTTTGGGTGCCCTGCCCCAGGGAGCAGGATTCGCTCGGTTTCTCGCTCTGGCTGCTCGAACGCACCGCGGTGGCGGTGGCGCCCGGCATCGCCTTTGGCGCGGGCGGCGAGGGATTTGTGCGCCTGGCCCTGGCGGCCCCGACCGCCACGGTGGAGGAAGCGGCCGACCGCCTGCGCGGACTGGGTCCGGACGGCTGGTCCCTGGTCCGCGGCCAGGCCCCCGCGCGGCCCCATGTCCCGTTCAACGTACGGGTGGATGGCGAGGCGTGGGTGGCGGAGCCCCTGGCGAGCGCGGCGCAGGACGCCACGCTCGGGTGCCTGTGAACGGACTCGGCGGTATGGGTGTGTTGCCGCCGGGGACGCTTGCCATGGTCGACCGCAGGCCCTATACTGCGCCCGTATGGTCAGGGAACGTCAAAGGCGGGCGACCGCCGGCGACCGGGGGGCTAGTCCGTGGCGTGCATGACGGACGCGATCGAACAGTACTTGCTGCAGCTACTCGGCCGGGGGAGCGTGGTGGAACTGCAGCGGGCGGAGGTGGCCGAGCGCTTCGGCTGCGCCCCCTCGCAGATCAACTATGTGCTGGTGACGCGGTTCACGCCGGCCCGGGGTTTTGCAGTGGAGAGCCGCCGCGGCGGCGGCGGATACATCCGGCTGGTGCGGCTCCCCGCGGATGCCTGGGAGGGAACCCTGGGACTGCCGCAGATCTGTGACCAGAGCACGGCCGAGCACCACATCGACCGGCTGCGCGAGGCGAGGCGGCTCACCGGGCGCGAGGCGGCGCTGCTGCGGGCGGTGGTGTCCCGGGAGGTGCTGCAACTGCCCCTGCCGCTACGCGACCAGGTGCGGGCCGCGGTGCTCCGGGCCGGGGTGGCGGCGGTGCTGCGCCGTCCGATGCACCGCACCGCGGCGCGGGGCGTGGTGCGATGACGTGCGAACGCTGCCGGGAGCGTCCGGCCCGCTACGTGGTGACGCAGGTGGTGCCCGGCCAGGCGGTGCAGCAGATCCACCTGTGCGAGCAGTGTGCCGCCGAGCATGGCGACCTGACGCCGATGCCGTTTGTCGAGTTGCCGCTGCAGCACCTGCTGGCCGGCCTGATCGGCGGCATTCAGCCCAGCGTCGAGACCGAGGCGCCGCCGGATAAGGATTGCCCCGGTTGCGGTTACCCGTATGCCGAGTTCGTCCGCACCGGCCTGGTCGGGTGCGCGCAATGCTATGAAGCCTTCGCCGGCGAGCTGGAACCGGCCATCCGGCGGATGCACGGCAAGGCGCGACATGAAGGCAAGATCCCGTTACGCTCCGGAGGGGACCTCCGGCAGCGGCGCACGCTGGCCCATCTGCGGCAGGCGCTGGCCGAGGCGGTGGCACAGGAGGCGTTCGAGCGGGCGGCCGAGTTGCGGGACCGCATCCGGGCCCTGAAGTCGGAAGCCGACGGGGCCGCCGCAGGGGGACAGGGGGGGTGAGGGCATGGGCGGGACGGCCCCGGATCCTCTGATGACGTCCGTGCTGGACAGGCCGATCGGTCCGTGGCAGGCCCAGGCGGCGCCGAGTGGCGATGTGGCGGTGTCCAGCCGCGTGCGCTTGGCGCGCGACGTCGCCGGATTGCCGATGCCCCAGCGGATGCAGGCCGCGGATGTGGCGAAACTCCTGTCGCAGGTGGCGGATTCGGCCAGGCGCCTGCCGGGGGACCTCGGCCACTTCACCCTGCAACCGCTGCAGGCGCTCGGACCGCTGGAGCGCCAAGTGCTGGTGGAAAAGCACCTGATCAGCCCGCAGCACGCCGAGGAGGCCCAGGGAGCGCTACTGGTGCGGGCCGACGAGCAGGTCTCCGCCATGGTCCTGGAGGAGGACCACCTGAGGCTGCAGGCGCTGACGGCGGGCCTGCAGTTGGGGGCCGCCTGGAAGTTGGCCTCGAGCTTCGACGACGCGCTGGAGCGGACGTTGACCTGGGCGTTCTCCGAGCGCTTGGGTTACCTGACGGCCTGCCCGACCAACCTGGGGACGGCCATGCGGGCGTCGGTCATGCTGCACCTGCCGGCCCTGCGCTGGACCGAGCGCATCGGCCCGCTACTCGCCGGGCTGGCCAAGGTCGGCATCCTGGCGCGGGGATTGTATGGTGAGGGGAGTTCGGCCGTCGGCGACCTCTTCCAGATCAGTAACCAGGCGAGCCTGGGTACGCCGGAGCAGGAGTTGGCCGAGCACCTGGAGGGCGTGGCGCGCGAGATCGTCGCCCACGAACGCAGCGCGCGCGAAGCCCTGCTGGCCGGCCACCGCGACGCGGTCGAGGACCGTGTTTGGCGGGCGCTGGGCATCCTGACCCATGCCCGGCTGCTCAACTCGGCGGAGGCGCTGCAACTGCTTTCCGATGTGCGTCTGGGGTCCACGCTGCACCTGCTTCCGGACCTCGCCGCCGACCGCTGGGCCGAACTGCTGGTGGTGACGCGGGCGAGTTTTCTGCAGCGCCAGGAGGAACCCGCGTCGCCCGCGGCCCGGGACGCGCGGCGGGCGGCGGTGGTGCGGCGTAAGCTGCAGGAGGCCTGGGGAAGTCCGCGCGTGCCGGACTCGACACCCTCGGCGGAGCCGCCGCAGGGAAGTTCCGCGACAACCTGAACCATGCCCTGAACCATGGCTGCCGGCCGGTCGCCGCGGCACCGGGGCAGCAAGGGGGAGACCATGATGTTCGGCCGCTATTCCGACCGTGCGCAGAAGGTCATCATCCTGGCCCAGGATGAGGCCAAGCGCCTCAATTACAATTACGTCGGCACGGAGCACCTGCTGCTCGGCCTGATCCGCGAAGGCACCGGGATTGCGGCCAAGGCGCTGCAGAACCTCGGCGTCGACCTGGACCAGGTGCGGGCCGAGATCGAAAAGACCCTTGGCCGGGGCACGACCGCGCCGACCGGGGAGATCCAGTTCACCCCGCGAGGCAAGAAGGTAATCATGGAACTGGCCCTGGACGAGGCGCGCAACCTCGGCCACTCCTACGTCGGCACCGAGCACCTGCTGCTCGGCCTGATCCGGGAGGGGGAGTGCGCTGCCGCCCGTTTGCTCGAGAACATGGGCGCGGACCTGGAGCGCGTCCGCCGCGAGGTGACCAAGATGCTCGGCTCGCCTCCGGTGCAGTCCGGGCAGCCGCCGCGTAGCGGGGTGCGGCGCAGCAAGTCCAACACTCCCGTGCTGGACAACTTCGGGCGCGACCTCACGGCGCAGGCGGAAGAGGGCAAGCTCGATCCCGTGATCGGCCGCGACAAGGAGATCCAGCGGGTGATCCAGATCCTGTCCCGCCGCACCAAGAACAACCCGGTGTTGATCGGGGAGCCCGGCGTCGGCAAGACCGCGATCGTCGAGGGTCTGGCCCAGCGGATTGCCGACAGCACCGTGCCCGAGACGCTCAAGGACCGGCGGGTCGTGGCCCTCGACCTGGGCGCCATGGTGGCGGGCAGCAAGTATCGCGGTGAGTTCGAGGACCGCCTCAAGAAGGTCATGGAGGAGATCCGCCGCGCCGCGAACGTCGTCCTGTTCATCGACGAGATGCACACCATCATCGGCGCCGGCGCCGCGGAGGGTGCGATCGACGCCGCCAACATCCTCAAGCCGGCCCTGGCCCGCGGGGAACTGCAGACCATCGGTGCCACGACCCTGGACGAATACCGCAAGCATGTGGAAAAGGACGCGGCCCTGGAGCGCCGCTTCCAGCCGATCATGGTCAACGAGCCCTCGGTGGACGACACGGTCGCCATCCTCAAGGGCCTGCGCGACCGGTACGAGGCCCACCACCGCGTGACGATCACCGACGAGGCCATCGTGGCGGCCGCGCGCCTGGCGGACCGCTACGTCAGTGACCGCTACCTGCCGGACAAGGCGATCGACGTGATCGACGAGGCCGCCAGCAAGGCGCGGCTGCAGGCCTTCGTTGCCCCGCCCGAACTGCGGGCCATCGAAGACCGCCTGGAGGCCGTGCGCAAGGAGAAGGACGCCGCGGTTCAGGCGCAGGAGTATCTGAAGGCGGCCAACATGCGCGACCAGGAGCAGGCCATCCAGGCCGAACTCGACAAGGCCAAGGATGAGTGGCGCCAGAACCAGGTCAATCAGCGCCTGACCATCCATGCCGAAGAGGCGGCCCAGATCGTGGCCGACTGGACCGGGGTGCCCGTCCGCAAGTTGACCGAGGGCGATACGGAACGCCTGCTTCACCTGGAGGAAGTGATCCACGGCCGCTACTTCAACCAGAATGAGGCGGTCAAGGCCGTCGCGCGCGCCATCCGGCGGGCCCGGGCCGGCCTCAAGGACCCGCGGCGGCCGATCGGCAGCTTCGTCTTCCTCGGGCCGACCGGGGTGGGTAAGTCGGAGTTGGCCAAGGCCCTGGCCGACGCCCTCTTCGGCGACGAGGACGCCACCGTGACCATCGACATGTCCGAATACACCGAGCGCCACACCGTCAGCCGTCTGGTGGGGGCCCCCCCCGGCTACGTCGGCTTCGAGGACGGTGGACAGCTGACGGAGGCGGTGCGCCGCCGCCCCTACTCGGTGGTGGTGCTGGAAGAGATCGAAAAGGCGCATCCCGAGGTGTTCAACCTGCTGCTGCAGGTCCTGGAAGAGGGCCGCCTGACCGAATCCAAGGGGCGCACGGTCGACTTCCGCAACACCGTCATCATCATGACGGGCAATATCGGTGCGCAATACCTCAAGCGCCAGGGCGCGCTCGGGTTCCGGCCCTTGAACCGCGAGGAGGAGGCCACCTACAATTCCATCAAGGATAAGATCATGGAAGAGGTGCGCCGCACCTTCCGTCCGGAGTTCCTCAACCGCATCGACGAGGTGGTCGTCTTCCATCCGCTCGGCCGGGAGCACCTGGTCAACATCCTTGACCTGATGCTGGATCGCCTGAGCAAGCGGATGGCCGACAACGGCCTGAAGTTCGACATCACCGCCCTCGCCAAGAACCTGCTGGTCGACAAGGGCACCGACGTGGAGTTCGGCGCCCGTCCGCTGCGGCGCGCGATCACGCGGCTGCTCGAAGACCCCATGTCCGAGGAGATGCTCGCCGGGCGCTTCCCGGAGGGCAGCACCGTGCTCATCGACATGGAGGTCGGCGCAGACGGCGAGGAGCGCAAGATCGTCTTTCGCAAGGTGGAACCGGCGGCGGTGAGCGCCGGGCAGGAGCGCAAGCAAAAGGAAGAGGGCGCGGATCGCCCGGCGGACGATCCAACCGGGGCATAGCGGGCGAGGGGGACGGCGGTGCGTCTGAGGGTGCGCCTGTTCGGGGCGGCGGCGGAGGCCGCCGCCGCCCCGCGTCTATGGTTGGAGGTGCCGGACGGAGCCACCGTCGCCCAGGTCCGGTCGGCGTTGCGGGACCCCTTGGGACCGCTGGTCGAGCGGTGCGCGATCGCGGTCGATCGGCGGTTGGCGGGGCCGGGCGAGGTGGTCGCGCCCGGAGCGGAGGTCGCTCTGCTCCCACCGGTCAGCGGCGGGGACGGGCGCATCGGTCCCGAGCCGATCGACCCGGCCTTGCTGTTGGCCGAGGTCGCGGATCCCGACCTGGGCGGCACGGTGCTCTTTCTGGGTACGGTGCGCGGGCGCACCGACGGCACGAGCCTGACCGCGCGCCTGCACTACGAGGCCTATGAAGAGATGGCCGCACAGGTGTTGGACGCCCTGGAGACGGCGGCGGCGCAAAGGTGGCCGGGGGTGCGGGTCGCCATGCGCCACCGCACCGGCACGCTTCCGCCGGGCACCGTGGCGGTTGGGGTGGCCGCCGCCGCTGGCCACCGTGGGGACGCCTTCGCCGCCGCCCGCTTCTGCATCGAGCGGCTCAAGGTGGAACTTCCGGTCTGGAAGAAGGAAGAGACCCCGGACGGCCGCGGCTTCTGGGTCGAGCACGCCTAGGGGGCCGCCGCCCGCAGCGATGTCGAGCGGGCGGCAGGGCGTGTCCGCGGCGGACCCGATGCCTGGACCGGAGGGGGCGGTACCACTGCGCGGCGGCGCGGCATCGGGCGGCCGGTCCGAACCGCAGCGGGAGCGATCGGGGTATGTCTGCCAGGCCTGCGGCTACGAGTCGGCGCGCTGGCTGGGCCGCTGCCCCGGCTGCGGTGCCTGGGGGACCCTGGAGTCGACGGTCGGGGCGGTGCAGGCGGAGGTGGCCGTCGCCACCCCGGTGGCGCAGGTCCCCGAGGGCAGCCAACAGCGGTTGTGCTCCGGCATCGCCGAGTTTGACCGGGTGCTGGGCGGCGGCATCGTGCCGGGCGCCCTGGTGCTGCTCGGTGGCGACCCCGGTGTGGGCAAGTCCACCCTGCTGTTGCAGCTCGCCGCGGCGGTGGCGCGGGGCGTCCGGGTGCTCTATGTGTCGGGTGAGGAGTCCGCGGCGCAGATCAAGGGAAGGGCCCGCCGCCTGGGGGCGATGCCGGAAGGGCTCTGGGTGGCGGCCGCCTGGGATGTCGGCGAGATCGAGCGGCTGTGCGGGCAGCACGAGCCCGGCTTGTTGATCGTGGATTCGGTGCAGACGATGCGCGCCGCGGACTGCCCGCTCGCGCCCGGAAGCCCGGTGCAGCTGCGGGAAGTCACGGCCGCGCTCACGGCTCTGGCCCGCTCTCGGCACCTGCCGACCCTGATGATCGGGCACGTGACCAAGGCGGGCTTGCTGGCCGGCCCCCGGCTGCTGGAGCACATGGTCGACGTCGTCCTGCTATTCGAAGGGGAGCGTTTTTCACCGTTCCGGCTCCTGCGCTCGCTGAAGAACCGCTTCGGTTCCACGCAGGAGCTCGGCGTCTTTCAGATGGCCGAAGGTGGACTGCGCGAGGTCGCCAATCCGTCGGAACTCCTCTTGGCCGAGCGGGCTCGGGGCGTGTCCGGCAGCGTGGTCACGGTCACCCTCGAAGGCAGCCGGCCGCTCCTGTGCGAGGTGCAGGCCCTGCTGGCCGGTCCGGCCTTCGGCACCCCGAGGCGGACCGCGCACGGGATCGACGCGGCCCGCTTGGCGCTGCTGCTCGCGGTGCTGGAGCGACGCTGCGGCCTGCGCTGCAATACGCTCGACGCCTACGTCAAGGTCGCCGGCGGGGTCCGGCTGGAGGAACCGGCGGCCGATTTGGCGTGCGCACTGGCGCTGGCTTCGGCGTACCGCGATCGGTCGGTGCCCCCGGAAGTCGCGGTGTGCGGGGAGATCGGTCTGGGCGGCGAGGTGCGCGGCGTGGCCCGCCTGGAGGACCGCGTGGCGGAAGCCGGCCGGCTCGGGTTCCGGCGGCTCGTCGTCCCGGTGGCCGGCTCACTGCGCCATCCGCCGGGTTCACTGGAGTTGCGGCGGGTGTCGACGCTGGCGGCCGCACTTGACGCGGCCCTCTCCGCCGGGGACGGCACCGCTCCCTGACCCGGTCGGCTCGCCGGTCGTCATCTTGGGCATGTTGGTCGTGATGGTGGATCGCTTCATGGGGTGTTCCGATACCGGTGGCCGGTCAGGAGAGGTGGTAGAGTCCCAGGGCTGCCAGTTTCTTGTTTTCCTTGATCAGGATGTCGTAGATGTTCAGGTCGAGGACGTTGGCCAGCGCGGCGACGTAGAACAGGAGCCGCCCGCATTCTTCCTCGACGACCTCGCGGCAGTTGGCACACAACTCGCCCTCGAGGTGGTCGTCCATATAGTCGCGCAGTTCCTCCAGCGAGAGGTTCCCGCCATGGGGCAGTTCGTTCTTCTGGGCATGAATGCGGACACAGCCACAGGCGGTTACGGACTTGACCAGCGCGCGGGAGACACGGACCGAAGCCTCCTGGAACTTGGAGACGACATCCAACACACTGCGGTGTCGGATCAACCCTGCCTGGACCGCTTCCTGGAATTCGTCCCAAAGCAGGTCCTTCACGCGGACTGCACCCCTCTCCGGACGCACCGGTCCAGGACCCGGGCCACTCGCGCCTGCTTGCCTCACACGCACGCCCACGGCACCCCACACCGTGGGCAGTGGAGCCCGGCGTCCTGAACGCCTGCGGTTCACCCTCCAGCGCGCCGGGGACCGCAAAACGGGGATCCGCTGCGGCCTCATTATAGGGAGCGCCGGTTTTGAGTGTCAACGCGCCGTTCGGCCGGTGCCGGCGTTCCCACCGGGGGATCGTACGGCAGGACGGACGAGAGGCTGCAAATGGTATAATGAGCGATAAGAGCCGGAAGTGCCCGCGAGCGCGACGGCGGGGGGTGCCTTGTGTTCCAAATCGGTGACCGGGTGGTCTACCCCATGCACGGCGCAGGAGTCGTCGAGGCGATTGAGGAGCGGGAGATCCTCGGCCGCAGCCAGCAGTACTACATCATGCGCCTGCCCCTGGACGGGTTGCGCGTGATGATTCCGGTCGGTGGGGCCGACGGCAGCGGCCTGCGGCAGGTCATCGGCAGCGAGGACCTGCCGAGGGTGCTGGCGGTCCTGGCGGGTGAGGCCAGCGGGATGTCCGCCAACTGGAGCCACCGCTATCGGGCCAACGCCGAAAAACTGCGTAGCGGCGATATCTTCGAGGTTGCCGAGGTGGTGCGCAACCTCACCCTGAGGGACAGGGAGAAAGGGCTCTCCGCCGGGGAGCGCAAGATGCTGGACTCGGCTCGCCAGATCCTGGTCAGCGAGGTGGTGCTTTCCAGGGACATCCCGGAGACGGAGGCCCACCAGCTACTGGACCAGGCGATGGCGTAGGCTGGAGGCACACCGACGGGGGGAGGGCGTAGGCCGCGATGTTGGGCGGGCCGGCGCGATGGGCCTGGGCGGTGGTCGGTGCGTTCGCCGGCTTTTACGTGGGTTTGGGTTGGTTGGGTCAACTGAGCCGCACCTATCCGTTGCCGCTTTCCGCCGTTGCGGCGACGGGGCTGCTGGTGGGCATGGTGGTGGTTGCCGCCCTTTGTGGTTACGTCTTGGGCCCGGTGCTCAACCGGCTTGCCCTGCTGGCGTGGCGCAGGGGCATGGAACGCGTGGTGGCGCTGCCGGGCGTGGACGTCCTCGCCGGCAGTATGGGTGCCGTGTTCGGCCTGGTGGCGGCGTTGCTGCTGCATCCCGCGCTGGCCCCGCTGGGCTGGCCGGTACAGGCGGTGGTTTCGGTTGCGCTCGGCCTGCTCGGGTGGACGGTATTTGTCCATAAGCGGGCGGACTGGCGCCGTCTGTGGCGTGCCGAGCCGGCCGTCGCCGCGGCGCCGCCCGAGCAGGAGGATGCGGCCGCGCCCGCGCCCGGTCGCGCCGCCGCGGTGGACGGGCGGCCGAAGGTGCTGGACACCAGCGCGATCGTGGATGGCCGCGTCACCGAACTGTACCGGACCGGCTTTCTGGAGGGCCCCGTGGTGGTGCCCAACTGCGTATTGGACGAACTGCGCCACATCGCCGACAGTGCCGACGAGTTGCGGCGGCAGCGCGGGCGCCACGGGCTTGAGGTCCTGGCCATGCTGCAGAAGGAACTGGGCGCGCCCGTCCGCTTCGAAGCGCGCGACCCCGACCCCACGGCCGAGGTGGACGCCAAGCTCGTCCGCCTGGCGCGTGAACTGGGCGGGCACGTCGTGACCACGGACTTCAATCTGAACAAGGTGGCCGAACTGCAGGGGGTGTCTGTACTCAACGTCAACGCCCTGGCCAGCGCCTTGCGGCCCCGCTACCTGCCGGGCGAAGAGATGACGGTGCGGGTCGTCAGTCCTGGGAAGATGCCTGGGCAGGGCCTTGCCTACCTTGAAGATGGAACCATGGTCGTCGTCGACGGGGGGCGCCGCCTGATCGGCGGCGATGTCAACATCGTGGTGACCAGTTCCGTCCAGACGGCCCAGGGGCGTATGATCTTCGGCCGGCCGAACCAGCCGGCCCAGGTGAACGGTTCGTGAGCGCGACATGGGCCGCGGTGGTGCCGGCGGCGGGCTCGTCCAGGCGGATGGGGCGCGACAAGATCCTGGCGCCGCTGCAGGGTGTGCCGGCGGTCGTGCGTACGCTCTCGGCGCTGCGGTCGGCCGGTGTCCGCCACCTGATGGTCGGTGTCCGGCCGGCGGGCGGGTCCGACGTCGTGGGGGCGGTGCTCGCGGACCACGGATTCGGCGACGCCTGCCTGGTGGAAGGTGGCGAGACGCGGGCGGCCACCGTCGCGCGGTGTGTGGAGCGGCTTGCGCGCGGGGTCACCCACGTCGTGGTGCATGACGGGGCGCGGCCGTTCGCGACGCCGGACCTGATCGCCCGCGTCATGGCGGCGGGCGAGGCGGATGGGGCGGCGTGCGCCGCGTTGCCGGTGGTGGACGCCCTCCACCGCTCGGACGCCGAGGGCCGGATCGTCGCGTCGCCGGCACGGGAGGGCCTCTGGCGCGCCCAGACGCCGCAGGCCTTCCGCCGCGATCTGCTGGAAAGCGCGCACCGCAGGGGAGCGGCGGCGGCCGACGACGCGACGCTCGTCGCGGCGTCCGGCTGGCCCGTGCGCCTGGTGCGCGGCGAGGAGGCGAATGTCAAGTTGACGTTCCCGGAAGACCTGCGCCCGGCGGGCGCAGGGACGGCGACGGCGGTCGGGTTCGGGGCCGATGTCCACCGGCTGGTCGAGGGCCGCCCGCTCGTGCTGGGCGGGGTGCGGATCCCGTGGGAGCGCGGCCTCCTGGGCCATTCGGACGCCGACGTGTTGTGCCATGCCCTGGCGGACGCGGTCTTGGGCGCGGCGGGCCTGGGGGATATCGGGCAGCACTTTCCCCCCGACGACCCGGCGTACGCCGGCGCCGACAGCCTGGAGCTGCTGCGCAGGTGCCGCGAGTTGGCCTATGAGGCGGGGTGGCGGCCGCTGCAGGCGGATTGCCTAATCACCGCGCAGCGCCCTCGGCTGGCCCCGCACGTATCCGCGATGCGCCAGGCGCTGGCGGGGGTCCTGGGGACCCCGGTCGCGAGGGTCAACGTCAAGGCGGGGACCGCCGAGGGGCTCGGCGCCCTCGGCCGCGAAGAGGGTATCGCCGCCCAGGCCGTCGTGCTGCTGGGGGCGGGCTCCGCCTGAATCCGACGCCTCTGGTCCGGATGTCCCTTGCCCGAACTCCCCGGCGGGTGTACCCTGCGGAATGTTGCCGTGCCCGTGCGGGCCGGCGGCACGGCGGTGCGTACCGCGACTCTGTATGGTGAAGGGGCCGTCCACCATCTCCGGCGTGTTGGAACAATCCTTGATCATTTTCGGGTCGGCGATCGTCGCAGGGATCATCGGAGCCATGCTGGGTCTGGGCGGCGGCATCGTCATCATCCCCGTGCTTACCCTGATCTTCGGGCTTCCGATCGCGGACGCGATCGGGGCCTCGATCGTATCCGTCATCGCCACCAGCAGCGGTGCCGCCGTCGCCTATGTGCGCGACGGCCTGAGCAACATTCGCATCGGCATGTTTCTCGAGATGGCGACCACCACAGGGGCGATCAGCGGCGCCTACCTGGCCGGAGTCATCCCCTATCGCTGGCTCTACATCATCTTCGGCGTGATGCTGGCCTATTCCGCGGTGGCCCTGCTGCAGAACCGGAATGTCGAGTTGCCGGACGTCAAGCGCAGCCATCCGTTGGCGGCGAAGCTGCGCTTCGCCAGCACGTACCACGATGCGGTGCTGAAGCGGGACGTGCACTACGAGGTCGTCAACCCGTACGGCGGTCTGGGCATGATGTGGGTCGCCGGGCTGTTGTCGGGGTTGCTCGGCATCGGTAGCGGGCTGTTCAAGGTGCTCGCCATGGACGTGTTTATGAAGCTGCCCATGAAGGTGTCGACGGCCACCAGCAACTTCATGATCGGCGTCACCGCCGCGGCGAGCGCCGGCGTGTACTTCGCCCGGGGGGACATCCAACCGATCGTGGCCGCACCGGTCGCGCTCGGCGTGTTGATCGGTGCCGGCGCCGGCACCCGTTGGATGGTCCGGTTCCGCAACCGTACCCTGCGGTACGTGTTCGTTCCCGTGCTGCTGATCGTCGCGGTGGAAATGGCGCTGCGGGGGGCTGGCCACGCATGAGTGAGCATCAGGGCACGCCGACCTCGCGGCCGGCCACCCCTTCGGACGAATTGGCGCCGATCATCAGTTGGACGCTGTTGGTTGGAGTCTTTGCGAGCGGCGTCCTCATCCTGTTGGGCTTCATATTGTATGCCTCCACGGGGGCGCACGCCGTGCCGGCGCGGCCCCTGAACTCCATCGGGGCCGTGGCGCAGGGCTTGGTGCATCTGCAGCCGCTCGCGGTGATCGACGCCGGCCTGCTCCTTTTGATCCTCACCCCGGTGACGCGGGTGGCGATCGGCGTGGTGGGCTTTTGGCGCGAGCGCGACCCCAATATGACTGCGGCCACCTCGTTCGTGCTCCTGGCCCTCATCCTGAGCTTTGTATTGGGGAAGGCCGGGGGCTGACCGGCCCGCGGACGTTTGACAGCCAAGACCCGCCTGCATAGGCTCTGGGTAACGGGACGTGTACGCCTGTCGGAGCCCGGTCCAGAGAGGGTGCCGCCGCTGGCTGTGAGCGGCCCCCCGGGCGATAGGCGGAGTGCACCTGTTGCGTACCGGCGCGCGGCCGGCGGTGGTCACCGTTAGCGACGTAAAGGGGCGCGCTCTGCGCGCCCGCGATCAGAGTGGGACCGCGGCCTCTCCGCCTCTGCCAGGTGGGGAGGTCTTTGCTTTGGAGACTGAAGGGGGGGATTGCGGTGGGAGGGGTGATTCGGGCGGACGTGGACGCCGTTCTGGAACGGGATCCGGCCTGCCGGTCGCGCCTGGAGGCCTGGCTCTGCTATCCAGGTCTTCATGCCCTGATCGCCTACCGGTTCGCCCACCGCCTCTACCGCCGCCGGGCCTTCCTCCTGGCCCGGCTCGTTTCGGAACTGGCGCGCTGGCTGACCGGGGTCGAGATCCATCCGGGGGCGCGCATTGGCCGCGGGGTCTTCATCGACCACGGTACCGGTGTGGTCATCGGCGAGACGGCGGAGGTCGGAGACGACGTGACGCTCTATCAGGGTGTCACCCTCGGGGGGACCGGCAAGGAGCGCGGCAAGCGCCACCCGACGGTCGGCCGCGGGGTGATGCTCGGGGTGGGGGCGAAGGTCCTGGGGGACATCCGCATCGGCGAGGATTCCAAGATCGGGGCCGGTGCGGTGGTCATCGAGTCGGTTCCGCCCCACTGCACGGTGGTCGGTGTACCAGGCCGGATCGTCCGGCGCGCCGGCCGGCGGGTGGAACCCGCGAGCCACGACCTGGAACACGCCGATCTGCCGGATCCGGTGGAAGACGAGATGACGGATGTGCTGGTGCGCTGCCGGTCCCTTGAAGCGCGCCTGGCGGAGTTGGAGGCCCGGGTGGCATCCGTGGCCGGAGTCGAGCCGCGGGAGCCAAGCACTTCCTGCGCCGCCCACCGGGGGGGCGCGTGCGGGTGACGGCCGCGAACGTGGACGGGCATGGGGACAGGGGGGACCGCGGGTTGGGTGGGCGCGACTTGGGCGGGGTGGTGCCGGAGCTACAGGACCGGACGCAGAAGGAGATCCGCCTGTTCGACACGCTGTCGGGCGGGGTGAAACCGCTCGTTCCAAGCCACCCCGGCCTGGTCCGGATGTATACCTGCGGGCCGACGGTGTACAACTTCACCCACATCGGCCACCTGCGCCCCGCACTGGTGGGCGACGTTCTGGCCCGCCATCTGGAGCGGCGGGGTTACCGCGTCCTGTGGGTCAGCAACTTCACCGACATCGACGACCGCATCATCGCGCGGGCGGCCGAGCAGGGCGTCTCGGCGACGACCTTCGCCGACCGCTACATCGCCGACTACCTGCACAACCTCGCCCTGCTGGGGATCGACCGCATCGAACGCTTCGCTCGGGTCACCGAGCACATCCCGGACATCCTGGAGATGGTCTCGACGCTGGTGGAGCGCGGGTATGCCTACGCCGTGGAAGGCGACGTCTACTTTTCCGTCACCGCCAAGCGCGACTACGGCAAGCTCTCCGGGCGCAGCCTGGACGATATGCAGGCGGGCGCGCGCATCGCCGTGGATCCGCGCAAGCGGCATCCGATGGACTTCGCCCTCTGGAAGGCGGCCAAGCCGCAGGAACCCCACTGGGAAAGCCCGTGGGGCCCCGGCCGTCCCGGATGGCATATCGAGTGCTCGGCCATGAGCCTGCGCTACCTGGGGGACGGCTTCGACATCCACGGCGGCGGCGGGGACCTGATCTTCCCGCACCATGAAAACGAGATCGCCCAGTCGGAGGCGTTCATGGGGACCGAGCCCTTCGTCCACATCTGGCTGCACAACGCCATGGTGGAGGTGGAGGGCGAAAAGATCAGCAAGTCTCAGGGAAACTTTGTGCCGCTACGCGACCTGGTGCGGCAGTATACACCGGGTGTGCTGCGCCAGTTCGTCCTGTCGACCCACTACCGCAAGCCGCTGCAGTACTCGGACGCCGCGCTGCGGGAGACGCAGCGGGCCTGGAACCGTCTGAGGTCGGCGCGCCAGGCCTGGGAGTCGGTGCTGGGCGGCGTGGTGCCGCCGGGGGAACCGGCACCGGTCCAGATGGAAACGGTCGACTCCGTGGCGGCGGACGCGGCACCGACGCCCGTCGCGGCTGCGGCGGCCGGTCTTGAGCAGGCCGCGGCGGCCGCGGACGACGCCTTCCGGGCAGCGCTGGATGACGATCTCAACACCGCCGGCGCCCTCGGCGTGCTGTTCGACCTGGTTCGGCGGGGCAACGGCGCCGTGGCGGCGGCACCGGCCGGCGCTCTGCCGCGGGGGTTGGCGTCGGCCCTGTCGGTGTTGCGCCGCTGCGGCGATACCCTCGGCCTGTGGGAGGGAGCCGGTGTGGGTCCCGTGGTCGCGGCGGGCGACGACCCGGCGCGGAGTTCCGCCCTGGTTGAACTGTTGCTGCAGGTGCGCGCCGACGCCCGCGCCTACCGGGACTTCGCGATGGCCGACCGCATCCGCGCCGCCCTGGCGGCGGCCGGGGTTCAGGTGGAGGACACGCCGCAGGGGACGCGCTGGGTTTGGGGCGGAGCACCAGATGCGCCCGCAGTGGCGAAGCTGTGAGCCGCCCCGCGGCAGGCCGCAACCCGCCACGCACGCCGCAGCCGGATGCGTACTGGCTCGGCGGCCGCCACCCGGTGGCCGCGGCCCTGGCGGCTGGCCGGGTGCGCCGCTTGGTCGTGGCGGCGGGCGCAACCGGCCTTGAGGAAGCCGAGCGCGTGGCGCGGCAGGCCGGGGTACCCGTGGAACGGATCGGGCGGGAGGAACTCGACCGGTTGGCCGGCGGAGACGCCCAGGGATGCGCCGCCTGGGTCAGGCCCCTGCCGACGGTGTCGGTGGACACCCTGATCGCCGACTGTGCCCGGCGGACACCCGCCCTGCTCGTCGCCTGCGACCACCTGCAGGACCCGCGCAACCTCGGCGCCATCGCGCGGACCGCCGCGGCGGTCGGCGCGCTCGGCCTGATCATTCCGGGGCGGCGCGCCGCGCCAGTGGGCCCGGTGGCGGAGCGCGTCGCGGCCGGAACCTTCCAGGCCCTGCGCGTGGCGGTGGCGGTGAACCTGCCCGAGGCGCTGGAGCGCCTGCGCCGCGCGCGCTTTTGGGTTTACGGCGCTGCCGCGGACGGTGCGCAGCCATACTACCGCTGCGCGATGGATCCGCGTACGGTGCTGGTCATCGGGGCGGAGGACCGGGGTCTGGCGCCCCTGGTCCGACGGCACTGCGACGCGACCGTCCGCCTGCCGCTGCGCCCTCCGGTCGAGAGCCTCAACGCCTCCGCGGCCGCCGCGGTGCTGCTGTATGAGTGGGCGCGCCGCTACGACGATTCCGGCCAGCCCTGAAGGACGGTGCGGGCCGGCGGCCACGCCCGGGGAGTGCCGGCGTTGCGGGGGAGTCCTGGGTCCGCGCCGGCCCGCCGCGTGTCGACGCGGACCGTTGACTTCACATTCCCTTAACCCGTACAATGACCCAACATCACCGTACTGCTTGTCCTTTTCGTCATCGGCCGATGTATCGGCCGTGTTGCTATGGACTTGCGTGCGGAGGGTTTTGGAGCCTCTGCCATGGTGTGGAAGTGAAGCTCGCGGAGCCGTCCAGGAGGGGGCGTTGGTCGTTGGGCCTCAGCCCGAGCATCGACATCCTGCCCCAGGACTTTGATCAGATGAGCGACGAAGATATGGTTTCTTTGGCTCAGAGCGGATGTGCCTCGGCGCTGGAGTTCCTCCTGGGAAAGTATAAGAACTTCGTGCGGGCCAAGGCGCGTTCCTACTTTCTGATCGGGGCCGAGCGGGAGGACATCATCCAGGAGGGTATGCTCGGTCTCTACAAGGCGACCCGCGACTTCCGCAGCGACAAGCTCTCCTCCTTCAGGGCCTTTGCGGAGCTGTGCATCACGCGCCAGATCATCACCGCCATCAAGACGGCGACCCGCCAAAAGCACATTCCGTTGAACTCCTATGTTTCACTCAATAAACCCATCTACGACGAAGACTCCGACCGCACCCTCCTGGACGTGATCTCCGGAACCCGGGTCTCCGATCCGGAGGAACTGGTGATCAGCCGGGAAGAGTTCGGGGATATTGAGCAGAAGATGGGCGAGATCCTGAGCGATCTGGAGTGGCAGGTCCTGATGGCCTACCTGGATGGCAAGTCGTACCAGGAGATCGCCGACAGCCTCGACCGGCATGTGAAGTCCATCGACAACGCCCTGCAGCGGGTGAAGCGGAAGTTGGAGCGGTACCTGGAAGACCGCAAGAACGAAGAAGTGCTGCGCTGAGGGCTTGCAACGGGCGTGGGGGCGTGCTATCATGCCTCTCGCGCCGCCGCTGGCGTAGCTCAGATGGAAGAGCGCCTGCCTTGTAAGCAGGGGGCCGACGGTTCGAACCCGTCCGCCAGCTCCACAACGGGTTAAAGCGGAGGGGTTCCGGAGCGGCCAAACGGGGCAGACTGTAAATCTGTTGGCTAACGCCTTCGGAGGTTCGAATCCTCCCCCCTCCACCAGAGGTTTGATCGCGGGGTAGAGCAGCCAGGTAGCTCGTCGGGCTCATAACCCGGAGGTCGTAGGTTCAAATCCTACCCCCGCAACCAATTTTCTCACGCTGGTGTAGCTCAGTCGGCAGAGCGAGTCCATGGTAAGGACTAGGTCCCCGGTTCGATTCCGGGCACCAGCTCCAGTATTCTCATATCTCAACGGTGACTGGGCCCCGGGCGCAGACCACGTGCAGGCGTGGGGAGCGCCCGGGGCTGTTTTCTGGTCTGCGTGCCCACGGTCGATGCCAGGTGGGTGGGCGCTATCCGAGGGCCGGTCGATCTGGACAGAGCCGGTGTGGACGCGGCGGTCTCGAGGTGGAGAAAGTGCGGCCCGACCTGTGCTCGCTCCTCGGTCAGGTCGTCGAGGTGATGGTCGACCGACCCTTGGGAACCCGGCATCCGAAGGGACGCCGGATCTGGTATCCCGTCAATTACGGGTATCCGTCCGGCACCGTGGGTGACGATGGGGTCTCGATCGACGCATGCGTCCTTGGGGTGTTCGAGCCGGTGGAGACGGCCGGGACGCGTGGCGGCGGTCGTCCTTCGGCGCGACGACGTCGAGGACAAACGGATCGTCGTCCCAGAGGGACGCGCGTACTCCAAAAGTGCAGATGGCGGCCCTGGTCGAGTTCCAAGAGCGGTTGTTCCACACCCGGCTGATCAGCTGCGACTCCGGGTCCACGCCCGCAGACTGAGGTGACTTGACGGGCGCGCGCTGGTCCGGTGTGTGCGCCGGTCGCTCGCAGCCCCCCCGCTTTGACAAGCTCTGCCGCCCCTGGGCCGTAGAATCCGCCCGGGGGTGGCTCGACCCATGGGGCAGGTCCGGGGCGGCCGGAGGCACGACCCGGTGGCCCGCGATGCCCTGCTGGTCCGGATGGTCATCATGGTGCTCTCTGCCCTGGTGGGTCGCGGAGCCGCCCTGGCCGGGTTTGCGGCCCCCGCGCTGGCGGTGCCGCTCTTTTTGACCCTTCATCAGGGCGTGGACACCTGGGAGGGCCCGGACGTCCGCTGGCTGGGGGCGCTGGCCGTCGTCGGCGGGTTCGCGCTGGTCGCCCCCCTTCCGGCTGTGGCGGCTTTGGGGGGCGCGGCGGTCGCGGTGGCGCTCGGCGCGCGCGCCCTCTTGCGCCGGGCTCCCTCCCTTCTGCTGCCGCTGGTGGGCCTGGGCTGTGCCGTGGTCGCGCTGGGCGGCGGCGCCGCCTCGGCCCCACTGTGGGCCGGTGGTCTGGCGTTGACCGCCCAGGTCGCAGCCGGCATGCTGGGCGCCGAGATTGTGTCGCGGATGGCGGTGGACGACGACGCCGGGGCCGCGGCCGTCGGGCGGGCCGCGCTGGCGGGGGCGGTGGCTGCGGGTGTCGGCCAGACCCCGCTCGGGCCGTTTCCGGTGGCCGCGGTCGCCGCCGCCTTTCTGGCTCGGCAGCGCGGCACGGCGGCCGACGGTGCCCTGGCGGGCACGGCCGTCGGAGTACTCGCCGCCTTGGCACTCGGACACGCGTGGGTCGCCGTCGCGGGGGCGGTGGCCGGTGCCGCCTCGGGGCTGGTGCGTTCCGCCTCGTCCTGGTCCAGAGCCGCGACCTGCGGGGCTGGCATGGCGGCGGTCGCCTGCGGGATCGCGTCGCCGCCTTCCTGGGCATGGGCCGTCGGCGGGCTGCTGGGAGCGGTCCTGGGTGCCCTGCGGCCGTCGGAGGTCTCAGGTGTGAGCGCCTCTGCGCCTGCGCCTGCGACGCCGGAGGGGCCTGGTGGTGTTGCGGCAAGCCGGGCCGAGCGGCTGCGGGCCGCGGCCGCGTCCTGTTTGGAGCTGTCGCGCAGGCTCGCGGAAGTCGCCGCCCCCCCCGCCGCGGCGTCCGCGGACGATGTGGGCATGGGACACCCGGGTCCGGGTGATCCGGAGCCGATGGTCTCACAGGCCCTGCGCCTTGCCGAGCGCGTCTGTCCGGGGTGTCCGTCGCTGGAGGCATGTTGGGAACGGCGGCTGCCCCGCGCCCGCCGCATGGTGACGGACGTCTGGCGGGCCGCCCTGGAGGGTGGGCTGCAGTGGCAGCAGGTGGGCGGCACGGACACCGTGTTTTGCCTGCGCCCCCGGGAGATGGCGGACGCCGCCAACCAAGAGGCGCGCCAGAGCCGCCAGAGCCGTGAACTGCACCGCCTGCTGGCGGCGGGATACCGTGCCGGCGTGATCCCGCTGGCGGGGCTGGGCGACGTACTCCTGCAGTTGGCGGACGAGGTCGCGGCCGCATCGGAGGACGCGACGCCGGCGGCGGGTAACCAGCCGCTGCGCTGCGTCCGCTGGGAAGGGACCGCCCCTGGGGGGACGGGCTACGAGGTGGTGGCGACCTGGGCGGCACGCACGGGCCAGCGGGTCAGCGGTGACTGCGTGCGCTGCCGCCTCCTGGACGACGACCGTCTGGCGGTCGTGCTGAGCGACGGCATGGGGTCGGGGCCCGAGGCGGCCGTCGCCGCCGCCGCCGCTGCCGAGCGGCTGCTGGCCGCGCTTGCCGCCGGGGACGGCGTCCCCACGGCCCTGGCGGAGGTGAACGGCCTGCTGCTGGACGACCCGTCGGTCGGACGTTGCGCGACGGTGGATCTCCTCCTCTTACAACTGCGTACGGGAACGGTGGAATGGCATAAGATGGGGGGGGCGCCCGCGTTTGTCGTCCAGGCGCGCGGCGTGCGGGATTGGCCTGGTGGCGGACTTCCCGCTGGTGTCCTGGGAGTGCCAGAGGTACGATCGGGGCGCGGGCGGTTGCGACCCGACGACGCGGTACTGCTGGTGAGTGACGGGCTGCTTGAGCGGCCCGCCGCACGGGTTTCCGTTGGGCGAGGTGGTCGGTGGGTTGGGCAGTGGTTGCGAGACCGCCTCGGCCGGGGGCCGCAGGGAGCGGTCGACTTGGCGGTGCAACTGGTGCAGGCGGTCGCGGGGATCACGGACCACGACGATGTCACGGTTGTTGCCTGCCGCTGGCTCACAGGCTCCGGTTCCGGCGGCGGCCCGCTCCGCACTGGTGCACTGCGTCGCGCGGGCGGTGCGTGACCACGCGATGTGGCGTGCCGGCGAGACGGTCGTCTTCGGGGTGTCCGGTGGAGCGGACTCCACGGCACTCCTGCTGGCGGCGTGCGAGCTACCCCGGCGGCTGCGGCCGCGGGCCGTCGCCGCCTATTTCCATCACGGGCTGCGGCCCGAGGCCGACGCGGAACTGGCCGGGGTCGCCGCACTGGCGCACGGGTTGTCGATCCCCTTCGTCTCCGGCGGGGTCCGCTCCGCCCTGACCGGCGGGGGGCGGTCCCTGGAAGCCGCCGCCAGAGATGCCCGCTACGCCTTCCTCGCCGCGGCGGCCGCCCAGGCCGGTGGCGGCGTCGTGGCGGTGGCCCACCAAGCCGACGACGGAGCGGAAACCGTGCTGTTGCGCTTGGCTCGAGGGGCGGGCAGCCGCGGACTGTCCGCCATCCGGCCGGTCCGCCCGCTCGGCGGGGCCGGCGGCTGGCGGGGCCGGTTGGTCCGCCCCCTGTGGCGGGTCCCGCGGGCCCAGGTGGAGGAGTACCTGCGCCTGCGGGGGCGGCGATGGCATGAGGACGTGAGCAACTCCCTGGCGCAGCGCCCGCGCGCGGCGGTCCGCCTCGAAGTCCTGCCGGCCCTTGAGCGCGCCTGCGGTGCGGGAGTGCGCGCGGCCCTCTTGCGCGCGGCCGAGAACCTGGCGGAGGATGAGGCGGCGCTCTCGCAATGGGCGGCGCGGGAGGCCGCGCGCCGCTGCCGCGGGGACCGGGTGGACGTTGGGGCCGGTTTCGACCGGCTGCCGGCCGCCATCCGTTTCCGCGTCATCGCCCGGGCCTGGACGGGGTTGACCGGGGCGCCGTCGCTCGGTCGGGCCCAGGTCCTCCAGGTATTGGAGCTCAGGGACGGGGGGCGGGTGGACCTGCCGCGGGGATGGACCGCGCGCCGGGCGGCCGCGGAACTCATCTTCTTCACCGCGGGGCAGGGACCCGGTGAATGCGTGCTGGAGGTGCCGGGCCGCATGGAGGTGGCCGGGTGGGGTCGGCTGGAGGCGAGTCTGCGGCCCGCTCACGCCGGTATGGATGGCGGTCGCGATGTCGCCGTCGGGGACGCTGCCGGCGTCGCCCTGCCGCTACGGGTGCGCGCCCCGCGCCGGGGCGAGCGCTGGCGGGTGCGGGGTGCGGAGCACAGGGGGCGTGCGGTGCGGGAACTGCTGCGCGAAGCGGGGGTGGCACCCGCCGCGCGTCATGGACCCTGTCTGGTGACGGACGCGGATGGGCGTGCGCTGTGGGTGGCCGGGGGCCGCCCCGCACTGGGCTTTGCGGTGACCGAGGCGACCCGGCGGGTGTTGCGGCTGGAGTTTCAGCGGGTGTGCCCGCCGGAGTCGGCGGGAGCGTGCGGCTTGCCGGTTTCATTGTCTTGACCGGGGGCCTATGCTACACTCGCCGAAGCCGCCGGCCTGTGCCAAGGGGGACTGGTGGTGCGTTTTGTCGTGTTTCGTAACGTTGCCTTCTGGATGATCATGCTGCTCATCGTCATCGCCCTGGCGGCGGTGCTGGATAACCATGGGCAGGGCTACACCCAGATCCCCTATTCGACTTTCGTCACCGATCTGCAGTCGCACAAGGTCAAGACCGTCTACGTGGCGCAGGACGGCCAGCACGTCACGGGCTCGCTGAACAGCGGTGTCCACTACGCGACCGTCGTGCCGCGCGGCGACACCGCCGCCATCCAGTTGGCGCTGTCCAACGGTGCCTACGTGAAGGTCGCGCCCGGTAATCAAAACGCGTGGTACAGCGCGCTGCTGACGACGGTGCTGCCGCTGGTGCTGCTGGTGGCCGCTTTCATCTTCATTATGCAACAGACGCAGGGGGGCGGAAACCGCGTCATGCAGTTCGGCCGCAGCCGGGCGCGCATGCACGCCGACGACCCCAAAAAGCGCGTGACCTTCGACGACGTGGCCGGCATCGACGAGGTCAAAGAGGAACTCGCGGAGATCGTGGACTTCCTCAAACATCCAAAACGCTATGTGGCCCTGGGGGCGCGGATCCCCAAGGGCGTGCTGCTCTACGGGGAGCCGGGCACCGGCAAGACGTTGATCGCCCGGGCGGTGGCCGGTGAGGCTGGTGTGCCGTTCTTCAGCATCAGCGGCTCGGACTTCGTCGAGATGTTCGTCGGCGTCGGTGCCTCCCGGGTGCGCGACCTGTTCGAGCAGGCGAAGAAGAACGCGCCCTGCATCGTGTTCATCGACGAGATCGACGCCGTCGGCCGCCAGCGCGGCGCGGGGTATGGCGGCGGGCACGACGAGCGCGAGCAGACCCTCAACCAGTTGCTCGTCGAAATGGACGGGTTCCAGGCCAACGAGGGCATCATCATCATGGCCGCGACCAACCGGCCGGACGTCCTGGATCCGGCCCTGCTGCGGCCGGGACGCTTCGACCGCCAGGTCAGCATCGACCGCCCGGACCTTCGGGGGCGCGAGGCCATCCTCGGCGTGCACGTGCGCGGCAAGCCCCTGGAGGACACCGTCGACCTCAACGTGCTGGCGCGTCGGACCCCTGGGTTCACCGGGGCCGATCTGGAGAACATGATCAACGAGGGGGCGTTGCTGGCCGCGCGCCGACGCAAAAAGCGCATCAGCCTCGACGACCTCGACGAGGCGATCGACCGCATCATCGCGGGGGGGCCGCAGAAGAAGAGCCGCGTGATCAGTTCCAAGGAGCGCCCGGTCGTCGCCTACCACGAAGCCGGCCACGCCCTCTTGGGCAAGCTGCTGCCGCACACCGACCCGCCGCACAAGGTCACGATCATCCCTCAGGGCCCGGCGCTCGGCGTGACCATTTCGCTGCCCACCGAGGACCGCTACCTGGTCTCGCGGGACGAGATCCTGGACAGGGTCGTCCAGGCGTTGGGCGGGCGGGCGGCCGAGGAGGTCGTCTTCGGGGAGATCACCTCGGGGGCGAGCAACGACCTGGAACAGGTGACCAAGATGGTGCGCCGGATGATCACGGAGTTCGGCATGAGTCCGGAACTCGGGCCGATGACCTTCGGCAACCGGATCGACAACCCGTTCCTCGGGCGCGATCTCTCGCGCGATCGCTCGTTTTCGGAGGAGGTCGCCTCTCACATCGACCGCGAGATCAGCCGGGTCGTCCAATCGAGTTACGAGCGTGCGCTCACCATGCTGCGGGAGAACCGCGACAAGCTGGACGACATCGCCCGGCGACTGCAGGAAAAGGAGACGGTCAGCGGCGAGGAGCTTGGAGAGATCGTCAGCGGCAAGCCGGCTGCGGTTTGAGCGGACCTGAGGGCGCCAGCGCGGCGGCGGCCGTGGAGCAACGACGCAGCCGCTTGGCGGAGCGGTTGGCGCGCCGCAACCTGGACGCGTGGTTTCTGGTACCCGGGCCCGGTCTTCGCTGGGCTGCCGGTCTGGACGTGCGGCCCAGCGAACGCCTCAGCGTCCTGGCATGGACGGCCAACGGCGCGGTCGGCGTCGTGCCGTCCTTCGAGTCCGAACGCTGGGCGGCGGCACTGCCGGAGGCGCGCCTGTTCACCTACCGCGACGAGGCCGGACCGGAGCCGGCCGTCGCGAGGGCGTTTGGCGGTTTCGGGGGTCGGCCGGCCGCCTTCGGTGCGGAGTTCGGGGTGATGCGCCTGGCTGAGCGCGCGGCGGTCGAAGCGGCCGTGCCCCGCGCCCGCTGGCACCCGATCGATGCCGATCTGGACCGGTTGCGCCAGATCAAGGACGCGCAGGAGTTGGCCTGCCTGCGCCAGGCGGCCGCGATCGCCTGCGCCGCGGTGCGGGCCGGCATGGATGCCGCGGTGGCTGGCGCAAGCGAACGCCAGGTCGCCGCCGCGTGCGAGACGGTGCTCTTGGCGCACGGGACGCGCTCGCCGTTCGGCGTGCTGGTGGCCTCGGGGCCGCGCGGCGCCGAGCCCCACGCCGGCACCTCGGGGCGGGTGCTGGCGCCGGGGGAGTTGTGTTGGATCGACCTCGGCGCGGAAGTGGACGGCTACTGCGCGGACATCACGCGTACGGTGGGGGTGGGCCCCCTGGCCGGGCAGGCGGCGGCTGCCCTGGAGGCGGTGCGC
>JAJZXK010000036.1 GCA_021806565.1 Bacillota bacterium | reverse complement strand
GTCCAGCGCGTCCGCTGGGCGCGGAAGGCCGCCTCCGGCCGCGCCAGCGGACCGCGCGCCAGGCCCGCCAGGCGTTGTCGTGCCTGACGCAGGCGCGCGCGCAGCGCCTGCTCCGCCCGGCCGCCGGCGGCCGCAACCTCGCCGCGTAGCGCCCGCTGGTCGGGCACGACCAACTCCGCCGCTCCCGAAGGCGTCGGGGCGCGCCGGTCCGCCGCAAAGTCCGCGATCGTGAAGTCGGTCTCATGGCCGACGCCGGTCACCACAGGTAACGGGCAGGCGCGGATGGCGCGGGCCACCGCCTCGTCGTTGAAGGCCCAGAGCTCCTCCAACGACCCGCCGCCGCGCACCAGCAACACAACGTCCGCATCCACCCGGCCGCAGGCACGCAGGGCCCGCACGATGGCGGCGGGCGCCTCCGCCCCCTGCACCGCCGCGGGGACCAGCACAAGTTCCACGGCCGCCCACCGGCCGCGGGCGATCTGGACCACGTCGCGTAGCGCCGCCGCGTTGGGCGAGGTCACCACCAGCACGCGCCGCGGCAGGCGTGGCAGGCCGCGTTTGCGCTCGGTGGCGAACAATCCCTCACGGGCGAGGCGCTCCTTGAGCTGCTCGAACGCGATGTGCAGACTGCCCATGCCATCCGGCCGCATCTCCGCGCCGTAGCACTGGTAGCTACCGTCCGGAGCATAGACGCGCAACTGCCCACGCAGCTGCACGCGCATGCCGTTGGCGGGCCGGAACGGCAGCCGCTCGGCGCGCGCGCGGAAGATGACGCAGCGCAGGGTCGCCCCCTCGTCCTTGAGCGTGAAATACATATGGCCGGAGGTGTGGTGGCGGAAGTTGCTGATCTCGCCGGCAACCCAGAAATCGCGCAGATCCGGGGCCCCCTCGACCACGGCCTGGACACGCGCCGTCAGTTGGCTGACGGTCCAGGCGGTCGGCGGTGCTGGCACCCGCCAGAGGGGCGCCGGCTCAAACAGGGCCATCGCCCCCCTGGGTCAGGCGCCGCGCCGCCTGCAGCGTGTTGGCCAGCAGCATGGCGATCGTCAGCGGGCCGATGCCGCCGGGCACGGGACTCAGCGCCCCGGCCACCTCGGCGACCCCCGGCGCCACGTCTCCCACCAGGTGGTCGTCAACACGGTTGATGCCGACGTCGACCACCACCGCGCCCGGCCGCACCATGTCGGGCGTCAACAGGCCCGCGCGGCCGGCGGCCACGCAGACGATGTCCGCCTCGCGGGTCACCGCGCCAAGGTCCGGCGTGCGCGAGTGGCACAAAGTCACCGTGGCGTCGGCGGCGAGCAGCAGCAGGGCCAGGGGCTTACCGACCAGGGCGCTACGCCCGACGACCACGGCCCGCCGGCCGCGCAGCGGGATCTCATAGTGCCGCAGCAGGGCCATGACGCCCAGCGGGGTGCAGGGCACGAATCCCGGCGCGCCCCGCAGCAGCAGGCCGCCCGAAAGGGGATGCAGCCCGTCGACGTCCTTGCGGGGGTCGGTGTGCGTCACCACGGCGTCGACCGGGATCTGGGGCGGCAGCGGCTGCTGCACCAGGATCCCGTGCACCGCGTCGTCCTCGCCGAGGCGGTCCAACTCGGCACGCAACGCGTCCCAGGTGGTCTCCCGGGAAAGGCGCAGCACCCGCGAGGTCAGACCGGCCCGGCCGCACTCCCGCTCCTTGTTGCGGACATACAGGGCGGACGCCGGATCGTCGCCCACCAGCACGGCCGCCAGGCACGGCGTCACACCGGCCGCCCGCTTCAGGGCCTCTGCCTCGGTCGCCACCCGCGCCCGGATCTGCCGCGCCAAAGAGCGTCCGTCCAGAACCGTCATCCCGTCGCCCCCCCTGCCGCTACGAGCCCGGCGTACCTTCGGCGGAACGGTCCCGCGCCATCTGGCGCAGCACCCCGTTGACGAAGTCGCCGGAGTCTCCCCCCCCGTACGCCTTGGCGATTTCCACCGCCTCGTCGATCACCACCGCGGCGGACCGCCGCGCGGGCAGGTGCGCGTCGTGCTCCAGTTCGTACACCGCGACGCGCAACACGTTGCGGTCCACCGCGGCCAGCCGCTGAAACTGCCATTTGCGCAGCGTCGCGCTGATCGTGCGGTCGATCACGGCCAGATGGTCCCACACCCCGGCGACGAGTTCGGCCGCCTCCCGGGCCGCATCCCCTTCCACGCCCTCCTGGGCGCACAGGTAGTCCAGCACGTCCTGCGGGCGCGCCCGCCCGATGTCCCGCGCGTAGAGGGCCTTCATCGCAAGCTCCCGCGCCACCCGCTGCCTCACGTCCCCCGCCCCCCGGCGTCAGCGGCGCCCCGGCGGCAGCAGCCGGTCAAGCCAAGCCACCAATCCGTCCGAATCACCGTCCACATACTGTCCGATCACGTAGCCGAGCGTCACGGCGAAGGCGATGAACAGCGTCCACCAGAGCCCCCACGCCATGATGGCCAAGGCCACCAGGAAGCCGGCGCCCGCGCCGACGAGCTTACCCCGGTGGCGGGCCCAAACCCTGCGCCATTCCCCGGCGCCCACCCCCGCCCCCTCCCCCGTCGGACCGCCGCCGGTGCTCACTCGACCCGGCCACGCCGTACGTCGGTGCCGATGTTCTCCACCCGCACCGCGAGGTCCACCAGTTCCACCCCGACCACGTCGCGCACGGCCCGCCGTAGCTCGTCCTGCACCTGGGCGGCCAGCGAAGGGATGTGCACCTCCTGGCTCACCCAGACGCGCAACCTCGCCCGCACCCCGTCCGGGCCGATGGTGACGTGCGGCCGGACGTCGCGCACGCCGCGCACCTGGCGGCCCACCCGCTGCACCAGATGGTCCACGGCTTCGCGGGTGATGCGCACCTCGCCGAACGCCGTCTCGTGCACCACCTGCGCCCGCGGCAGGGCAAAGGCCGAATACAGCAGCCGCACACTCGCCACCAACACCAGCAGGCTGCCCACACCGGTGGCCCAGCGGCCCGTGGGGCTGAGCATCGCCACCCGAAAGGCCTCGAACGCCGGCTGATACCCGAGGGCGACCACCAGCGCCAGGGCGGCAAACACCATCAGGGCGAAGGTATAGAACGTGAGCAGCACCCGGTCCAGCAGGCCCACGCCTCACACCGCCCCCCGCGGGTCCGGAGCCGGCGCCGCATCCGCCGGCCCGCCCGCTTCCAGCCCCTGCACGTAGACGTTGACTTCGACCACGGACAGGCCCGTCATTGACTCGACCGACCGTTTGACGCTCTCCTGGACGCGCTGCGCCACCGCGGGGATCTGCACCCCGTAGCGCACCTGCAGGTGCAGGTCGATCGCCGCCTCCCGCGTGCCCATCTCCACCCGGACGCCGCGCGTAGCGTGCCGCTTGGCCAGCACCTCGGAAAGCCCGAGCGGGAGGCTGCCCCCCAGACCGGCCACACCGGGCACGGCGGCGGCGGCCATCCCAGCGATGGCCGCCACCACGTCGTCGGCGATGCGATACTCCCCGACGGTGCCGGGGGCTTGCGCCCCGGCCTCCGCGGGCGGGGTCTCCGTCTCGCCGTGCCTGTCGTCCGCGGCCGTCACCGCCTCCGCCAGCACCCGTGTGCCGATTATACGGTGTGCGCGGGCGCGGCGCACGGCGGCGGCTTCACGCGTGCGGCACGATCTGCACCCGCGCCGGATTGATGCCCGCGACCGAGGCCACCGCCTGGGCCACCTCGGCCGCCTGCGACGCGGTGAAATGGGAGGCCCGGACGACGACGGTGGCCCCGCCCGAGCGCAGCAGGACCAGGGATCTGGTGAAGCCTTTGGCTGCCAGGACCAACTCGGCGGTCACCTCCTGCTGGCGCTCCCGTTCCAACTGCAGCAACTGCTGGCTCGCCTCGGCCCGCGCCGTGCTCGCGGTATGTGCCCCGTCGATCAGCTGGCGCAGGGCGTCGATCTCGCGGCTCTCCGCCGATGCCCGCTGCAACCGCGCGGCGGCGAAGTAGCCGTGGGCGGCGGACGCGACCGCGCCGGCACCCGCCACGGCCCGGGTCGCCGCCGCCGCATGGCTGGACGCCTTGGTCGAGGCGGCCGGCGCCGTGCCCGCGGCTCCGGCCCCGCGCAGTTCCGACCAGGCAAAACCCGCCCCGCGCATGCCCTCCTGCGTGACCACACCCCACTGAGATGCGATCAGCCCGGCCGCACCAGCCACCAGTGCCGCGAAGATCGCCAACCGCCAGACCTCACGCCGACGGATCACGGCCACCGCCCCCCGCCAGAGCATCCGCGCCACCCCCCTATCCCGTCTCCGCCGCGGCCGGGAGCACCGCGATGCGATACAACGGCGCTCCGGTCGCCGCGCGCACGGCCGCCGCCAGTTCGGTGCGCACCGTGAGCGCCGAGGCACCCGTCGCCACCACCAGCACACCGCGCACCTGTGGGGCCTGGACCGACTGGACCGTCGGACCGCCTCCGGACCCGACCAGTAGCTGACGGCTGCGGTTTTGCTGCGTCGTCGTCTGGCTGCTGCCGCCCGGTGAGCCCTGGCGGGTGACGCTGTCGGTGTCCTGCGTGTTGGCGGCGAAGTGCGTGACGGCCCCCGACGCCAGGTCGACGCGCACCGTGACCTGGCCGGCGCCGGCGATGCGCTCAAGGCTGGCCTCCAACTCCCGGTCCATGGACTGCTCCTGGGCCCGTAGCGGATCGCTCGAGCCGGTCGTGACCAGCGGCTTGCCACCCCCGCCCCGACCGGCCGGCGGGCTGACGGTGCCGCCGACGACCGGGGCGGTCGCCGGCCGGGCCATCAACAGCACCAGCCCGGCCACCAGCAGGCCGCCGAGCCAGGCCGCTGTGCGCCACTCGCCCGCCTTCCAATGGGAAAGGTTGGACAGGTTGGAAAGGTTGAACCGGTTGAAGAGACTGAAGCGATGGAACGGGCGCACCGCTCCCGTCCTGGGGCCGTCTCCCGCTCCGCCCGCGCCGGCCATTGCCACCCCCACCTTCCGGTCCCGACCGACCACCGACCCGCAGCCCCCACGGGACATCCGGCGTCCGCCCGCGCAGCTGCGGCGCTCAGCCGAGTGCGACCCGTACCGCCGACCGGTCCAGGTGCAGAGCCACCGCGACCGCGGTACGGACGGCCGCGGCGACGGTCGCCGGGCGGTGGCCGGGCGCGACCAGCACCGTCACCGCCGCGCCGGTGACCGGAATCGACCCACCGCCACGGGCGGCACCGAAGGCCACCGTGGCGCGCGCCTGCTCCACACCCAGCACACCGCCCGCCGTGCGCGCCACCTGCGACGCCACCAGGGACTCGTAGGTGCGGACGGCCGCGGCCGCGGCGGCCACCGACGCCGGGCCCGCACTGGACACCGCCGGGAGCGCGGGCCACGCCAGCCGCCACTGCCCCTGCATCAGACCCACCACCGGCCGCAGCACCCCCAGCAGGACCAGCAGACCCAGGAACGAACGGGCGTAGCCCTTGAAAGTACCGGACGGCAGCAGCAACTCGGCGATGCCGGCCAGAAACAGCAGCGCCACCAGACCGTGGATCCAGGCGTCCAACCCCTGCACCGCCCCGCCCCCCCGCGGACCACATGCCGCCGCCTCAGCGCAGGCCGGCGCCCCCGGCGCCGACCAACACCGCCAAAGACAAAAAGCACATCAGCCCGACCACGGTGACCGCCGTCGTCAGAACCACCAGCGCGCTGCTGACGCCACCCAGGACCTGCGCCACTGCCTCACCGCCGACGGGTTGGGCCAACGCCGCCGCCAGGCGGTAGATCGACCAGAGCGCCAGCATTTTCAGCACCGGAATCGCCACCAGCAACGCGACCGACACCAGACCGACCAGACCGAGGCCCGAACGCAGCAGCAGGCTGGAGGTGAGCACCAGGTCGGTCATGTCCGCGAGCATGCCGCCGACGATCGGCACAAAGGCCCTGGTCGCATACTTGGCCGTGCGCAGCGCGACGCTGTCGGCGATCGAGCCGGCGGCCCCCTGGACGGCGACGATCCCGAGGAAGACCGTGAACAACAAACCGAGCAGGCCCGTGCTCACCTGGCGCAGCAGACCCGCCAGGCTGGTGAGGCGGAACGACGGCGAAAGGGCGCTGGTGATGTCCAGGACCGCCCCCAGCAACGCCAGGGGGAACACGACCTCCCGGACCAGCAGGCCGACCCCGTCGATCGCCGCCACCATCACCGGGTGCATCAGGCCCGCGGCCGTCCAGGCGCCGCTGGACGCCAAGAGCCCCACGATCGCCGGCAGGAGGGCCAGCATGAAGGAGGACAGGTCGCGGATGGCGCCTCGCGCCATGCCCACCGCCAGCCCGAAACCGACCAGACAGATGGCCCCCAGGGCCAGAAATACCACAGCGTCGGCGATCCGTCCGACCACCTCCCCCTCGAAGGCACCCTGAATCTGGCGCACCACGCCGGCCAGCACCACCAAGAGCAGCAGCTTGCCGAGCAGCCCCATGCTCTTGCGCAACTCGCCGACAAACAGCCCACCCAGCGCCGGCAGCAGCCGGCCCGGATGGCGCAGCAGGCCGCGCCCCTCGATGAAATCGCGCAGGCTCTGCCAGGTCAGGGGCGCCCCGGGCCCGAGTTCCCGGTCGATCCGGTCGATGAAGGCCTTGACCGGAGCCGTGTCCAGGCGCCCCAGTTCCTTGAGGGCCAGCGACGCCGGGGATGGCAGGCCCGGCTTTCCGCCCGCGCCGCCGCCGCCCATCGCCGCGCCCGCGCCCGCGGCGGTGGCGGCCCCCGCCGTCGAGCCTGCCGTAGCGGTGGCGGATGCGGAAGCGACACCCGCCGCGGCCGCAACCGGCGGGCCCAGCGCCACCAGCGCCGCCACGAGCAGGAGCCATACCGCGATCCATCCCGGCCGCGGCCGCGCCCGCTCCCGGCGCGGGCGGTCGGTCAACCGATGAGCCGGGTGATGAGCTGCAGGATGCCGAGCAGGATCGGCAGCCCCAACGAGAGGATGAGGATCTTGCCGCCCAGTTCCACCTTGGCCGCCAGCGCGCCCTCGCCCGCGTCCCGTGCCAGTTGCGCCCCGAACTCCGCGATGTAGGCCACGCCGATGATCCGCAGCACCAGACCGAGGTAGGCCCCATCGACCCCTCCCTGCCGGGCCAGGGTCTGCAGGGTGTCGAGGATCGCCCGCACCCGCGGCAGCAGGGCGGCGAAGATCAGCGCCGAGGCCGCGAGCCCGAGCAGGACCGCCAACTCCGGCCGCAGCGGCCGCAGCACGACGAGGCAGACCAGGCAGACCAGGGCGAATCCCACCAGGGCCAGGACGGTCACCCACGCCACCCCCCGCCGCCGCCCGGCTCAAAGTTGAAACACCGCCCGCACGGCCTGGAACAGCTGGTTGACCACGCCGATCACCCGCCACAGGACGATCACGACCCCCGCCAGGGTCACCAGCCAGGCCAGTTCGTCGCGGCCCGCCGTCTTGATCACCGAGTGAACGACGACGATGAGGACACCCAGCCCCGCGATCTGCCAGATGACGTCTGCGTTCACCCGTGCGCCTCCTTCCGGTTCACAGCGCCGTCAGCGCCAGGGCGAGGCCGGCGAGGACCCCCAGATACATCCACATGCGGGCCTGGCTGCCGGCCTGGGCCGCCGCCTGTGCCTCGGCCGCGCGCAGGCGGCCGACGCACAGGGCGATGTGCCGCACCTGGTCCTCCGCGTCCGATGCCCCCAGAGCCGAACCGAGGCCGGCCAGCGCGACCACGTCGCCGGATGTCCAGGCCGAGCGTGGATCGACCGCCGCCAGGGCCTCGTCCCACACCTCGCGCACCGACGCGCCGCCGCCGCCTTCCAGTCCGGCTGCCGCTTGGAGGCACAGATCCGCGGCCGGCCCACTGCCCGACCTGGCGGCCGAGCGCAAGGCACCCGGCAGCGGGGTCGCGGCGTACGCGATCTCGGTGCGCAGGGCCTCCAATACCGCGCGCGCCCCCGCCAACTCGGCCGGCCGCCGCCGCAACTGCCGCGCCGCGATGTAGCCCCAACCGCTCGGGGCGGCCGCGAGGCACCCGGCACCCAGCGCCGTCAGCCACGCACCCATCGCACCGCCCCCTGTACCCGCGACCCGCCGGCCGCCGCGTCCAGCGGCTGCGGCGGCGGTGGAGCCAGCCCGGCCCGCAGCGGACCGCAGACCAGCGGCAGGCCGCCCGACGCCAGCACAGCCCGTAGCGCGGGCCGCGCCCGTAGCGCGTCCAAACCGTCGGCATGGGCCGTCGCCACCACCACCACCCCGCAGCGGGCCGCGTCGGCGATCGCGGCGGCGTCGCCCCGTCCGCCGACCTCGTCGCAGGCCACAACCTCGGGTCCGAGGGCCCGCACGCACATGCGCAGCCCCACAGCCTTGGGCACACCGTCCAGCACGTCGGTGCGCGGCCCGAGGTCGAACTGCGGCACGCCGTCCCGGCAGGCCGCGACCTCGGAGCGCTCGTCCACGATCGCGACGCGCACCGGCGCAAGCCCGGCGGCGGCCCAGCCCTCGCTGAGTTGGCGGCAGAGGTCGCGCAGCACGGTCGTCTTGCCGCCGCCCGGCGGCCCATACAGCAGCAACCCGCGGGGACCGCCCATCGCCCCCAGCCGGCGGGCCAGACCGGCCGCCACGCCCGGGACCTGCCGCGCCACGCGCAGGTTGATCGAGCCGAACTCCCGCAGGGTCACGACCCGGCCGCCGCGGCAGACCGCCCGGCCGCAGAGACCGGCCCGGTGGCCGCCGGGCAGGGTGCAAAAGCCCTGGGCCAACTCGTCCGCCCAGGCATACACCGAGGCGCGCGTCACCAGTTGCACGGTGCGGGCGATATCGTCGCCCGTCACCCGTTCGGCCCGGCACGGCTCGACCACCCGGCCCGCGAGGTCGAGCCAGCGGTCGCCGACCGCCGTCACCACCCCGAGCGGCCGGCCGGCGCGCAGGCGCAACTCGCGCCAGACCGCGTCACCACCGGCGCGCAGGGCCAGTAGCGCGGGTCGCAGCCGCGGCGCGACAAAGGCCAAGAGGTCCTCCTCCGGATCCGGACGAACAGCGGCCTCCACCGGCTCCGTGCGCGGCACCGCGACCATGACCGCTCCCTCTTTCCCGGGCGGCTTGGACCAGTGGCATGTCTATGTGGCCGCTACGGCGATATGCGGCGCATCTGGGAGGCTCAACCGGTGGTTGCGCGGCGCATCTGAGCGTCCATACCGTCAACCCGCTACGGCGCTTACGCTGAGATCGGTCAAGGACACACACCGGGAGGCGGTCGACGCGATGTGGGACGCCAGGGCATTCGCCCGCTCGGTCCAGGAGGCGCGCCGGGCCCAGGGCCTGACTCAGGAGCAGCTGGGAGAACGAGTCGGGGTCTCCGCGCAGGCGGTCTCCAAGTGGGAAAACGCGGAGTCCTGTCCCGAGGTGGCCCTGCTGCCGCAGGTGTGTGCGGCGCTTGAGGTGTCGGCGGACACCCTGCTTTCCACCGCGCAACATCCGGGGGTGGACGCCCTGGTGCGCGCCCTGCGCGAGCGGCTCGGGTGCATGGCGCCGGAGGAAGAAGGCCGCAGGCGCACCGCGGTCGTCGCCCAACTGCTGGCGGGCCTGAGCGACGACCACCCCGACGCGTGGGCGGGTCAGGACTTCCTGTGCACCGGCCGCGCGCAGGATCAGACCTTGCGCGCCGCGACGCTGTTCACCCGAAACGGCGGCGTCCTGCACATCCACGGCACGGCGGACCTCCCCGGCCAAGACGTGCCCGACGCGGAGATCGGCCGCGGACTCGCGACCCTGGCCGACCCGACGGCCATCGCCATCCTGCGCCGCCTGGTGCCCGATGCCCGCGAGGGCGCGGCGCTGCGCGCGGAAACGCATGCCGACGCCGGCACGCGCGCCGCCTGCGACCGGTTGGTGGAAGGTGGGTATCTGGAACTGCGGCGGGACGGGTATGGCTTGACGCCCCAGGGCCTGCTTGTCGCGGCGACCATCCTGCTCTTGGCGCAGGTGCCGGGCCTCGCGGGCGAACTGCGCCGGGTCCGCTGGATCAGCAGCTACGACGCCTGACGGCCTTGCCGCCGCGGCGCCGGATCCGGTGTGCAAACCCAAAAGGGCCGGGACGAACATCGTCCCGGCCCTTCCAGGCGCGCGTCACGGTGCGGCCGGCTCAGCCCTTCTTGGAGCTGGACTTCCCAGTGGACTTCTTGGGGCTCGCCGAGGCCTTCGAGACCTCCACGAAGGTCGTCGGCTTGAAACCGGTGACGTGGCTGAAGACGTCCACGCCAGACCCGTTGCCGTTGGCCGAGCCCAACAACCCCACGAGGTACTCGGGCTTGGTGAAGGTCACCCGCTGATTGCCCGTGTGGTTGTGCCAGGTCTTTCCCGTCTGCGAATAGGCGACGGTGAACTTGTCGCCCTTCTTTTCGATCTGCAGCCAGATCGGAGCCTTGACACCCAGGGCGATGTCGATCGGCCAAGCCTCGACGGCCGCACCGTCCTTCGGGCGCCAGTAGAACTTGGCCCCGTTGCCGTCAGTGATGACCACCGTCGCAAAGGCGGCCGCCGGATCGCCGGACGCCCGCACCATGAGGCCGGCCTTGGACTTGCTACCATCGCCGCTGACGGTGGCCTGGGTCCGGACCTTGCAGCTCCATGTGGCGTTGGCCGCGTTGGATGTCCCGAAGTAGTAGCTGAACTCGTCCGCGGTACCCTGGGGACCGGTTCCGGTAGCCACGAGCGAATAGGCGCCGTTGCGCGCCGAGACCATCGACTTGGCGTTGGTCGGCTTCGCCGCCTTCAGATTGATCGTCGCCACGCCCGTCGTCTGGACCGCGCTCGGCACCGTCATACCGCAGGCCGCCAACGTCGCCGAACCGGCCACCACCACCGCGGAACCGGCGGCCAGCCGCATCGCGTCGCGCCGACCGAAGCGGAGCCTCTGCGCACCCTCGCCGCCCAGCACGTCCGCCATCTCCTCTAGTCGACCCCCTTCTGCTGCGTCCCGGATCCCGGGCCGGGGTCCGGTCCCGAAGGGCGAAAACAATTCAATTAGACCTGCGCAAACCAGAGCCGCGCATCCACGTCGGACCCGCCCTCCATCCTGGACCGGCACAATGAACCCACCGTAACACCCGCCTGCAGCCGCTGATTGGACGCCCAGGGGCGGAATCCTTCAGGACTGCGCATCCGGCGGAAATGGATTCATGGAATCTGCATGGTCCCGGGCGGCCCGCCGCGGGCCCCAGTGGAGGCTCCGTTCTGATCCACCCCCGGCAGTCATACACCTGCGGGGAGGCCCGGCGGGGAGGGCATGGCTTGTTCTGGCGCAAGCTTCTGGGCGCGGGCGGCGTGCTCGCGCTGATTGCCGGAGCCAGTTGGCTCCCGGTGCGCGCCGTCCACCTCCTGCCAGCCAGCGCCCCACCCGTGGCCGGCCTGGCGCGGGCGGCACTGGCCCCCCCGGAGTCGTGGCCGGCCGCGGCATCCGACCCCGTCCAGGCGGTGCGGGCCTTCTTCTGGTCGCTCGGCGCGGCGGTCGCCGGGCAGTACGGCGCGCCCGCCCAGCCGGGCAGCACCGCCGCCGGCCCGTTCGCGCGGGCCTACGCCTACCTCTCGCCCGCGTGGCAGGACCGACAGAGCTTCGCCGAATTCCTGCGCCACTGGGGCGGCGTGCGTCACCTCGACCTGCTGGCCGCCCTGCCGGCGGGCAACGCCGCCGGCCAATCGGCCGCGCGTATCTTTGTGGAGGTGCGCCAGTTGTCGGCCGGCGCCGAGGGCGCCGTTCCCCTATGCCTCTGCTTCGCCTACGGCTTTTTCAGCGTCGGACCCAGCCAGCACGGCTACCGCCTTGACGGCGGCCGGCTCACGCCGGAGGACTTCGGCACCAGCCCGGCCCAACGCCGGCCGCCCGCGGACCTGGCGGCCGCAGCCGCGAAGGCGATGGCGGCCGACCGCGGCTGGAGCGGCCAGCCCTCCGCCTCCGTGCGCCTCACCCCGCAACCCCACCACCAGGCGTCGGCCGCGGTCGATGTCGGCGACCACCGCGTCACGGTACAGCTCTACGAACTGGCGAGCGGTACCTGGATCGTCCTGCGCAGTTCGGGCTGAGCCGCCTGCCGCACCGCCCCGATCTCGCCGCCACCCAGCACCACGTCCCCGTCATACAGGACGCAGGCCTGGCCCGGGGTGACCGCGCGCAACGGCGGATCGAACACCACCTGCAAACCGTCTCCGTCCTGCGGCCCGAGGCGGGCCGGATGCAGCGCCGGACCGGAGCGCACCTTGGCCGACACCGGCGTGCCACAGGGCGGCGGCGCGTCCACCAGCCAGTTCGGCCGCACCAGGGTGCAGGCCGCCGCGTCGAGGTCGGCCACATCCCCGACCACCACGGTGTTGCGCGGCGCGTCGACCGCGACGACGTAGAACGGCCGCGGCCCGCCCAGCCCCAGGCCGCGCCTCTGTCCGACCGTGTAGTGCGCGATCCCACGGTGCGTCCCGACCACCCGCCCGGTGGAATCAACCATCGGCCCAGGCCGCAGCGCCTCCGGCACCCGCTCCCCCACCACAGCCGCGTGCCCCTGCGGACCGACGAAGCAGATTTCCTGACTGTCCGGCTTGTCCGCCAAGGCCAGGCCGAAGCCGTGGGCACGGGCGCGAACCTCCGTCTTGGCCAGATCGCCGAGCGGAAAGCGCACCCAGGCCAGGTCGCCGCGCCGCAGCGGATACAGCACGTATGACTGATCCTTCACCGGATCGGCCGCCCGCGCCAGGCGCGGCGCGCCGTCCGGTCCGCGGACGATGCGCGCGTAGTGGCCGGTCGCCAACGCCTCGGCACCGAGCAGCCGCGCCTTATCCAACAGGGCGTGAAACTTGATGTGTTCGTTGCAGGCGATGCACGGGTTCGGTGTACGGCCGGCCGCGTAGGCGTTGGCGAACTCCGCGATGACGGCGCGTTCGAAGGCCTCGCGCATCTCGAACACATAGTGCGGGATCCCGAGCCGGTCGGCCGCCGCGCGCGCGTCGCGCACCGCCCCCAGGCCGCAGCAGCCGCCATGGCGCACACTGCGCTGGGCATCCTGCTCCGGCCAAAGCTGCAAGGTGACGCCGACCACCCGATGGCCCTGCTCCCGCAGCAGCCCGGCGGCCACCGCACTATCCACGCCGCCGGACATCGCCACCACCACCAGCACGCCCGGACCCTCCCTCCGGTGCCGACCCGGCTGCGGCGCCCACCGTTCAGCCGGCGCGCGTCCGCCGCTGCACGGCGACCGCCGCGGCAAGCGCGGCGGCGGCGTGGTCGACGTCGGCCGCGCGCGTGTTCCAACCGAGCGACAGTCGGATCGCGCTACGGCAGGCAGCGGGTGGATACCCCATCGCCGCCAGCACGTGCGAGGCCATGGAGGCGCCGGAACTGCAGGCGGCTCCCGCGCCGACCGAGACCCCGTCCAGGTCGAGCCGGGTGCGCAACGCCTCCCCGTCCAACTCTGGAAAGACGAAGGACACCAACCCCGGCAGCCGTTGCTCCGGGTCCAGCGCCCCGGTCGGCACGGCCTCGGCACAGACCGCGCGCACCGCCTGCGCCAAGCGGTCCGACAGCCGCCGCAGACGCGACGACTCCCGCTCCAGACCGGAGAGCGCCAAGTGGGCGGCGCAGCCGAACCCCGCCAGCGCGGCGATCGCCTCCGTACCGGGCCGCCAGCGCCGTTCCTGCGCACCGCCGCGCCAGGGCGGCTCCAGGCCGCGGCCGTCCGCCACCACCAGGGCGCCCGCCCCCTGCGGTCCGCCCAGCTTGTGCGCCGCCAGGGTCAGGTAGTCGGCCGACGCCGTGGCGGCGGCCAGCGGCACCCGCCCCGCGGCGGCCACGGCGTCGACCAGCAGGGGTACGCCGCCGCGGTGGCAGGCGGCGGCGACCTCCGACACCGGCTGCAGCGTTCCCACCTCGTTGTTGGCGAGCATCAGAGCACACAGCGCGGTATCGTCCCGCAGCACAGCCGCCATCGCCCCGGCGTCCACCCGGCCGTCGCGGCCGGGCGGCACGGTGGTCAACTCAAAGCCCTGCCGCGCCAGGGCGCGGCAGGGCTCGAGCACAGACGCGTGCTCCAGCGCGGACACCACCAAGTGCCGGCGCCGCCCGCCGGCGTAGGCCGCGCCCAGCACCGCCAGGTTATTGGCCTCGGTGCCGCCAGAGGTGAAGATGACGGCTTCGGGCCGGCACCCGGCCAGGGCGGCCACCTCGGCGCGGGCTTCTTCCAGGACGGCCCGCGCCAGCCGGCCCTCGGTGTGGGCGCTGGAGGCATTGCCCCAGACCGTGCGCAGCACCTGAAGCATCCGGGCCGCGACCGCGGGCCGCGGTGGTGCCGATGCCGCATGGTCGAGGTAGACGCGACGCCCTGCCGCCGCCTGTGCGGCAGGCGTCGCCTGCGGATCCACCGTCGCATCCCCCCAGCGGTTCCTCTGCGGCGACACGCCCGCCGCGGAGGCGACGCCGGGCGGTGCGCTCCCCCCTCGGACTCCGGCCGCCGCCGCCGCGCCGGTACCCACATCAGATGTAGTACATGGGTGCGCGCTCGTGGCTGCGCTGCCAGTCGTCCACCAAGTCCTGCAAGGAGATGTGGTCGACGACCTCTTCGATCCCCTTGCGCACGCGCACCCAGACGTCGCGGTCGGGACAGACGTCGGAGTTGGCGCAGCAACGCGAAAAGTCGAAGGTGTCCAGCGCGCATTCGGTCGGCGAGACCGGGCCTTCCAGGACGCGCAGGATGTCACCGACCGTGATCAGCCCGGGGTCCCGCGCCAGCATGTAGCCGCCCTGCGCCCCGCGCACGCTCTGCACGAGGCCCGCCTTGCGCAGCGGCGCGACCAACTGCTCCAGGTAGTGCTCCGACAGCCCCTGGCGCTCGGCGATCTCGCGCAGGGCGTGGGGGCCCTCACCATAGTGCAGAGCCAATTCGAACAGCGCCTTGGTGCCGTAGCGACCTTTGGTGGAGATGTACACGGCGTCCTCCCCTGCACCAAAATCCCGGTGATTGCGCGTCTTTGAGTCCATCCTATGGTCGGTGCCCGGCGGTGTCAATCGGACGGCAGGGTAGGAATGCCTTCCTGCCGAATCAAACACAATTCCCGCGGGGGTCCCCGGCGGCGGCGGCCGGGCGCGTGGCGGCCTCCTCCACCCACCGGCCGTCGGCCTCGCCGACCGGAGCGCTGACCCGGCCGGACGCCGGAAGGAGGGGGGCTCGTGGAGCCCAAGCGGGTCTTGACGTGGCTGTATGCACTGGTCGCCATCCTGGCCGCCGCCGCCGTGTTGTGGCTGGTCTGGACGGTGGTGCAGGCCCTCGCGCCCATGGTCACCGTCGCCGCGCTGGGTGCGTTGCTGGCCGTGCTGCTCGGCCCCCTCGCCGACCGGCTGCACCGCGCCATCCGCTCGCGGCCGGTGGCGGCCCTGGCGGTCGTGCTGCTCGTACTCGTGCCCTTCGTGCTCATGGTCGCCTGGCTGGTCGGCACCGTCGTGGTGGAAGCCCAGGCACTCCTGACGCGGCTGCCCCAGCAGTTGAACCACCTCAACGGGCTCCTCCAGAGTTGGCAGTCCATCCTGGCCCACTTCGGGGTCAACGTCGACATCGCCGGGCAACTGTCCCGCGCCAGCGGCGGCGTGCTGCGGCGGTCGATCAACGTGCTCACGGGCGTCGCCACCGTAACCACGGACACCGTGCTGGTGCTGATCGTCGCCTTCTTCCTGATCTGGGACGGCGAGGCGATGCTGCGTTCCTTCTACCGGCTCGTGCCGGCGCCGTGGCAACCGGCGACCCGCGACGTCGGCCGCATCCTGTCCCAGGTGGTGGCCGGTTACGTGCGCGGCCAAGTCCTGGTCGGCGCCCTGTTCGGCACCATCGTCGGCATCGGCATGGCGGCGCTCGGCCTGCCGGACGCGGCGCTACTCGGCTTCCTGGCCGGGATCTTCGAACTGGTGCCGGCGGTCGGCCCGATCCTCGGCGCCGTCGGGCCGATCGGCCTCGCGCTCGAACAACCCTTCCCACACGTGCTCTGGGTGCTGCTGGTACTGATCGCCGCGCAGCAACTGGAAAGCAACATCCTCGTACCGCGCATCTCCGGCGGCGCCGTCGGACTGCACCCGGTCACCGTCATCCTCGCCGTCTTCGGCGGCTGGAACCTGGCCGGCTTCACCGGCGCCCTGCTCGCCGTGCCGGCGGTCGGGGTCGTGCGGGAGTTCCTGCGCCAGTGGTGGCAGCCGGCGATCCCTGCGCCCGGGCACCGCGCCTGGCCCTCGCCCAGCCCGGCGCCGCACCCGGCCCGCGCCGCCGAACGGGAGCGGACGGCGGGCATGGCCGTGGTCCGGGCCGAACCACCGGCTCCGCCCCAACCCAAGCCGACGCCCGGACCGCAACGAACGCGCCGCCGCCAGCCTTAGGGGGACGCCTCCGCCCGGCCGTCCTCCCGCACCCGGACCTCGGCGCGGCGGCGCTCACAGGCGGCCGCCTGGAGGGGCCACATCCGGGCCGCCCTGGTTCAAGCCGAGCGGCTTTTGCGTGGTGACCACGATGTCCACGCTGCGGTTGAGGGCGAGGTTCTTGGCGCTGTCGTTCGGATACAGCGGGTGCCACTGGCCGTACGCCTCGGCGTCGATCATGTGGGGGTCCAACCCGCAGAACTCGGTGAGGTAGCGGGTGACGTGGACGGCGCGCGCCGCCGACAGCTCCCAGGCCGTCGCATAGCGGGCGCTGTGCAGCGGCAGGTCGTTGGTGAAGCCCTGGATATGGATGGCGCCCGGAGACTTTTTCAGCACCGGCGCCAACGACCGCAGCACCTGCTTGAAGCGCGGCTTGAGTTGGGCGCTGGCCGAGGCGAAATAGACGGAACTGCCCTCAAAGCGGATATCCAGAGTCTGCGCGGACCGGTAGAGGGTGACCTCGCGCACCTTGCCGGCCCGGAGCACCGCCTGGATGTGCGCCTGCATCTGCGCCAACTGCCGTGAGGCCGGATCGGGCCCGATCTTGGGCGTCGCGGCCGGATTGGGCGTCATCTGCACCAGGGCGTTGGCCGTCGCCTGCGGCAGGCCGCGCTGCAGCGGGGCACCCGCCAGGGCGGCCTGCAACGACATGGCGATCTCGCGGTACTTCCGCTGGTCGGTCGTGCTGAAGGCATACAGGACGATGAAGAAGATCATCAGCAGCGTGATCATGTCGGCGTAGGTCAGCAACCAGCGCCCGGAACCCGCGTTTTCATTGTGTCCGCCCTCGTCCCCGCCTTCGTGCAACGCCCGGCTCCCCTCGCGGCCCTCCGTCCACGAAGGGTATCGGACGCGGACTCCGGTTCACGAACCCCGGCCGGGATCGCCGCCCCCGCCCTGCAGCCGCCGACGCAGTTCCGCCAGGCGTGCCGCCAGCGCACGCTCCGCGCCCAGGCCCCCGGGGACGTAGTAGTGGCGGCCGCGCAGTTCGTCGGGCAGGTGGTGCTGCGCCGCCACCCCGCCCGGATGGTCGTGGGCGTAGCGGTACCCCGCCCCATAGCCGCTGGCGCGCATCAGGCCGGTGACCGCGTTGCGCAGGTGCAGCGGCACCTCGAGTTCCGGGTGGTCGGCGACGTCCTTGGCCGCGGCGCGGTAGCCGCGCAGCACCGAGTTGCTCTTGGGCGCCAGTGCCAGGTGCAGCGTCGCCTGCGTCAACGGCAGATAGCCTTCCGGCATGCCGACGAACTGCGCGGCCTGCCACGCGGCGACGGCCAGCGGCAGGGCCGCAGGGTCCGCCAGGCCGATGTCCTCCGACGCCAGCAGCACCAGCCGGCGCGCCACAAAAAGCGGGTCCTCCCCCGCCTCCAGCAGCCGGGCCAGCCAATACAGCGCCGCATCGGGGTCCGAGCCGCGCACCGACTTGATCAGCGCCGAGATGACATCGTAATGGCTGTCGCCGGCGCGGTCGTGGCGCAGGGCCCGGCGCTGGGCGGTTTGCGCGACCACGGCCGCGGTGAGGCGGCGGCTGCCGTCGGGCTCCGGCGGGGTCGCCGTCGCGGCCAACTCCAGCAGCGAAAGGGCGACCCGCGCGTCCCCCCCGGCCAGCGCGCACAGCTGCCGCTCCCCTTCCGGGTCGAGCGCGACGCGCAGGGCCGCCACCCCCCGCCGCTCGTCGGCGACCGCCCGGCGCAGGAGCACGCCGAGGTCCGCTTCGGCCAGCGCCGCCAACCGCATCACGCGGCAGCGGGACAGCAGCGCGGAGACGACCTCGAAGCTCGGATTTTCAGTGGTGGCGCCGATCAGGGTCAGCAGGCCGCTTTCCACGTGCGGCAGGGCGGCGTCCTGCTGGGCTCGGCTCCAGCGGTGCAACTCGTCGACGAACAGCACCGTGCGGCCGGGTGCCGCGCGCGCGGCCGCCAGGACGGCGCGGAGTTCGCCGACCCCGCTTTCCACCGCGGATAGGCTGTGGAATTGCGCCCCGCCGGCTTCGGCCAGCAGGCGCGCCAGGGTGGTCTTGCCGCAACCGGGGGGTCCCCAGAGGATCAGGGAAGGAAGGCGACCGGCATCGAGGGCGCGCCGCAGCGGCGTGCCCAGTCCGATGTGCTGCTGCATGCCGACCAGTTCATCCAGGGTGCGGGGCCGCATCCGGGCGGCAAGCGGTACGGTCCCGGGCGCATCCGCCCACAGCGGGCGCCGCTCCTCCCGCCCGTTGCCCAACCGGCCCCCACCCTTCGCGCCGGGTTCGGCTTGGCCGGAACATCCCCACCGTGCCGTAGACGCCGGGTGTGAAAACCTGCCCATGGCAGGTGGGCGCCTCCCGCGAACGTTGTGGGCGGCCCCGTCCATGCGGGGCCAGCACGCTGGTCCGCGGAGTTGGGCTCCCGAGTTGTTGGCGTAGGTTCAACAACTCCGGCGCCGTCTCGCACACAGCAGGGAAGCCGTATCGAGTGCCGCCAGGATAGCACCGGCTCCCCGACGGCGCAAGCGCGGCCGGAGGCCAGGATCTGCCACCTCCGTCCGGCCGCGCATGCGCCGCCGGGGAGCCGCCTGCCTTCAGACCAAGGCCCGCCGCAGGCTGCGGGGCAGGATGCCGCCCTCAGCCACATACTCGGCCTCGGTGGCGCTGTCGATGCGCGCCCGTAGCGCGAGTTTCTGCGTCCCGCCATCTGGTTGGTGGACCACCAAGGCCACCTCCATGCCGGGCCGGGGCGCACCCTCCCAGTCCACGTCGAACACCTCGGCTCCGGACCAGCCCAGCCCCTTCCAGGTGGTGCCCGCCGGCAACTCCAGCGGCAGCACCCCCATGCCGACCAGGTTAGAGCGGTGGATACGCTCGAATCCCTCGGCGATGACCGCGCGCACGCCGAGCAGCGCCGCACCCTTGGCCGCCCAGTCGCGCGAACTGCCCGTGCCGTAGTCGCGGCCCGCGACCACCACCAGCGGCGTGCCGCGCTGTGCGTAGCGCTGGGCGGCCTCGAAGATGGTCGCGCGCGTCTGTTCGGGTTGCAGCAGGGTGTACGGGCCTTCCACCCCGGGCACCATGGCGTTACGCAGGCGGATGTTGCCCAGGGTGCCGCGCATCATCACCTCGTGGTTGCCGCGCCGCGCGCCGTAGCTGTTGAAGTCGCCCGACCCCACCCCATGGGACCGCAGGTAGCGGCCGGCGTCGCCGTCGGCGGCGATGGAACCCGCCGGCGAGATGTGGTCGGTCGTGATCGAGTCCCCGAGCAGGGCCAGGACCCGCGCCCCGTGGAACGGCCGGCCCGCCCCCGGCATGGCGGTGTAGAAGGGGGGGCGGCGCACGTAGGTCGAATCGGCGTCCCACTCGAACATGAGGCCCTGCGGCACCGGCAGTCCGCGCCAGTGCTCGTCGCCGGAGAAAACCTCCGCGTAGCGGCTGCGGAAGATGCCCGGGCGCAGCACGCGCTCGACGATCTCCGCCACCTCGCCCGGGCTCGGCCACAACTCGCGCAGCAGCACCGGCCGGCCCTGGGCGTCCACGCCGACCGGCTCGGCCTCCAGGTCGAGGTCCACCGTGCCAGCCAGTGCGTAGGCCACCACCAGCGGGGGCGAGGCCAGGTAGTTCGCGCGCACCAGCGGGTTGACACGGCCCTCGAAGTTGCGGTTGCCGCTGAGCACCGCCGCGACCGTCACCCCGTCGTCGCGCACCGCCGCCGCCGCCGCGTCGATCAGGGCGCCGCTATTGCCGATGCAGGTCGTGCAGCCGTAGCCCACGACCGCAAAACCCAGAGCCTCCAGGGGTTCGAGCAACCCGGCCGCCTGCAGGTAGTCGGTGACCACGCGCGAGCCGGGAGCCAGGGACGTCTTGACGAATGGGGCGACGCGCAGGCCGCGCGCCACGGCGTTGCGGGCCAGCAGGCCCGCGGCGACCATGACCGAAGGGTTGCTCGTGTTGGTGCAACTGGTGATCGCGGCGATGGCGACCGCCCCGTCGCGTAGCGCGGCGCGCTCTGCCACCGCGACGCCGCCGCCTGGGCCGGAAGCGGCGGAGGTCCGGCCGTCCGTCATGGCCCGCAGGCTCTCTGGCACCGCCGCCAGCGACAGCCGGTCCTGCGGCCGGCGCGGCCCCGCGACGCAGGGGCGCACCGACCCCAGGTCGAGCGTCAGGCGGGTGCTGAACTCCGGGTCGGCCGCCCCCGGAAGGCGGAAAAGCCCCTGTTCCTTGCAGTAGCGTTCGACCAAGTCGACGTGCTCCGCCGGGCGCCCCGTCAGGCGCAGGTAGGTCAGCGTGCCGGCGTCGACGGGGAAGAACCCGACCGTCGCCCCATACTCGGGCGCCATGTTGGCGATCGTCGCCCGGTCCGCCAGCGGCAGCCGGTCCAGGCCGGGGCCGGCGAACTCGACGAACTTGCCGACCACGCCGTGGGCGCGCAGCAACTCGGTGACCGCCAGCACCAGGTCGGTCGCCGTGCTGCCCGCCGGCAACTCGCCCTCCAGGCGCACCCCGACCACCTCGGGCAGCGCCAGCGGATAGGGTTCGCCCAGCATCACCGCCTCGGCCTCGATGCCGCCTACCCCCCAGCCGAGCACCCCCAGGCCGTTGATCATCGTGGTGTGCGAGTCGGTGCCGACGACCGTGTCCGGCATGGCCACCGGTCCGCCGGCGCCGGGCCGCACGGCGACCACATCGGCCAGATATTCCAGGTTGACCTGGTGGACGATCCCGGTACCCGGCGGCACGACGCGCAGCCCGTCGAAGGCGCCCTGGGCCCAGCGCAGCAGCAGATACCGCTCGCGGTTGCGCCCGTATTCCAGTTCCACGTTGCGTGCCAGGGCGTCGACCGTCCCGAAGGCGTCGACGTGCACGCTGTGGTCGATGACCAGATCCACCGGCACGATCGGGTTGATGCGCCCCGGGTCTCCGCCGCCCTGCGCGACCGCCTCCCGCAGCCCGGCCAGATCGACGACCAGCGGCACCCCGGTCAGGTCTTGCAACAGCACCCGCGCCGGCAGGAACTCCAGCGGCCGGGACGCGGCCCCAGGCCGCCAGGCCGCCAGGTCCCGGGCCGCCTGGGCGTCCGCCCCGGCGGCGGCGCTGCGCACCGCGTTTTCCAGAAGGACGCGCAGGCTGTATGGCAGGCGGTGCAGTGCGCCGCCTGCCACCCGGTCCAGCCGGTAGATGCCGACGGTGCCCGCCGCGGTCTGCAGCCTGGCCGCGGCCCCGAAGACGTCCTCTCCCACGTTCGTCCCGCCCCTTCCATCCGGGTCACCGTGTTACCGTGTCACCGTGTCCGCTGCCGTGTGCCCGCGCTCCGACTCCGAGCGGTTCCTCCGGGGCCCCGCGCGGGACCGCCCATCAGGTGCGCACGGCGTCGGCGCGCAGGTGCAACTCCCGCAACTGGCGCTCGGCCACCGCGGCCGGCGCCCCCGTCAGCGGGTCTCCCGCCTGGGCGGTCTTGGGAAAGGCGATCACATCGCGGAGCGAATCGGCGCCCGCCAGCATCATGACCAGGCGGTCCAGCCCCAGCGCGATGCCGCCGTGGGGCGGTGCCCCGTAGGACAGCGCCTCCAGCAGGAAGCCGAACTTGTCCGCGGTCTCCTCCGGCGACAGCCTCAGCGCAGCGAAGAGGCGGCTCTGGACCTCGCGGTCGTGGATGCGGATGCTGCCGCCGCCGACCTCGGTGCCGTCGACCACCAGGTCGTACGCCAGGGCCCGCACCCGCGCCGGCTCGCCGGCCAGCAGGGCCAGGTCGTCGGGGTGCGGCGCCGTGAAGGGATGATGTACCGCCACAAAGCGCCCCGCGTCGGCATCCCACTCCAAAAGCGGGAAGTCCGTCACCCAGAGCGCCCGCCAGGCACCACGCCGCAACTCGAAGCGGTCCGCCGCCCAGAGGCGCAGCCAGCCGAGCACCGTGGCGGCGACCGGGGCCGGGCCGGCAACCAGAAACAGCGCGTCGCCCGCAGCCCCGCCCGTCCTTTCCACCAGGGCCGCGCGCTGCTCGGGCGCGAGGAACTTGGCGATCGGCGACCGCATCGCCACGGGGCCCGCCGGCTCCCCCTCCGTACCGAGCAGGAACCAGGCGAGGCCGGCGGCGCCGCGGTTACGGGCCTCGGCCGTCAGGGCGTCCAGTTCGCGCCGGGTCAGGGCCGCGCCGCCCGGTACCCGAAGGGCGCGGACCACGCCGCCGGCGGCCAGCGGTTGGGCAAAACCCTGGAACGCCGTCCCGGACAGATCCGCGCCGACCTCGACGATCTCCAGCGGCACGCGCAGGTCCGGGCGGTCGCTGCCGAAACGGACCATCGCCTCGCCGTACGTCATGCGCGGCAGGGGGGCTTGGAGTTCAACCCCCGCGGCCGCGCGGCACGCCTCGCGGACCAGGCCTTCGGCGAGGGCCATCACATCCTCCGCCTCGACGAAGGACAACTCGATGTCCACCTGGGTGAACTCCGGTTGGCGGTCGGCCCGCAGGTCCTCGTCGCGCCAGCAGCGGGCGATCTGGTAGTAGCGCTCCAGGCCGGCGATCATCAGCAACTGCTTATACAACTGCGGCGACTGCGGCAGGGCGAAGAACCGTCCCGGCGCCATGCGCGCCGGGACCAGGTAGTCGCGCGCGCCTTCGGGCGTGCTGCGCGTCAAGGTCGGCGTCTCGATCTCCACGAAGCCCGCGGCGTCCAGATGCGCCCGTACCGCCGCGGTGAAGCGGTGGCGCATCCGCAGGTTGGCCTGCAGATCGGGCCGCCGCAGGTCGAGGTAGCGGTAGCGCAGCCGGGTCGTCTCTTCCACCGCCGCCGCGCCGTCCAGTTGGAAGGGTAGCGGCCGCGCCCGCCCGTAGACGGCCACCTCGGCCGGCACGATCTCGACCGCGCCGGTGGCAAGCTTGGGGTTGACGTTGGCCGCGCTGCGCTCGCGCACCAGGCCGCGCACCGCGACGGTCCACTCGCCGCGCCACTGCCGGGCCTGCTCCCAGACCTCCGGCGCGGCGCCTGGGTCGACCACGACCTGGACCACGCCGCTACGGTCGCGGACATCCACAAACAGCAAGCCGCCGTGGTCGCGCGTCGCGTCCACCCAGCCGGCGACCGTGACCTCCACGCCGGAGGCCTGCACCTCGCCGCACCACACCGTCCGCCGCAACCCCATCCTGCGGGGCCTCCTCCCGTCGTCACCCGCGGGCCGGATTCCTGCCGCGGCCTCAGAGCCCGGCGGCCGCCCGCACCCGCGGCAGCACTTCGGCCACCGGAAGCTCGATCTGGCTGCGCGCGCGCATGTCGCGCAGGGTCGCGCCGTCTTCGGCGAGGACCGCGACGAAGCGGGCGCCAAGCCGGTCGGCGTGGCGGAACTGCGCCTTGAGGCTGCGCCCCAGCGGGTCGAACTCCGCGCGCACGCCCGCGGTCCGCGCCTGCTGGCAGAGGGCGAACACGACCTCCGCCCGCTCGCCGGCGACGAACAGCTCCGGCCCCTCGGCCGCGGCCGGCGACCCGCCCTCAGCCTCAAGCGCCAGCAGCAAGCGTTCCAGGCCCACGCCGAACCCGGCGGCCGGCAGCGGCGGCCCGCCCAGGTCGGCCACCAAGTCGTCGTACCGCCCGCCGCCGCCCAGACCGGACTGCGACCCGAGCCCGGTGTGGACGAACTCGAAGACCGTGCGCGAGTAGTAGTCAAAGCCGCGGACCAAAAGGGGGTCGTCGACAAAGGCCACCCCGGCGACCCCGAGAAGCAGGCGCAGCCCCCGGTGGTGGTCGGCGCAGGCGCCGCACAGGTGCGCCGAGGCCTGCGGCGCCGCCTCGGCGGCCGCGCGGTCCACCTTGCAGTCCAGCAGGCGTAGCGGGTTGTCCTGGAAGCGCCGCTGGCAATCGCCGCACAGCGACGGCAGCCGCTCGCGGTAATACTCCTGCAGGGCGGCCCGGTAGCCCGGCCGGCAGTTGCGACAGCCAATGCTGTTGATGTGGGCCACCGCGCCGCGCACCCCGGCGGCCGAAAGGAACGCGCCGCACAACGCCACCAACTCCGCGTCCGCGGCCGGGCCGTCGGCCCCGAAACTCTCGCAGCCGAACTGGTGGTGCTGGCGCAACCGTCCCGCCTCGGGCCGCTCGTAGCGGAAGGCGGACAAACCGACGTAGTACACCTTGGCCGGCAGACCGCGCGCAAACAGCCCGCCCTGCAGGCAGGCGCGCACCACCGGCGCGGTGCCTTCCGGGCGCAGCGTCAGGCGCCGGCCGCCGCGGTCCGCGAAATCGTACGTCTCTTTCTGCACCACGTCGGTGGACTGGCCGATGCGGTGCACCAGATCGCTGTGTTCGAAAACCGGGGTGCGCACCTCACCAAAACCGTACCGCCCCGCCAGTTCATGTGCCGCCGCCTCCAGCCGGCGCCAGCGCACCGCCTGTTCGGGAAGCACGTCCTCCGTGCCCCGCGGGCGGGCCGCCACAAATCCCGCCAACCCCGCACCCCCCCAATAAGACGACCACAGGCCGGACGGACGACCACCCCCCGCCCGGGCCCACCGGGCTTGAGCGCCGCCGGACTTGCACGGGTTGCGGTGTCCGTCATTGTACGGCAGGGCTGGGCGGCGGACAACAAAGCCGGCCAGTCGGGCGTGCCCCGCCCCCCGGGCCTCGGGCAGGAGCAGTGGCCGCGGCGCGGAACCACCGCCGGCGATGGCTTTCGGGCGCGACCCTTCAGACGCCGACCTGTTCGCCTGGACCGACGCGCTGGCGCGCCGCCACTTCGGCGTGCCCTTCGACGGCCGCACCCGCTGGGCGCGGCGCTTGCACTACCGCGCCGGCGACTACCACCCGGCCTCCGGCGTGCTGCGCCTATCGCTCCCCTACTACCGGCGCTACGGCCGCGGCGAGGCCGACGCCATCCTCTTACACGAGTTGTGCCACTGGTGGCTGTTCCGCCAGGGCCGGCCGCACCGCGAGGACGATCCGCGCTTCCAATCCCTGCTGCACCGGCACGGCGCGCCGCGGCGGGCCCGAGCCCTGGAGCGGCCCGCCCCGGTGTGGCATCTGTACGCCTGCCCACACTGCGGCCGCCGCTACCGCTACCGCCGCCGCGTCGACTATGCCTGCGGCGCCTGCTGCCGCCGCTACGCCGCGGGGCGCTACGACCCCCGCTTCCGGCTGGCCCCGGCCGAGCCAGAGCCTCATCCGGTCGGACGCGCCGCCGCGGGCGCCGTGGCGGGCCGGAACGCCGCCAGCAACGCGAACCCGGCGTAGAGGACCAGCCAACCGAGCGTCATCGTGCCCCAGAACCCGGCCCCGTGGCCGAGCCGCGCCAGAGAGCCGGCGGCCGCCACCAAGAAGGTGCCGGTGGCGATGAGGCCGTTGCCGCCCACCACACTCCAGCCGACGCGACGCGCACGCCAGGCCGAATACAGCGCGACGCCCACCACCGCGATCGTGCCGAGGCTGTTGGCCACCACGACGGCCACGATCACGGCGGGCGCGGTGACGACGGTGGTACCCGGCGCCAGGCCCAAGTGCGCCAGGGCCCTGGCGTTCAGGGGAGCCGCAAGGCCGGTCAGGGCCATCGCGCCCGAGGCGGCGGTCACCGCCAGCAACAGGCGCGCCCAGAGCCGGGAGGGCAGGAGGTAGGCGCTGCCCACCCCGAGTAGCGGCGCGATCAGCACCGCGCCGCCCATGTAGTAGACGCGAAACAACAGCCCGGGGGCCAGACCGAACACGACCCCGATGTAGGCGAGCGTGCCGATGCAGCCGCAGGCCAGGGACACCGCCCATGCCAGTTGCTGCGGCCGGCCGCGGCTGTGCCACTGTTGGTAGACGATCACAGTGAGGACACCCAGGACCACCGCCGTCACGATCGGGAAACCGACCATCGTCCGCCGCCCCCCGTCTGTGCGCCCCCGGACCGCGCCCTAGAACAGGCGCCGGCTATCCAGCAGGATGGTGACGGGCCCGTCATTGACCACGTCCACCCGCATGTCCGCGCCGAAGACGCCCTCGCACACCTCAAGCCCGCCGTCGCGCAGGGCCGCCGCGAGTGCGGCCAGCCAGCGGCGCGCTAACGCCGGCGGGGCCGCGGCACCGAAATCGGGCCGCCGGCCACGCCGCACATCACCGTACAGCGTAAACTGCGGAACCAGCAAGACGGCGCCGCCGGTCTCCGCCAGCCCGAGGCGCATGCGGCCCGGCGCGTCGGCATCGTCGAAGACGCGCAGGCCCGCCAGCTTGCCGGCGAGGTAGGCCACGTCGGCCTCCGCGTCGCCGTCGCCCACGGCCGCAAAGACGCACAACCCGCGCCCGATGGCGGCGACCACCCGGTGGTCCACGGCCACGCGGGCGGACCGGACCCGCTGCGCGACGGCCCGCATCGCTAGCGGGCCCCCCCCATGGCGCGCAGGCCGCGCGAGCGCTTGCGCACGGTGCGCTCGGCGGAGAGCACGTCCCGCACCTGGAGGATCCGCCGCCGCATGGCCAGGAACTCCTCCAGGTCGCGCACCTCCATCACGACGTCGATCAGGGCCTGACCGGCGCGGGTGCCGCCGCGGGCCGAGGCGAACAGGATGTTGTGGCCACCTTCGGCGACAATCTGGGTGATATCCGAAAGCAGCCCGGGGCGATCGTAGCCGGTGATCTCGATCTCCACCGGATAACCGTTGGCCTGCACCGCGTCCCAGGACACGTCGATGATCCGCCCCGGCTCCTCGCGGTGGCCCTGGAGGTTCGGGCAGTCCGGATGGTGGATGGTCACCCCGCGCCCACGCGTCACATAGCCGCGGATCGGATCCCCCGGCACCGGGTGGCAGCAACGCGAGAAGCGCACGAGCACGTTGCGTTCGCCACGCACCCGCACGGCATCCGAACTGGTTTGGACCACGGGGGCCGGTCGCTCCAGCCGCACCGGCGGTGGCGCCGCCGCCGCCTCGGCCGCCTGCTGGCGGCGGGCCGCTTCCCGCAACCGCCCGACGACCTGGACCGCGCTTGCGCCCCCGAAGCCGATCCCCGCCAGCATCTCCTCGACATCTGGGAAGGAGTAACGCTCGGCCGCCTCAGCCAGCCACTCCGAGCGCAGCATCCGCTCGGGATCGAGGCCGACCCGGCGGCACTCCCGCTGCAGGCTCTCACGGCCCAGGTCCAGCGCCTCCTGGCGCCGCTCCTTCTTGAGCCACTGGCGGATGCGGTTCTTGGCGGCCCCGGTCCGCACGACCGACAGCCAGTCCGGACTGGGATGATGCGAGGCGGACTGGATGATCTCGACGATATCCCCGTTTTGCAGGTGCGTGTCCAGGGCGGTCATCCGGCCGTTGACGCGGCAGCCGTAGCAGTGGTGGCCGACCTCGGTGTGGACCCGGTAGGCGAAATCGATCGGCGTGCTGCCGGCCGGCAACTCGAAGACGGCGCCCTTGGGCGTGAACACGAAGACCTCGTCGGCGAACATGTCTACCTTGAGCGACTCCATGAACTCGCGCGCGTCCCGCAACTCGCGCTGCCAGTCGAGGATCTCGCGCAGCCACGACAGCCGGCGGTCGAAGTCGCGGTCGGTGTGGCCTTCTTTGTAGGACCAGTGGGCGGCGATGCCGTATTCGGCGGTGCGGTGCATCTCCGGCGTCCGGATCTGGATCTCGAACGGTTCACCCTCCGGCCCCAGTACTGTTGTATGTAACGACTGGTACATATTGGACTTCGGCATCGCGATGTAATCCTTGAACCGGCCGGGCAGCGGCTTCCACACCGTGTGCACGACCCCCAGGACCCCGTAACAATCCTTGATGGTCTGCACCAGGACACGTACCGCCACCAGATCATAGATCTGGCTGATGTCCTTGCCCTGCTTATACATCTTCTGATAGATGCTGTAGAAGTGCTTGGCGCGGCCACTGATTTCCGCCTCGATCCCAACCTCGGCCAGCTTGGTGCGCAGGTCCGCCATCAGCACCTGGGCGTAGCGCTCGCGGTCGGCCCGCTTGGCCGGGATGCGCCGGGTGAGGGCCCGATAGGCATCGGGATCGAGGTAGCGCAGGGCGAGGTCCTCAAGCTCCCACTTGAAGCGAAAGATGCCGAGGCGGTGCGCCAGCGGGGCGAAGATCTCCAGCGTCTCCTCGGCCATCCGCCGCTGGCGCGCGGATTCGAGATGGCCGAGGGTCCGCATGTTGTGCAGCCGGTCGGCCAGCTTGATCAGGACGACCCGCACGTCGCGCGCCATGGCCAGGAACATCTTGCGGAAGTTCTCTGCCTGCTCCTCGGCCCGGGTGCGCGCCGTCAGGCGGTCCAGCTTCGTCGCGCCGTCGACGAGGGCCGCGACCTCGGGCCCGAACTCGCGTTTCAGATCCTCCAGCGTGACCGGCGTATCCTCGACCACGTCGTGCAGCAACCCGGCGACGATGGTGGCCGTATCCATTTCCATATCGGCGAGGATGCCGGCCACGGTGATCGGATGGACGATGTACTCGTCGCCGGACACCCGCCTCTGGCCCGCGTGCGCTTCGCGACTGAAGACATAGGCGCGGCGCACCAAACCGGTGTCGCCGCCGGGCAGCGCGGCGACGCGGTCCATCAGGTGCTCCGCCGTCCAATCGCGTGGACGGCGGCCGGGTACGGCACCCACCGCGTCCGGGCCGGTCATGCCTCCCTGCACCGCCATGCGCCCCCGCCCCCCGCCACGGTCCGATACCGCCAGTATACAGGCGGAAGGGCCCGCGCGGCGCCCCGACGCGGATCAGCCCCGCCGCTCCGGATGCTGGCGCCGCCGCAGGAAGGCGGGGATGTCCATCTCATCGCCGGAAAACGGCTTCACCGGTACGTCCTCCATGGAGGCGCGCGGGCCGCGCTGATCGAAACCGGTCGCGATGACCGTGATCCGCACCTCGTCCTGCAGGGTGTCGTCGATCACGGCCCCGAAGATGATCTGGGCGTCGGGGTCCGCCGCCTGGGTGACGATCTCCGCGGCCTCGTTGACCTCGAACAGACCGAGGTTCGGGTCGCCCGTGATGTTGAGCAGCACGCCGCGGGCACCCTCGATCGATGTCTCCAGCAGGGGGCTGTTGATCGCGGCCCGCGCCGCCTCGGCGGCACGGCTGTCGCCCCGCCCCACGCCGATCCCCATCAGGGCCGAGCCCGTGTCGCACATCACCGTCTTCACATCGGCGAAGTCGAGGTTGATCAGGCCCGGTACGGCAATCAGGTCCGAGATCCCCTGCACGCCCTGGCGCAGGACGTCGTCCGCCATACGGAACGCCTCGACGAAGGGGGTGCGCTTGTCGACCACCTGGAGCAGGCGGTCGTTGGGGATGGTGATCAAAGTGTCGACCTGCTGGCGGAGGTTGGCGATCCCCTTTTCCGCCTGCTGCGAGCGCCGGCCGCCCTCGAAGGTGAACGGCTTGGTGACCACGCCCACCGTCAGGGCGCCGCCCTCCTTGCCGATCTGCGCGATGACCGGCGAGGCACCCGTCCCGGTGCCACCGCCCATGCCGGCGGTGACGAAGATCATGTCCGCGCCCTTCAGCGCCTGGGCGATCTCCTCGCGCGACTCCTCGGCCGCCTTGTTGCCGATTTCTGGGTTGGCGCCCGCACCCAGGCCGCGCGTCAGCCCGGACCCGATCTGGATCTTGATCGAGGCCTCCGAGCGGGCAAGCGCCTGACCATCGGTGTTGATGGCGATGAACTCCACACCCTTTAGGCCCGAACGGATCATGCGGTCCACCGCGTTATTGCCGCCGCCGCCGACACCGACGACCTTGATCACCGCGTAGCGTTGCTCGTCCACATCGAAATCCAGCACGGCTCCGTGCCCTCCCCACCTCAGGACCTCAGGACCTCGGGCCAGCCGGCCCAGAGCCTGACACCTTCCAACCGCCGCCAGGGGGTGAGCCCCGGCACCCGGGCCGGACCTTTCCGGCGAGCCGTCCCGGCCGGCAACGCTCGTCTGGCGTTTCGCCCTCACCCACACCGGGGCCTGCCGAGCACCTCACGCCGGCGCCCCGCCCGTCAGCCAGCGGCCGAGCCGCCAGCGCGCGATGGGCGCCAGCGGCGCCACCCGCCTGGCCGCGTGCCGCCGCCGCGCCGCCAACTGCAACAACCCGATGCACGCGGCGTATTCGGGCGACCCCAGCGGGCCGTCGATCCCCACCGCGCCGCCGCCGCGCACAGGCCATTCCAGCACCCGCATCGCCACGGCTGTCAGGCCTGGCATCCGGCTTCCCCCGCCGGTGAGGACCAACCCCGCACCGACGTGGGCTTCGAGCCCCGCCCCCCGGACCCGGTCGCGCACCGCTTCGAGCAGTTCCTCGCCGCGGGCGTCGATCACCTCGCTCAACGCGGTGTCCGCCTGGGTCCCCTCGGGCAGGCGCCCGCGACGCTTGGCCTCCTCGGCCGCCTGCGGATCGAGCCCCAGCACCGAGACGATGTCGGCGGTGACGTGCTGGCTGCCGACGGGCAGCACCGCCGTCGCCAGAGGCGCCCCCTCGACCAGGACCGCGACCTGGGTGGCCGTCGCGCCGATGTCCACCACCACGACGCCCTTTTGCCGCTCAGCCTCCGTCAACACGGACTCGGCAGAGGCCAGGGAGCAGACCGCGAAGTCCTCGACCTGCAATCCGGCCTGGTGAACAGCGTTCCAGAGATTGTGCAGCACGGTCGCCTCGCAGGCCACCAGGTGCGCCTCCACCCCCAGACACTCGGCCGCCACACCGACGGGATTGGCGGACCCAGGGTAGCCGTCGATCAGGTAACCCTGCGTCACGGCATGCACCAACTGGTAACCGGCCGGCAGGCCCACCCGCCGCACCTCGGCCTGGGCCGCGTCGATCTCGGGGCGGCCGATCTCGGTGGGCCGGTCAAAGCGCACCTCGGCCGTGCGGTTCTCGCTCAACAAGCGGCCGCCCGCCGAACCGACCATCAGCGGCGGCAGCGCGCGGCCGGCGACGCGGCGCGCACGCTCCCCGGCCGCGGCGATGGCGGCCGTGGCGGCCTCCAGATCCACGACCGCGCCGCAGCGCACGCCAGCAACGACGGCGCGGCCCACCCCCAGGACGCGCAGGCCCTCGGGTTCGAGCAGCGCAACCGC
>JAJZXK010000168.1 GCA_021806565.1 Bacillota bacterium | reverse complement strand
CGGCGGCGGCGGTGGCCGGCCTCGCGCCGCCCGGCGTCGCCCTGGCCGGCGCCTTTGCCGGCGTCGTGGCGGGGCCGTCGCTCTTGATCAGCGGTCAGTTGCAGAAGATCCTGCCCTTCATGGCCGCGCTGGATGTGTCCACGGCCGCCAAGCGCCGGGGACGCGTGCCCAAGACCGAGGCGCTCTTTGGGCGGCGGCGGGGGTTTGTGCTGGCCGGGGCCCTCGGGTGCGGTTGTGTGGCCACAACCGCCGGTCTGGCCGCCGGCGTCTGGCCGTTGGTCCGGGGGGGAGCCGTGCTCGTCGCGGTCTCCGCCCTTGGGGTGGGTGTCGCACAGGCGGTGGTGCTGCGGGCGTGGCGCCGTGCGGGTGAAGGGGCGGGTCAGGGCGGCGGAGCCGCGGTGGGTTGACGCTGGTGGGCCCACGGCGCCGGCGTCGGTCGTGGGCCCCGTGCATGGCGGCTTCAGTCGGCCGCCATATCGAGGTGCCGGGGCACGAACAGCCGCCGGGAGAGCCGGCTGCCGATCTCGGCCACCAGCGCGGGCTCGACGATGGCATCGCCGCACCGTTCGCAGACGGCCGCCGGGATGTTGCGCACCTCCACGGTGCGTCCGCAGTCGTCGGTGAAGGCGTAGCGGGGAAGGACCGCATACGCGAGCCGCCCGCCGCAGCCGCAACGGGTCGGTTCCTGGGTCTGGGTCTGAAAGCCGGTCGCTTGCTGGGTCGTCATGGCGCGCAACTCCCTTGTGGAACGTCGGCAGCATACCCGGTTGTGAATCACGTCACAAGCTAGTCTCCGGTGCTGAGTCGGCACCGCCGCTCCCTTGGGGCCATCTTCGGCCTCTGCGGCGCCGAAACGCCGCCTTTTCGTCCTGAGGGGCGCTGTATCTATCGAAAGCGTCGCCTTGTGAAAGCTAACACAATCGCAACCTGCGGCGGACCGCCGCAAGAGCGGGCGGCGGTTCCGCCGGCGATCACCTGGCGCCGTGGTGCGGTTCCGGGCGCCGCGCGGGGATGTCGCGCCTGGCGGGCACGGCGTTCCACCTTCGAGCCCGCCACCCCGCGGCCGGTGGAGCACATCGGTTGTGCGGCCGCATGCGGGTCCGGCCCAGCGAGCGAAGGCTGGGGAGCGTAGTGGCGTGGCCGGGCGGGCTGCGCGACGCTGGAGCTTGGAACGGAGTGGGTGGGCGAGTGCGGATCGGCACATACAACGTCCTTGGTTTGCGCGGATTTCCGGCGGAGAACGCCAGGGGGGACCTGGGGGAGCCGGATCGTGTCCTGGCCCACTTCGCGGCGGTGTTTTCCGGGTTGGACTGCGACGTGCTGGCGCTGCAGGAAGGGCCAGACCACGCCACCATGCGGGGCCTGGCCCGGCGGCTCGACCGCCACCTGGCCGCCTTCCCCTCACCGAGTGCGTACCCCGGCTATGTGCTGTCGCGGTATCCGATCCTGGAGAGCCGGGTGTATGCCCATGCGGGCCCAGGCGGAGCGGAGGAGCCCTTCAGCCGCTGTGCCGGGGCCGCGCTGCTGCGCTGGACCGATGCGCTGAAGCTGTGGGTGGTGAACGTCCACCTGCACCCGAAGGACCGGGACCTGCGCCGGGGGAGGCCGAACGGCTCGAGGGCCACATCGCCGACCTGGGTGGCGGCCGTGACCCGGTGGTGGTCCTTGGGGATTGCAACGCGCAACTTCCGGAGGCGATCCACGAGCGGCTGGCGGCGCGCGGCTTTGTCAACGCCATGGCACGGTCCGGCGGCGGTGTCGGGCCGACGATGGATACGGCCGGTGTGACGCCGAAGGCGATCGACCACATCTATGTCGACCCGCGCTTGGCCGGGCGGTTGAGCGGGGCGAGCGTGGTGCGTGAACCTGGATTCCGGCTCGATCCGCCGGCCCCGGTCGGGGCGTGGGTCCATTCCGACCACCTGCCGGTGCTGGCGGAATTCGAAGGCGCGTAGGGCCGGGAGGCGGCGGGGACCGGGCCGCGTCCCCGGGCCGCCTACCGCCAGATGCGCACCCGCGCCGAGCCGTCCGCTTCGTCCCGCGTCTGGTGGCGCAGGCCGCGTTCCTCCAGGTGTGGATAGAGGAACGCCGGCCGGCGGTCGTTGTGGATCTCAAGTCCCTGGCCGGGCTTGAGGGCGTCCAGTGCCTCCAGGGTGCGCATCATGGGTTCGGGGGGCGCAAGGCCCCGGTTGTCCAGTTGCAGCCAGTCGGCGGGTTCGGGTCCGGCGTCGGTGCCGGGCTGCGTCCCGGCCGGGCGGGCCGTGGCCGGCGCGGGCGGTTGTTTGCCCTGCCCGCGGGCCGGGCGCGTGAAGTGGACCTCCCAACCGCCGCCGGGGAGCCGGCGCGCCGTGTGGCCGAAGCCGCGCAGCCGCAGTAGCGCATAGAGCGGCACCGGCTCGAACGTCGCATACAGCAGCAGGTCCTGGTCCGCCGCCAGCCCGCCGACCGCGTCGAGGATCCGCCGTAGCGGCTTGCGGCCCGCCCGCAGGTCGTCGCGCACGTCGAGGATCTTTGTCCGCGCCCCTTGGCCGCCGCCCGCCTCCGCGCCCGCCCCCGGTTGTGGGGCCGTACGGTCGCCTGCCATACCTTCGTCCGCCATGCCGCCTTCCCCCAAACCGGCGCGACGGGACATCGCCGGACCGCCGCTGGGCCGCGATGATCCCACCCCTCGCGCCCGTCGCACCTTTCGGGTGCCCCTCTACCCCGTTGTACTGCTCTTGGCGGGGACATGGTGGTCTGCGCGCACCGGCCGCCGGTGAGCGCCGTCACCGCGGCAGCCGGCCGGTGCGCGCATTCTGGCGGCGGGCCGCGCGGGGCGGTCCGGGGGAGGCGGGCGAGCGTGGGGCAAGCCGGGGCGGTCCCGGGCGAGGCGGAGGTACGGGAGGCGCTGCGGGCCGTGATCGACCCCGAGATCGGTCTGAACATCGTCGATCTGGGTCTGGTCTACGACGTCCAGATCGCGGCTGAGACGGGTGCGGTCGCCGTCGAGATGACGTTGACCACGCCGGGCTGCCCGCTGCACGCGGTGATCGATTCCGCGGTGCGCGAGGTGCTGGGCGACTTGGCGGGGGTGCGGTCGGTGGCGCTGGATCTGGTCTGGTCGCCGCCGTGGACGCCCGAGATGATCAGCCCCGAAGGCCGGCGCGCCCTGGGCTGGAGCGGGGCGGAGGGCTGATCCCTGAGGCTGGCGCGGGATGGGGGAGACGGCGATGGGAGAAGCGGTCGAGCCGTTGGAACTCGATGTGCGGGAAGACCTGCGCGCTGGGCGTGAACCGTTCGGTCGCATCCAGGCGGCCTTCGGCGGGTTGCGGCCGGGGCAGGCGCTGGTGCTGTATGCGACCTTCGAGCCGGTGCCGCTGATCCGCCTCATGGCGGGCCGTGGCTATAGCGCCGACGTCCGGGTCCTGGGCGATGGCGACTTCGCGGTGCGCTTCGAGCCGCAGGGCGCCTGAACCTGGCGCGTAGCGGACGCGGGCGGGGGGTGGAGACCGTGGCGACCCAGGTGGCGCCGGTGCCGGGAGCGGATCCCACCGGCGTGCTCAACCGTTACGCGCTGCCGAAGGTGGCGATGGTGCTGATCGCGGCGGCCGCCTTCGTCGGCACCCTGCTCAGTACGGCCGTCGGACATGACGCCATGGGCCTGGGGGCCGCGGTGGCGCGCTACGTGCTGCTGATGGGTCTTGCGACCGCCGGCGGCGGACTGCTTTGGGCCTGGACGGTGGTGATGCCGGCGGCGCTCCAGATGGGCCAGCCGGCCGCGGATCGCTACGCCCTGCGCCAGTGGGCGGCGTTCCGGCGGTTGGAGCGGGGGGCGTTCGCGGCGGCGGCCGCTGGTCTGGCCGCGCTTTCCCCCGCCTATTGGCTGGCGCCGGGCGTGGGCCGGGGCGGCGAACGGCTCGTGCTGGCGCTGGCTGTGGCCGCGCTCGCCCTCTGGGCCTACACCCTGCGCGGCCGGCCCGCCCCGAGCCCAGCCGCGGCCGGGCGGGCCGCGGCCGGTGCGCTTTCGGTGGTGGCGCTGCTCCTGCTTTCGGTCGGTGCCCTGCAGGTCGGTTACGGCGCCCCGTTGCTGCGGGCGGAACTGGCCTGGCGCGCGCTGCATCTGGCGGGTTTCGCGGCCTGGTTCGGTGGCGCGGTATGGAACGTCGGCATCGCCGTGCGCTGCGCCCGCCAGGACCTCACCGTTGCGGTGGTGCGCACCGCCCACGTGCAACTGGCCCGCTTCCGCCGCATCGTGCGCGTCGCCTTCCCGCTACTGGTCGTGACCGGGTTGCTGCAGGTCTGGCAGCACGGCGGCCTTACCGAGGCGGCGCTGGCGGGCAGCTTCGACCACCTGGCCGCCGTGAAACTGGGCGTGGCGGCGCTGCTGGTCGTCGTCTTCATCAGTTGCCCGCTCTGGCACGCCTGCTCGCCGATCGCCGGCATCTGCGATCCGGGCGACCTGCCCGGCGGCCGTCCCGGCGGCGGCCCCGCCGCGCGGCATTGATGGGCCCGTGCGGGGCGCCGGCGGCGGCGCCGTCCCTGGAGCCGGACGTTCGAGCGGATCGGGGGGTTGGGCGATGGATGCGGATGCCGCGCGCGGCGAAACGGGCTCTGAGGTCGCGGGGGCGGTGGTGACAAGCCTCGTCGCGCAGGGAGACGGCTGGGAGTTGCGCCAGGTGGTGGCTCCTCCCGGCGCGACCCACGGGCCGCGCCAGGCCGAGGTGGATGCCTGCGTCGTCGTGCTGGGCGGTGAACTGGTGTTTCGAGTCGACGGGCGGCCCCACACCCTGAACGCGCACGCCGCCCTGTTCGTGCCCGCCGGCGCCTTGCGGGCCTTCGTCGCCGGACGCCAGGGGGCGCGGTTCCTCGCCCTCCACCTGGCGCCGCGCCCCGCCGCCTCCTAGGCGCCGGCCGCCGGCGCGTCGGTCTGGAGCGCGCGCGGGGCGGCCAGGGCGAAGATCAGCGTGGCGGCCAGGGACCAGCCGCTCATGGCCCGATACAGGCCGGCCGGTCCAAGGGCCGTGGCGCCCAGGGCGGCGCCGACGTTGGCGGCCACGCTGCCGGCCCCGAAGCAGCTCGCCCACAAGAGCGCCTGGCCGCTGGCGCGCAAACCGGGCGGTGACAGGCGGTCGACGGCCGGCACCGCGGCGCCGTAGAAGAGGGCGAACGCCGGACCCTGCAGCAGGGCGCCGGCGACGGCCGCGGCGGGGCCGGTGGCCAGGGCGATGCTGCCAAGGGACAGGCCCTGGCAGGCGAAGGCGGTGATCAGGGTGCGGCGCACGCCGATCCGGCGCTGCAGGCGCGGTCCCCAAAGAAAGAACGGCACCTCCACCAGCGCCGGCAGGGCCCAGCCGGCACCCTGGAAGACAGGCCCCCCTCCGAGGTGCGCCACATATAGCGAGAAGTACGTGGAGTGCGCGTTCATAGGCACGAGCACCAGCGCGAACAGCCCGAGCAGGGCCAGTAGCGGCCGGGCCCGCAGGACGGCGCCCAGGTGCGCCCGCTGCCCGAGGCCGCGCACATCGGAGGGGAAGGCCAGGGCCAGCAGGGCGACCGGCAGCATCAGCAACGCACCGGCGACGAGCACCCCGGGCGGTTGCAGCCAGTGCAGGTGCACCGCGAGGCCGCCGGCGATGCCCGCGACCGCAAAGCCCGCCGAACCCCAGAGGCGGACCTCGCCGTAGTCCCCGCCGCCGATCTTCAACTGGGCGACGGTGAGCGCGTCGGCCAGGGGGGCGGAGGGCGCGTTGAGTAGCGCAAAGACGACGACCACCGCGAGTTCGGGCACGAAGCCGGACACGATGCCGAAAAGCGGCAGCACCGCCGCGGACCCCAGACCCAGAAGGCACTGCACCAGGCGGGTGCGGCCGCTGCGGTCACACAGCCAGCCCGCCAGCGGTTGGGAAAGCAGCGCTGCCGCCGGCCAGACGGCCACCAGCAGTCCCATGCGGGCGAAACCGACGCCGCGGCCGGCGACCAATGGGAAGAGGAACGGCCACCAGACCCCGGCGGCTGTCCAGAAAAGCCCTTGATACAAGGCACACAGCCCACGCGGCCCCGCGGCGGGCGCTCGATCCCGGGCCGGCACGCGTCCGCCCCTTTCCCCCCGGCCCGGCTAGCGCAGGGCGCGCAACACGGCGGCGACGACGAGCAACACCAGCACCAACAGGGCCAGCAGCACCATCAGGTGCAACGCGACCACGACCGCGCCGACCACCAGGCCCAGGATGAACGGCAGCGCGGCCCCCAGGACGAGGCCGATCCCGGCTCCGTACCAGGCGGTCGGTCCCCAGCGGCCGCCGGAGATGTGGTGTCCGACCAGCGCGCCGACCGCGGCCGCAAGCAGCAGGAATGCCAGATGCACGTACGGTTCCCCCCTTGCGCCGGCCGGTGGCGCTTGCCTCGCCCCGGGGTCCCGGCGGACGGTGCCGTCGGCCCCCAGCGAGCTCGCGGGCGGCCCAGGGCCATTGTAGACGGTGGGCGGTGCCTGCGGACCCTGTCCGCCGCGTGGCGCGCCGCGGGGCTGGCCGAGCGTTTCGAAAGCCGGACATCCGCCCCGGCGCGGCCGCACGGGCTGCAGGGCGATGCGGCCGCCTTCAGGGCCGCATCATGTCCCGGGCCACCAGCAGCATGCCGACGATCCACGAACCCAGCCCCACCAGCGCCAGGTGCGCCGGCAGGGCGAGCCAGCGCAGGGTGGGCACGGTGGTGAGCGACGCGGCGACGGCCACGGCGATGGGGGGCGCCAAGCCCAGCACGAAGCCGCCCAGGACGACCGCGGCGGGTCCCGGCCCCACGTCGATGCGCTCGCGGCGGGCCGGGCGGCGGCCCTTGGTCCGGGCCACGGCGT
>JAJZXK010000035.1 GCA_021806565.1 Bacillota bacterium | reverse complement strand
GCCCCATCCGAGACGACAGGTACTACGCCCTAGCTGCCGCAGATCCGCTCTCCCACAGGCCCAGGGCCACCGTCTCCCTCGATCGCTCTTAAGGCCCCGCTAGGTCCTGGGCGGACCCGCGGGGCGGGGGCGGTCGCCCCCGCCCGCCGCAACCAGTGCGCAGCGTCCAGCACGTCTTGCGCCACGTAGTCAGGTCGCACATCCACCCAGCAGTGGCGATAGTCCGTCAGCGATCCCACGCCCCAGCCCGTCTTCACGAGAATCTTCAGAGCGCCGACCTGCGACGCGGCGAGCATGTCGGTGGCGCCGACATCGCCGATCACCGCGCATCGCGTGAGGTCAAGGTCGTGTACTTGGGCGGCGCGCACGAGCAGACCTGGGCGAGGCTTACGACATGCGCAGTCGGCGTCCAGAGCATGCGGGCAGACGTAGGCGCCATCACAGCCCAGGCGAGCGAATTCCTCGGCGAAATCCTGTTCCGCAGCCTCGCCCGCGCTGATGCGCGGCTGGTTGGTCAGGCCGAAAATCTTCACGCGAAGTATTCGGAGAACCTCGATCGCCGGTGCAGTCCAGGGGTAAGGCACGAAATCCTTCGGGTGGCAGAAGTGGCCATCGCCACCGAGTGTGCCGTCTCGGTCCAGAAAGACCGCTTGCAGGTGCATGGCCCCACCACCCAAGTCGCAGACGCCTTCCAACCTCGGCCAACCGCTCGGTCCAGAAGTCAACTCCATCATACGCCAATCGGCAAGGAGGCTGGAACGCCTGTCCACGTCCAGCCTTCCTACGTCCATATCCCGTACGTCTCCGCCGGATCACGTCATCAATGAGGAATCGTCTCACAAGCGCAGGCGTCGTCACACGGCCTTCTCGGCGCGGGAGGCGGCGTCGTCGATGACGCGGTCAGCCTCGGCCGCGTCTCCCCAGCCCTGCACGGTGACGCGCTTGTTCTCCAATTCCTTGTAAATCGAAAAGAAATGCTCAATCTCGCGCAGCAGGTGCGGCGAGACGTCCTGCAATCGCCGCAGGCCCGCCAAGCGTGGGTCGGCCTCCGCGACCGCCAGGATCTTCACGTCGCGCCCCTTGTCGTCTTCCATCTCCAGGCACCCAAGCACCCGGGCCCGAACGTGGCACCCCGGGAAGGTCGGCGCGCTGATCAGCACCAGTGCGTCCAGGGGGTCTCCGTCTTCGGCCAGGGTGTCGGCGAGGTAACCGTAGTCCGCCGGATAATGGACCGGCGAATGCAACACCCGATCGAGGCAGAACACGCCCCGTTCCTTATCAAACTCATACTTGTTCTGGCTGTTCTGTGGGATCTCCACCGCGACCTCAACAATGCGCTCGGCGGAAACCTGAACCAAGCATCCACACCCCCGTCTGACGTCGCGACGCGACCGTCAATCCTCTTCGCCCGTCACCGCCGTGTGACCCGACACGCGCCGGGCCGATGCCGCGCGCTCCGCACGTTCTGCCAGTCGGCGTCGATACAGTCCGACCACGTATCCCAAAATGAGCAGGTTGACACCGATGGTCACCAGGGCAGCCGCGCTGGGGTGCCGGACGAGGTGCCAAACCTCGACCGGCAGGAAGGCCGCGGTCTCGACGATGATCAGGAACTCACCCCACCCGAGGCCGAACCACACGCCGATCGATTCGGCCAGCAACAGAAGCGCCCAAAAAGCCAGGCCGATACCGATCAGCAGCGCCAGGGCCGGGGTCGGGTGAGGTACGTGGTGCTGCAGCCAGCGGACGAAGATGTCCCGCGGCGCCTCACCGGCCTCACCGGGAAAGAACAGGCCGATCGGGTCGGTGATCCGCCGATTATGCAGGATCAAGGCCAGGACCGCGCCACCGGCGGAGAGCACCGCACTGATTCCCTTTTCCACGGCGATGATCGCCACGCCGAGCGGCCGCCCGAAGAGCGATATCGACCGCCGCGGCGCCGCCGAAGCCCGGTCCGACCCGGTCATGCGTCCGCCTCCAGCCCCGGGTGTGCCCGTCCACTCCCCGTGTAACCCCGCGCGCCTGCGACGTGAGCCGACGCCGACAGACACGTCAGTTTATCATGTTCACGCCAGTGTGGCCTCCGGCAGGCGACACAGGGACACAGGAGGGTCGCAGGCGGATCGCAGGCATGCGCATCCCGCCTGCGTGGGGAGGCGTTCCGTGGCGGCTCTGTGGTATACGGTCGGGGCGATCGCAGGCGCCGGCGCCACATGGCGACTGGGATGGTTGGATCGCACGGGGGCCGCCGCGGCGGCGATCGTTGGTGCTCTGATCCTGGGCAGCACCGGCTCGGCCGGCGGCGTGCCGCTCGCTGTGTTTTTCGTCACCTCGACGCTGCTGGGGCGTCTGCCGGGCAGAGGCGGCGGCCGGCGGCACGCGGCGCGTAGCGCTTCGCAGGTCATCGCCAATGGTGGCGTGGCCGCCTGCGCTGCGGCCGGCATCGCCCTCGGAGGCGGCGGCGGGATGGCCGCCGCCCTGGCCGGTTCCCTGGCCGCCGCCACGGCCGACACGTGGGCAACTGAGGTCGGGACGCGCTACGGCGGCCGGCCGCGTCGCCTCGGATTCGGCCCGCAGTTAGCCCCCGGTGCTTCCGGCGGCGTGAGTCTCCAGGGTACGGGCGCGGGTGTGGCCGGTGCCGCCTGCATCGCCCTGGCCGGGGCGGCCGCCGGCCTGGGCGTGGGCGCCTGGCCCGTAGCCATCGGTGGGACCGCGGGCCTGCTGGCAGACAGTGTCTTGGGCGGCACCCTGCAGGCCCTCTACCGCTGCCCGGCCTGCGGCGGCCAGGGTGACGTCCCGCGGGACGCCTGTGGGGTGCGGGGCGTGCGCGTGCGGGGCTGGCCATGGTTGGACAACGACGCCGTCAATCTCGCGGCCACCCTGGCCGGCGCGGCGGCGGCGCTGTGCGTTCACGCCTTTCGGCACTGAGGGCACAGGATGCGTCGACCGCACACCTACCCCGCGGCGGCGAACAACTCCGGCAGGTTGGACCACTTCCCCTGGAGAACGCCGCGGCCGAGGCGCCGCACCGCCTCCCGCTTCGCCGGATCCACCAGGTACTCCACCGGCGATTTGCCGTCCACCCGCGCCAGAAGCAAGCAGCCAAGGTGCCTGAGCACCTCCTGCTCCAACGCCTGCGCGTCTGCCCATCCCGACGCGGCCTGGTATGCGGCCCAGAAGTCGGCGGCTCCCTGGCGCAGTTCGGGGGCGATCGCCGGCAGGTGGACGCACTTGATGGCCAGGTGGTTGAGGAAGAAGGCGGGATCAAAGGCGCGGCAGCCGAAGTGTGCGACCTCGAAGTCCAGCAGCCACAGGCCGTGGGAAAGCATCAGCATATTCTTGGGGCTGTAGTCGCCGTGCACCAAACAGACCCGCAGTTGCTGCGCCGACGCGGCGATGGCCCGCATGGCCGGCGACAGGTCCTCGTGAACCGCGGCCGCCGTCTCATAGTAGGCGGAGATGCGCAGTTGGCGAAACGGCTCCAAATCGTCGAAGACCCGCGCCACCTCCACCGTCTGGCTCCCCGCCTGGTAGCGGCCCAAGAGGGTGCCGGCCTCCGCCAGCGCCTCATGTGGCACCCGGCCGGAGAGCAGCACCTCTTTGAGGGTCGGGGTCCCCGCCGGCGCCGCACTCACCGCCAGCAGGTGGTGGGCGTCATCTTCAAAGAGCAGGTCCGGCAGGTGGCCCGGCGGTAACAGGCGCGAGAGCCAGTCCAGGCAGCGGGCCTCGATGCCGCTGCGCCGCGCGTCGGCCAGCCACGGTGCGGCGACGCGCAGGCGCGGCAGGGCCTGCTTCAGCACCCAACGCCCCATCGAACCTTCCACCAGCACCACGGCACAAGACACACCGCCACCCAGGTCACTGGCGCGGCAGGCGGCGGCGGATCCGATTCGGCCGGCCTCCCGGAGATAGGCACACGCCGTCGCCGCCGTCAGTTCGAAGTCATCGGGTTTCCCGCCCGGCATACCCACCACCTACCCGACCTGGACCACGTCGACGGCACGGCCGCCCGCGGCGGAGCGTTGGACCGCCTCGATCACCGCCATGACGCGCGCCCCGTCCAGGAAGTTCGGACTGCAGTCCCGGCCGCTACGGATCGCATCGATGAAGGCATACATCTGATTGTCGCGGAAGGCCGCACCCGGATCATCCGCCGCAACGGTGGCCAATCCCGCAGCGACCGAGGCCGAGAAGGCTTCCGGTACCGGAACGGTCTCCATCGTCCCGCCAGGGCGGCCGACCGATAACTGCAGGGGTGTTCCCAGGCGGAAGAAGGCCGATCCCCCGTCCCCGTTCACCTCGAAATCATCGACCCCCTCGTCGCCGCGACCATAGCCGCGGCAGAGCTTGCTGGACTCGAACACACCCGTCGCGCCGCCCGCGAACTCCGCGAGACACGCCGCCCAGTCCTCCACGTCCGCCGGCCGCACGCCGCCGTCGGACGCGCGGCGCTCCGGTACGAAGCAGCGGGTCAGGCCCTGGACGCGTACGATCGGACCGAGCATGGCCTGCGCGTGATCGAAACGGTGGCTTGCCATGTCGCCCAGTTCGCCCGAGCCGGCGAGCGACCGTACCTGCCGCCAGCCCAGATCGGCGTCGGGCCAGTCCATCAGACGGCGGCTGCGCACCATGCGCACCGTGCCGAGGCCACCGGTGGACACCAGGTGGCGCAGGTAGCGCATGGCGGGTACAAAGCGGTACGTGAAGGCCGTCATGTGCCGCACGTCATGCCGACGGGCCGCCTCCAACATGCGCAGGGCGTCCTCGGTCGAAAGCGCCAAAGGCTTTTCACACAGGATGTGCTTGCCCGCCGCGGCCGCGGCCTCGGCGATCTCCGGGTGCAGCACATTCGGCGTGGCGATGACCACCGCCTGAACATCGGCGCGCTCCAACAGATCGGCGTAGCGGGTGTATCCGGGGACCGGGCCGTCTCCGCCCGCATACTGCCGCGACCGCAGCGCCACCAACTCGGCGTCGGCGTCGCAGACCGCGGCGATGCGTGCCACCCCAGAACGCCGCAACGCCCGCGCATGCACCAGATCCGACTGGCGTCCCAGACCGATCAATCCGAAGCCGATGCGCTCCACCCGGACACCCCCAAACACCGCTGCTCTTGGCGTTGCGAACCGCAACTCCTCCTGCGACCGGCGTGGAGGCAACCATCGCCGTTCCTGGCGCCCGCAGGCGGTAGCGCGCACCGACCTTGGCCTTCATGAAGCCGTGCGGCGCGGACCGACCCGGAGACGCGGCCGCCCGGCGGAAAGCGGGCAGGGGCGGGACCAAGCCGGTCCGCGCCCCCACCCGCTTTCGGATCGTCACCGGGCCCAACGCGCCGCTGGCGCTAACGCCCCGGGCCCACGCGGCCGCGGCCAGCCAACTGCTGCTCGGCCAACTCGATCATCCGCCGCACCATCTGCCCTCCGACCGCGCCGCACTGCCGAGCCGGCAGGTCACCCCAGTAACCATCCGCCGGCGGCGTGATGCCGAGTTCGTGCGCCACCTCGTACTTGAACTGGTCGAGGAACTGCGCGGCCTCACGCACCAGCACCCGGTTGGACTGCGATCCCTGCGCCACGGTGTACCCCTCCTTCGGGTTGGAGACGAAACATTGAACTGCTCCCAGTCTGAACATTTGGAGGGGGGTTTATCGCGCGCAGGCAACTGGAGTTGCCGGCAGTCCTGCCATTCACTGGTGCCCGTCCCGGCCGCGCCACCGGCACCTATTCCAGGTAGTCCTTGAGCTTCTTGCTGCGGCTCGGGTGGCGCAGCTTGCGCAATGCCTTGGCCTCGATCTGGCGGATGCGCTCACGCGTGACGCCGAAGACGCGGCCGACCTCCTCAAGGGTGCGCTGCTTGCCATCGTCCAGGCCGAACCGCAGGCGCAGCACCTCTTCCTCCCGGTCGGTCAGGGTGTCCAGCACCTCTTCCAACTGCTCCTTGAGCAGGCGGGCCGACGCCGCCTCGGCCGGTGCCAGAACCTCCTCGTCCGGGATGAAGTCCCCGAGGTGGCTGTCTTCCTCTTCACCGATCGGCGTCTCCAGGCTGACCGGCTCCTGGGCGATCTTTTGGATCTCGCGCACCTTTTCCTCATCGATGCCCATCTCAGCCGCGATCTCGGCCGGCTGGGGCTGGCGCCCGAGGTCCTGCAACAGCTGGCGCTCGACGCGCATCAGCTTGTTGATGGTTTCCACCATGTGCACCGGGATGCGGATCGTGCGGGCCTGATCGGCGATCGCCCGGGTGATTGCCTGGCGGATCCACCACGTGGCATAGGTGCTGAACTTGTAGCCCTTGCGGTAGTCGAACTTCTCAACCGCCTTGAGCAGGCCGAGGTTTCCCTCCTGGATCAGGTCCAAAAGGTGCATGCCACGGCCGACATACCGCTTGGCGATGCTGACCACCAAACGCAGGTTGGCCTCGGTCAGTTGCTTGCGAGCCCGATCGTCGCCCGCCTCGATCCGCTGGGCGAGGTCGACCTCCTGCGGCCAGGAAAGCAGCGGCACCCGGCCGATCTCCTTGAGATACATGCGCACCGGGTCGTCCAGCGCGACGTCCGCCATGGTGCCGAGGTCGCTCTCCTCCGACACGGACTGCTCCCGCAGCGCGGCCCGCAGGGGGTCGACGACGCCGTCGCCTTCCTCGCCCGCCCCAAGCCGCCCGGGGCCGTCCGTCTCGTCCGACGCGTCGCCGCCGTCTTCCTCGTCGGCCGATTCATCGTGGCCAATGACCTCGACGCCCATATCGGCAAACTGCTTGTAGACGGAGTCGATTTGCTCCGGCGACAACTCCACCGCCTCAAGGGCGTCCATGATTTCGGCATAGGTGATCCGGCCACGCTTGCGGGCGTGGTCGATCAGTTCGCGCACCTCTTGGACCTTCTGCTGCTCCGCTCCGTTATCCATCCCCGCCACCCCGGGCGAAGCCCGCCAGCTCCGCCGTCAATTCGGTCAAGCGCCTCAAAAGCGTCCGCCGCTGCTCCGACCCGATGCCATGGCCCTCTGCGGCCAGACGACGGTCCTCGGCCCTCAGTTCCTCCACCTGGGCGGCCAGGTTGGCGCGCCGCATGGTTCGGACGTGGCTCCATAGGATGCCGTCCGCTCCCGAGGGAAGCGGCAACTCCAACAACCGCGCCACCGTCTCACGCTCAGCGACGTCCTCCAACGCATCCAACAACGTCTGTCCAGGTGGCACAGCGTCCGTCCCACCCCTCTCCGGTCCGACTTCCTCCTGATCCGGCTCGCCCAACCGGGAAGCCAGGTCGAGCAACCTTGCGGCCAGGGCCTTGTGCGCCGGGTACCGGAAGTCGTATATACTTAGGCCGAGAAGCAAGCGTCGCAGGTGGCGCCCGGATTGCACGCACGCAGCCAGGACCGTCTCTTCGGCGGCTTCCGCCCCGGAGCGCATGTGCGTTGGTCCGCCACGCGTCACTGTCCTGGTAGCGTTCCAACTCTTGCTATTTCTATGCCCGCCGTCCTCACGCGTTCGCCTGTCCACATCTTCGCGTAGCGCCGCTGGGTCGACCAACAACTGTCGAGCCACCCATTCGGCGTATTCCAGGCGGGTCCCTGCGGGCAGGCGAGCCACATAAGGCGCGATGCCCTGAGCGACGGCCCAGCGCCGCTCCGCGGACATCGCCCCAACGCCGGCCGAACCGACCCCCACCCGCACCAGGTACCGCACCAGCGGTTCCGCGCCATCGACCACCCGCCCGAACGCCTCCGGCCCCGCGGACCGCAGCAGATCGTCCGGGTCCTGGCCCTCCGGAAGGACGGCCACCTCGACGCGCGCCCCGGCTCCCTGCAAAATGCCCAGTCCCCGACCGGTGGCTGTCCCACCTGCCGGATCGGCATCGTAGGCAATCACCACTAGTTCGGCGGATCTCGCCAGGATTCCTGCCTGTTCGTCAGAAAGCGCCGTGCCCAGCGATGCCACCGCTTCACCAAAGCTGTGCTGGTGGCAACCGATGGCGTCCATGTAGCCCTCGACCACCAACACCCGGCGCCGACGCTCGATGTGGGGCCGCGCCAAGTGCAGCCCATAGAGCGTGCGACGCTTATGGAACAGGGGGCTTTCCGCCGAGTTCAGATACTTCGGACGCCCGGCCGGATCGAGCGTCCGCCCACCGAAGGCGATGGCGCGGCCGCGTTCGTCCCAGATCGGGAACATCAGCCGGCCGCGGAAGCGGTCGTATGCCCCGGGGCCCCGGTCGCGCGCCACCCTCAGCCCGGCCTCCAGGAGGCGCTCCTCGGGAAAACGGCCAGCCAGGGCCTTGGCCAGGCCGTCCGGATCCTCCGGGGCATATCCCAAGTCGAAGGCCTCGGCGGTCGGACCGCCGACGGCGCGCTGGCGAAGGTAGTCGATCGCCGGCGCCCCCTGCGCGCTGCGCAGGCAGTCGCGAAAGTGGGCGGCCGCGGCGGCGCAGACCGAGATCAGTTCCTCCTGCAGGCTGCGGCGCACCCGCTCGGCGGCGGTCAACGGCCGTAGGTCGGGCACCGTCAGTCCAGCGGCGGTTGCCAGTTCCGCCACCGCGTCGCCGAAGGACAGACCGCGGCTGCGCATGACGAAGCTGATGGCGTCACCGCCGGCATGGCAGCCGTGGCAGTGAAACAGCTGGCGTTCGCGCGACACCGAAAACGAGGGTGTACGCTCCTCGTGGAACGGACACAGCCCCACAAACTCCCGCCCGGCGGGCCGCAGTGCGACCGTCTGCGCGATCAGTTCGACGATGTCCGTCCGCCGCCGCAACTCTTCCATGAAATCGGGCGGGAAGCGCCCGCGGACCCCGGTGTCGCTCACACCCATCCCCTTTGGGCGGAAAGTCCCGCCCACGGCGCATTCGCCAGCGATCGCGCCTCCCCTACGCGCTCGTTCCGGCGAGCAGGGACAGGTCGGCGACCGGTGCCGGCACCGCCGCCACCGCAGCCAGCAACGCCAGGCGCCTGCGGCGGACGCGCGGGTCCGGATCCATCACCAACACCTCTGTAAGGAAGGCATCGACCACGGACCGCAGGCCGGCCGTCGCGGCCAGCACCGCCCGGTAGCGCGCGGCGGCATCCCCTGTGCGCAGGTGAAACGGCGCGACCTCCGCCAGAGCGCGCTCCAGGGCCTCCTCAGATGGATCCACCGCCGGCGGCGCGTCCGGTCCCGCGATCCCTTCGGCACGATCGGACGCACCGCCGGCCTGGCGCGCCAGATTGCCCGCCCGCCGGAAGGCCGTGATCGTGTCCGACCAGTCGGGCCGCCCCATCGCCTCGCCCAGCACCCGGCAGCGAGCCACCACGTCGGCGACGCGATCGGCGCCGACCGCCAGGACCGCGGCGACGACGTCGGCGCGGTGGCCGCCTTCCTCGAGACGCACCCGCAGCCGGCCGGCCAGGAACTCCGCCAGCCCGGCCAGAACCTGCGGATCGTCGCGGCCGTACGCGGCCGCCGCCTGCTTGGCGCAGGCGGAGATCGAGACATCCCAGCCGGCGTCCTCCAGGATGCGGACGACGGCCGCGGCGGCACGGCGCAGGCCGAGCGGATCGGCACTGCCGCTTGGCGGGCGGCCGGCCAGGAAATGACCGACCAACGTATCGAATCGGTCCGCCAGGGCCAGCACCCGTCCGGCATCCGCGCCGGGCAGGGCATCCCCGGCGGCCCGGGGCAGGACGTGTTCGGCGATCGCCTCCGCCACGGGGAGCGCCTCGCCGTCTTGTTCGGCGTAGTGCGCCCCCATGGTGCCTTCCAGTTCCGGCAGTTCATAGACCACGTGCGTCAGCCGGTCGGCCTTGCACAGCGCCGCCGCCCGGCGTACCACGACGACGTCGACTCCGACCTGCTCCGCCAGCCAGGCACCCAGGGTCTCCATCCGTGAGGCCTTGTCGGCCAACGTGCCGAGGTCCGGTGCGAACTGGATGGTCGACAGCCGGGCGACCCGCGACGCGAGCGTCTCCCTGCGGTCCTCTTCGTAGAAGAAGCGCGCGTCGGCGAACCGCGCCGCAAGCACCTTCTCGTTGCCCGCGATCACGTTCTGCAGGTAGGCATCACCGCCGTTGCGCACACCGGCGAAATACGGCCGCAGTTCACCGTCGGGGCCCTCGATCGGGAAGTAACGCTGATGGACGCGCATCACCGTGACGAGCACCGGCTCGGGGACGGCCAGGGCGGCGGGGTCGAAACGACCCACGAACGCCGTCGGCCACTCGTTGATGTGCGTGATCTCCTCCAGCAACTCGGACGCGATGCGCGCCCGGCCGCCGATTCCCGCGGCAGCGGCGGTCACCTGGGCGGCAATGCGGTCGGAGCGCTTCGCGACATCGACGAGCACCCCCGCCGCCTCCATCGCCGCCATGTAGCTCTGGGGACCTTCGATCTCGACCGGGCCGGGGTGCAGCGTGCGGTGGCCGAAACTGGTCCGGCCGGAGGCCACGTCCTCGACCGAAAAGGGCACCACCCGCTCGCCGTGCAGCGCCACCAGCCAACGGATGGGCCGCGGGAAACGGAAGTCCCCACCACCCCAGCGCATGCCGCGCGGAAACTCGAGGCCGGCGATCAGGGCGGCCAACCGCGGGGCCAGCGCCTCCGCGGCAGGCAGGCCCGGCTCGTGCCGCCGCGCAAAGACATAGGCCTTGCCGCCGACCTCCTCGATGGTCAGGTCTTCGACGGCCACCCCCTGGCTGCGCGCAAAGCCCTCCGCCGCGCGCGTCGGTCGCCCCTCGGCGTCGAAGGCGGCCTGTCGGGCTGGCCCGCGGGCGGTGGTAACGGCATCCGTCTGCCGGACGTCCAGGTCCTCCACCCACCAGGTCAAGCGCCGTGGTGTACCAAAGACGCGGGTCGGCCCGTGCCCCAGGCGCAGCTCCGCCAAGAGCGCCTCCCCGCGCGCCTGCAGTTGCGCCAAGGCGGCGGGGCAGATCTGGGCCGGCAGTTCCTCGACGCCGACTTCTAAGAGAAACGGCTCAGCCACGATCCGCACCCCCGGCCAGTAGCGGGTAGCCCGCCTGCTCGCGCTGCGCCAGCCAGCGACCGGCCGCCTGGCGCGACAGGCGCTGGACGCGGCCGATGTAGGCGGCGCGCTGGGCGGGGGCGATCGCGCCGCGGGCGTCCAGCAGGTTGAAAGCGTGAGAGCACTTCAGCACGTAGTCGTAGGCCGGCAGGCAGACGCCGGCCTCCAGCAGGCGCCGCGCCTCCGCCTCGAACTCGTCGAAGTGCCGCCGCAGCAGTTCGGTGTCGGACAGCTCGAAGCTGAACTTGCTGTGCTCATACTCGGCCGAGCGGAAGACCTCCCCGTAGGTGATGCCGTCCACCCAGCGGATGCTGTAGACATCGGAGGTGCCCTGAATGTAGCTGGCCAAGCGCTCCAAACCGTAGGTGATCTCGGCCGCGACCGGCCGGACCTCCTGACCCCCCACCTGTTGGAAGTAGGTGAACTGGGTGATCTCCATCCCGTCGCACCAGACCTCCCAGCCCAGTCCCCAGGCGCCGAGGGTGGGGGCCTCCCAGTTGTCCTCGACGAAGCGGATGTCGTGCTCCTCGCGCCGGATACCGATCACGGCCAGCGAGTCGAGATAGGTGTCCAGCACATCCGCCGGCGACGGCTTGAGGATCACCTGGTACTGCCAGTGCTGATAGAGACGGTTGGGGTTCTCGCCGTAGCGACCGTCGACCGGCCGCCGCGACGGCTCGACATAGGCGACCCGCCAGGGCTCCGGCCCCAGGCAGCGGAAGAAGGTGGCCGGGTTCATCGTCCCGGCGCCCTTTTCCACATCGTAGGGCTGGGCGAGGACGCAGCCGCGATCCGCCCAGTAGCGGTGCAGCCTCAGCACGATCTCCTGGAAGTCCAAGGCGGCCGGCACCGGTGCGGTTGGCAGCGGGGACACCTCGCTTGCACAGGCGTGGAGATAAGAGACGAAAGCGGGTAACGCCCCCGTCCCAGGAACAGTACGGCGACCAGGCACCGCGCACCTGCCTCGGGCCCCGGGCGCGGCCACCGCCCCATCCGACCGACCGCCTACTCCCCCAGCGGCGGCCGTTCCAGGGTGATCGAGGAGCGGGTCGCCAGGGCCGCCACCACACCCGCCGCGGCGACAAACGGGAATACGGCCGCGCCCACGGCGCCCACGGCTGCCGGCAGTTCCAGCAGGGTGTGCGGGCCGCGCCGCACCTGGATGCGCGTACGCACACCCTCGCGCACCAAATCCCGCACCCTGATGGCCACCGCCTCCGACCGCCGTTCGAGTTGCCGCCGCCAGCGGCCGTCACCCTCCTCGATGTCCACGATGGCCAAGACCGGATCACCTCTGGCCGTCTGCAGGGCCTCCAGGCACGTCCGGTACGACGCCCCGGTCCGCGCCCGCACCTGATCCAGTTGCTCCATCGTGATCCGCGGCTCCATCGCCATCCGCCCCTTCCTGCCTTCCCCCGCGACGACCGACCGGCGCCAGCCCCATCCGGTTCAGGATAGGGTGTCCAAAAGCGCGCGCGACTTGAGCGGTCGCTGCAGGATATGACCGATGAGGCCATCGAGCGCGGCTCGCATCTCAGCCATGGTCCGCGGTCCGACCCGCACCCCCGCCAGGGCCGCCGGTGGACTCGCCGCCACATAGCGCAGGCCCCGCAGGGCGTTGCGCGACAGCCAGACCACCGCCTCGTCCTCCGCGGCACAGTCGCCGCACACCACGCCTCCGCCCTGAGGTGAGAAGCCGGTACGGGCGGCGGGTTCGCCGAGCTCGCTGCCGCAGGCGGTGCACTGAACGAGTTCGGGTCCGAAACCGCTGGCCGCCAGGGCGACGAGTTCGAACCACCGCAACGCGACCGGCAGGGCTGCGGGGTCGGGGTTGGCCTCGATCCACCCCAGGGCCGCCAGCAGAGCGCCGTGGAGGGCCTGGGCCTCCTGCCGTTCCTCGGTGAGGGCATCACTCAGGTCGCAGCAGTAGCTGGCGGCCAGCATCGCCTCCAGGTTCTGCGATAGGCCGCGGTGGGCGGTCCGCACCTCCACCTGGGTGATCCCGTCCAGCGACCGCCCCTGCCAGAGCACGAAACTGCCGCTGACAAACGGCTGGACGGAGGCACACAGGTGGCCGCGGCCACGCTGTGCCCCCCGGGCGACCGCCCGCACCTTGCCGATCTCAGGTGAAAGCAGCACCGCAAGCCGGTCGGCCTCGGAGAACGGCTCGGCGCGTAGGACGACCGCCTCACACTTGTATAGCCCCACGGCGCCACCTCGCTCACCCCGGCCGTCAGAGCTCCAGGGGCAAATCGGGCTCCGCGTCGAGATCCCAGCCGGCGCGACGACCAGCGGCCCAGGCCTCCCAGGCGGCGGCGCCGATCATAGCCGCGTTATCCGTACAGTACCACGGAGGCGGCACGCGTAGCGCGAGCCCCTCCCCCCCACAGCCCGCGGCCATGGCGGCGCGCAGGGGACCGTTGGCCGCCACCCCGCCCGCCAGCAGCACCCCGGCCGCTCCGTGGTCACGCGCGGCCGCGATGGTCTTGTGCACGAGGGTCTCGACCACCGCGGCCTGGAACGAGGCCGCGACATCGGCCACCGCCTCCGTGGGGTGCGTTTGGCGCCGCACGGCCACGGCGGTCTTCAGGCCGCTGAAGCTGAAGGCATAGCGGCCACCCACCACCTGGGAACGGCCCGGCGGGGGGTTCAGGTCCCGCAGTGTGCGGGGAAACGCGACGGCGTGCGCGTCCCCCTGCCGTGCCGCCAACTCGATCCGCGGACCACCCGGATAGCCGAGGTCGAGCAAGCGGGCCACCTTATCGAACACCTCGCCGGCGGCATCGTCGACCGTGGTGCCCAAGAGCCGCAGTCCACCGGCCTCGGGCAGCAGGCATAGGTCCGTATGCGACCCGGAGACGACGAGGCAGATGGCCGGGAGGGGCAGGGGCGGCGCATCGTCCAGGCGATGGGCCCAGATGTGGCCCGCCAGGTGGTTGACCGCGACCAGCGGCAACCCGCGGGCGAACGCCAACGCCTTGGCGGCGGCCAGCCCGACCAGCAACGCGGCCGGCAAACCCGGGCCCCGGGTGACGGCCACCAACGCCAAGTCGTCCCAGCCGACGGCCGCCTCGGCCAGGGCGGCATCCACGGCCGGCAGGACCGCCTCGACATGGCGGCGGGCGGCGAGTTCCGGCACCACCCCGCCATAACGCGCGTGCAGTTCGGCCTGGCTGGCCACGATGCTGGAGCGTACCCGCCCATCGCGGGCCACCACCGCCGCAGCCGTCTCATCGCAACTCGTCTCGATGGCCAACACCAACGCATCCGGGCGCACGCGTCCACCCCTTCGACCCACCCTCGCGCCGCCGGCCGGGCGGTGTGTACCGGGGTGGCCACCCCTAAGGGTAACCGCAGGGCGCTCAGCCGAACAGGCACTCCCCGAGCCGCTCCAGGGTCTGGCGGTGCCAGCGGAAGTAGGTGGCGCGCGGCAGACCGAGTTGCTCGGCCAGCGCCTCGTGGGTGCCCACCCGTTGAACGTAGTAGGTGGTCAGCAGCATGCGACCCGAAACCGGGCTCTCACCGAGTTCGGCCGTCGACAGCGCGTCCAACACCCAGCGGCGGATGGACGACGGGACGCGCGAACCGCCCAGGGCCACATACCAGTCGGCCGCGGCAGTGCGCACCAATTCCTCCGGGTCGCTCAGCGCCATCAGCACATCCTTGGTGGCCTTCGCCCAGTCGTCCGGTGGCTTGACCCCCTCTGGCAGCAGGCAACCCACGCGTTCCAGCCACGGTGCCAAGCCTTCCCGCGACCAATCGATCGTCCAGGTCTCCTCCAGGCCTTCCACCGGGGTGAATCCGAGAATCGCCAACACCGTCTGCAACTCGGGCGCACACTCGGTCACCACCACTCGCCGGTGGTGGGTGACCGCAGCCAGTGCCTCACGTGCCAAAGCCGGCACGCAGGTCGGATCCGTCCAGGCCCCGTTACGCCAGTGCAGGACGTTGCCAGCCATGGACCAAGTGCGAAGCGGCGCCGGCAGGCCGGAGGGGTTCCGAGCGCCCAACAGCTCCATGACGACGTACCCGGCGACGGAACCATCCGGTTTGCGCGCCACCACGAAGCCACCGGCGTCCCGTACCACGCGCCCGGCCAGCAACCGGCGAACGATGTCGGCATGTTCGCCCGTGGCCGCGCTCCCACAGGTAATCAGGGCCTCCAGGTCACCGGGGGTCACGCCGCTGCCGCACTGCCACTCGCCCTCTGCCTCGGATGTCGGATGCAGCAACCCATACCAGGGGGCCTCCCGGGCCAGATCGGCGATCGCGCGCCAACGCTGTCCGCCGTCCGCGTCGGTCCGGTCGGCCCGCGCCGCGGAGGCGTGGTAGCCGACCGCTCGCCGCCGCCAGAGCCGCTCGGCCCAGGGGCGCTCGCGCAGTATGACGCGCTGCAGGCGTTCCCGCAGTGAGGCGGGGATGACGTAGCGGCCGTCCGCGTAAGCGATGACCGGTAATGCGATCAGCCTGGCCCATGCGCTGTCGACGCAGCGGCGGCCGATCATCGTGTTCAGGATCTCGCGCTCGAAGCTGGGCAATAGCGCCGCCACCGCCAGCAGGGCATCGAGGTCCGCCGACCCGGCCCCCGCCCGCCAACCCTGGCGCTTCGAGCCCGGATGCAACAGGTGTTCCAGAAGGAACGAGGCGATGCGCACCCCGTCGGCACTTCGGGTCCGGTCGCCGGCGACCTGGCTGGTGAGCGCATTGGCGGCGAGGACCAGCAGCAGGGGGTGGCCACCGGAGATGGCGCATGCCTCGCGCCGACAACGGGCGTCTTCGACCCCACAAGAACTGAGGAAGGCATCCGCATCCGCGGCCGGCAGAGGGGCCAGAGGGATGTCCACAACGGCGGATCGCCACGCCAAGTCGGTGCTCCAGAGGCGGTAAGGGGGGATGCGCCCAGCCAGCACCACGCAGCTTCCCGGACCAAGCCGGGTGAAGACATCACTGCGCAGCCAGCTTTCGTGGTCGCGCACCTCGTCGTAGCCGTCCAGCAGCACGACCAACCCACGCTCACGCGCGATGTCGTTGACGGCCCCGACAGCCTCTTCGATCGCCACAGGGTCATCCCGTGTCGCCAACTCGGTGCCGACCGCAAGGTCGCGCGCGAAGGTTTCGCGCCCGCCGGTGATTGCGGCGGCTTCCAGGGCGACCACTGCGGCACCGCGCGCGGCCGCGAGCCGTCCGCAGGCGCGGAGAAAGGCCGACTTGCCGATGCCGGTCGGGCCGTGGACATAGGCGACCACCGGACCAGGCCGACTGGTCTCCCAAGCCTCCTGCAGGAGGTCCAGTTCGGATGTCCGGCCGACGAACAGCGCCGCCTCCGTCATCGCCACCACCTGGCCAAAGGTGCCCTCGGTCGTCGGCATGCTGGCCATCCTCTACCCGCCCCCCCAAAGAAAACCACGGCCAAGGCCCGCAGGCCTGCCGGACCGTCATCTACGGTCGCAAGCGGTTCATTCGGATGAGACCCTTCCTGGTACAGACTTATACCCGCTGCCAGGGATCCCCTCCAGGGTGCCAACACCCACTTCACCGCAAAACCTGCCAGGATTCGCCGCACGCCCCGCCGAATCGTCTCATCCTGTCGCATGGCAAAACCACCGGGGCAGATTCGGCGCCCGCCGAAGGGGCGAAATGGACCAACAACGCGTCTATCGCAGCATCGTGGAGAACGCCCGCGCCGCCACGGAGGCCCGCTGGGTGCAGATGACCCGGCACTTTCCGGAACTGGGTGTGGTGCGCCAGGTGGCGTGGTCCGACCTGGGTTCGCCGATCCTGCAGCGGGCCATGGCCGCCGTGCGGGCCCGATACCCAGGCTTCGCCCCGGAAGCGGTGGAAATACCGATCCACTCCAATCCGGTGCAGCAGGCGATTTACAGCGAAGGTCGCACCATCAGCACCCCGCTTTCTGAGGTGGCCCGAGGGGTGGTTGACGACCGCATCCTCTGGCTGGTGGGCGAACTGGCGGGGATGCGGCACGTCCTGATCTGTCCCCTGTCCTGTCGGGACGACGTGGCCGGTGCCCTGATCTTTCATTCTCCGCGGCGGATGACCGACGCGCAGGAGCGCACCTGCGAAGCTTTTGCCCGCCAGGCGGCTCTGACGCTGGAAAACGAGCAACTGGTCCAGGAACTCCGGGTCCACCTCGCCGAGTTACAGCGGGCCCGCGGCATGATCACCGAGGCCCAGGAACGTCTGCGTCAAGACATCGCCGAGGAACTCCATGGCCGGGTGCAAACCCGCCTCTTGGTGGTGTGGCACCGCCTCGGTCAAAGCCTGGCCGAACTGCCGTCGGACCCGGCGCACGCCGCGCAGGTGCTGGAGGCCGCACGCGCCGACCTGGACACCATCCGCGAACAGGACGTACGCCGCGTCAGCCACCGCCTGCACCCCGCCGCCCTGCAACTTGGCCTCATCCCGGCACTGCAGAGTCTGGTGTTCGATGCGGAACCCCATGCCCCGGTAGAGTTGCGCGTGGAGCCGGACGTACGCCGGCTGGACGACCTACTGAACAACCGCATCCCGGCACCGGTCCGCCTCGCGCTCTTCCGATGTGCCGAGGTAACCCTGGGTAACGCGATGCGCCATGCCGCAGGGGCGGCGATCACCCTGAAACTTGAGCGGCCCATTCCGACCTCTCTCCAACTCAGTATCAGCGACGAGGGGCCCGGCTGCGACCCCGCCGCAGTACCATCCGGGCTCGGCTTTCACACCATCAGCAACTATATCGAGGCGCTGCAGGGCCACTGGACCTTCCACTCCACCCCCGGGGAGGGAACTCGGGTGACGGTCACCCTGTCGATCGAGCCAGGGGAGGTAAGTGACGGCGAACGTAAGGGCACGGCAGTGCTTGTGGACGTGCGACCACGGGATGGGGACAGGAGCGCAGAGGGACAACCGCTACGGTGACGAATGCACCACCATCCGGAGTGGTGAAACACAACTCGGAATAGGCAAGCCAGAGGGAGCCGAGGCATGGCGGGAGAAACCGTCCGACACAGCATCGCGATCTGCACCGCCCGAGGGGAAAAGATCTTGCGTGTCGTGCTGCCTCGGTTGGCCGCAGCGATTGCCGATGGCCCGCCAACCGAGGTTCTCCTCGTCAACAACGACGACGTCTCTGCCCTCGGCGGATTGCAGGATTGCCTAGCGTGCGCCTTTGCGGGTACGTCGGTACAGCGCATCCTTCTGCATGAACCGACTCCAGGACTTTCCCTCGCGCGCAACGCCGCACTTGAGGCGGCCCGAGGCGAAATCCTCACCTTTATAGATGATGACGCAGCGCCGCGAGACAGGCGCTGGCAAACCACCATCCTCCGTGCCTTCGCCAACAAGCCAGATGTCGGCTTGGTTGGCGGCCCTGTGCACCTCGTACCGCCACCCGGCCAGAATCCGAACCCGTGGTGGAGGGGGGCGCGCACAGACGGGCTCCTCAGCGCCGTGAGCATGAACGGGCCGTCGGCATACTGTGACCCGGCCGGCATCCCTGGCGTCAACGCCTCCTACCGCCGGTCCGCCATCGGCTCATGGAGGTTCGATGCACGGTTAGGAGTCAACCGAACTGTGGCGCTCGCCCTAGTTGGCGAGGAAACCATGTTGAACTGGACGCTGGAGAATGCAGGCTGGCGCGCGTGGTTTGAACAGGAAGCGACGGTCGATCACCACATCGGATCAGAGCGATGGAATCCCCGATGGCTGTTGCGGAGGGCCCGCGTCGCCGGTCGCAGCGTGGTCGCCACCGCACACATACGCCGCTTGCCCGTACCATGGTTCGGCGCGTGCAAACTCATGGTTACGGCGACGCTCAAGGCCTTGGTCCGGACGGCTCAAGGCAAACTGGACCGAGCATTCAGCAACGCCTGCGACATCATGGCAGCATACGGGCATTTCGAGATGCTTGCACACCGAAGGCCCCAGTTCATGTCAGAACCATTGGAGGTTACCGGCAAACCCCACGCCCCTGGCCCCCCGTGATCCCGTGATCAGGCCCCGGTTGCACCAGATTCCACAGAGTGCAGCCCGAAAACGACTTCTTCGGAATGAAGCCCGCCGCCCCGACCTGACGGGCCATGGCCGCGTAGCCGGGATCATCGAAGGCGCTGACCAAGACCACGCGTACATCGGGGTGGTCACCGTGCAGGCGCCGCGCGGCTTCGAACCCAGTCATGTCCGGCATCAGAACGTCCAGGACCACCACATGGGGGTCCAGTTCGACCACCGCGGTCAAGCTCTGGGACGCACTCGTGGCGCTTCCCACCACGGCCAACTCCGAATGTTCCGCAAGTATCTCCTCTGCCCAAAGCAGGAAGTCTGGCTGATCATCGACCAGCAGGACGGTGCATGGCACGGGCGGACTCCCTCCAGGACGTATCGTCCCGGCCCTGATGCGCTTAGATCATACCCGGAGACATGTGGGCACGCCAGGGTGCCACCACCTACGCACCGCGGCTGGTGTCGGCCCGGCTCTCCCGCAGATATAGAAGTGTAGCCTGCACGCGCGGATGCATACCGACTTCCCGGCCCTCGATCCCGCACTGCTGGTAGAGGAGGTTGATCTGGTTTTCTACCGACTTCTCAGCCAAACCGAGGGCAGCGGCGATAGCGGCGTTACCGAGGCCTTGGGCAATAAGCCCGAGAATCTGGTATTGCCGAGCGGTCAGGGCCGCAAGCAATCCGCGGTTGCCGGGGCGCAGGGACGACACCACGGCCGGGTCCAGCACCACCTGGCGCTGAGCCGCGCCACGAATGGCGCGCCGCAGGGTTTCCACGTCTTGAAGCGACTTCTTGAGCAGGTACGACCAACCGGCGAGGCCCTGCATGCCCAACGTGGTGGCAAACATCGGCTCCGAGTGGTTAGACAGAAGCACGATGCCCATATCGGGCAGGCAGCGACGGAGCATCAAACCCAGTTGCACTCCGTTTAGAGCATCTCCGAACTCGACGTCCAGAAGGGCGACATCCGGGTGCAAATCCGGGCCGAGCACAAGGGCCTCACGCGGTTCCGCAAAGGACCCCACGACGGTAAGGGACGGATCCCGCCCCAGGGCCACCTCCAGCAGATCGCGGTAAAGCGCCTCGTCCTCCACGAGCAGTAGCCGCACGCGGCCGTCGGCACTCTTCAAACTCCAACCACCTCGCTACCTTCCGGCACGGTACGACGTTGACCCGAAAATTCCCCCCGGAAGGCCTTCCCCCGGCCCAACCGAATGCGGTACTATCTTTGACATCTCGCATGAGACTCGTTGTGGGACTCATACAATCGCAGACCCCCCAGGGAGGGACCCCGCAGCCATGGATCGGCTGGAAGTCCGCCCGCACCCATCCCATCTCCGTTGGCTGCGCCATCTCGCACCGGTGGCACTAGGCTTCAGCTTGGCCGCAGCGCCGACGGCGGCCTTCGCCGGAGACACCGCCCCCACCCCGCTGCCGGCGCCAGCCGCAACCCATACGGCGCGGGCCCGGGGCAGTGTCGGCAAACCGTTATCCTATGGCGGCTGGGGCAGCGGCTATGTGGCCTATGCACCTGCCGGCAAACGCTTCACCGCCGTATCCACCACTTTTGTGGTGCCCCGCTATGCCCCGACACCCCCCGCGAGCGGCGTCGCCTGGGCCGGCATCTGGGCCGGCATCGGTATTCACGCCCTGGGTCACTCCCAGCTGATGCAGGCCGGCATCTACCTGCAGACGGCGGCCGGCCAGCGGGGATGGAGCGTGGAAGCCCCCTGGTGGATCAACGAGCCGTCCACCCCGACCTCACCGCACGAGTTGATGCTCAACGTCGAGCCGGGCGACCGCATCACCGTCTTGGTAGCGGAAGCCGCGCACCGGCCAGACCATTGGCGCTTCCGGCTCAAGGACCACACCAACGGCTTTTCCGCCAGCGGCCGTTGTAGCCGCTGCAGCAGCACGGCCCGCACCGCAGCCTGGATTCTGGAGGATCCATACAACGGCACCGCGCCCTATGCGAACCCAGGACGGGTCCGCTTCCTGGCGGCGGCCGCGGCAATCGGCTTTGGCAAGTTGCGGCCCATCTCTCAGCTGAGCGTGCGTCCCGTGCTACGCCGGGAGGGAGGACAAACTCAGGGCCCGCACTCCGCCCGACCCGAACCGAAGGGTGGCTTTACACTCAGCAACCTCCGGGCGTAGGGCCGGAGACGGAACTGGTTGTGATACCCACAACTGGACTTGTCGCAGACCCCGAGCGCCGGTAACGTGATGGTGCGGTCGGATCGTGTCAGTTGACCCAGCGACATCGCCGAAGGCTAGGTGCGTCGGTGGTGTCACCGCACAACCCGGTCGTGTCTGGGGGCGCCGATGGACGTCTGTATTGTCACCCACAACGTCCGCAAAGGCGACGGTCAGGGACGGGTCAACTACGAGATTGTGGCCGAACTGCTGCGCCAGGGGCACCGGGTTGAGTTGGTTGCGACCACCGTGGCCCCGGAACTCCAGGGTTCCGTGCGGTGGTGGCCGATTTCGATCCCACCCCTGCCCACCCAACTGCTGAAAAACCAGTGGTTCGCGTTGCGCAGCAGCACGCTACCGCCACTGAAGCGTTCTGTTCGCACCATCGTCCACGCCAACGGATTCATCACTTGGCCGGAAGCGGACATCAATACGGCCCATTTCGTGCACGGCGCGTGGCTGCGCTCCCCCCATCACACCAGACACCAACATCCGGGCCCCTATGGTTGGTACCACTGGACCTTCTCCAGTCTAAACGCCGCACTAGAGAAGCATTCGTTCGCCCAAAGTCGCCTAGTGGTCGCGGTCTCCGAGAAGGTTCGCGAGGAATTAATCTCAGTGGTGGGGGTACCTGCAGCCAAGATCACGGTGATCACCAACGGAGTAGACAGCGAAGAGTTTCACTCTGGCAAGGTTGACCGTGAGGCCATCGGCCTGCCTCCCACCGGATTCCTGCTTCTCTTCGTCGGTGACATTCGAACACCTGTGAAAAACCTTGGGACAGTCTTACGCAGTCTTCAGGCAGAACCGCGAGCGTTGCTCGCGGTGGCCGGCGAGGTAGAAGGTACTCCATACCGTGCCCTCGCATCCCGCTTGGGGGTCGCGGATCGCGTACGCTTCCTCGGCTGGCGCAAAGACATCCCCAACCTAATGCGAGCGGCCGATGCCTTCGTGTTCCCCTCCTCGTACGAGCCGTGCGGTCTGGTGGTCTCCGAGGCCATGGCCTCTAGTTTACCGGTCATCACTACCCGTTCGGTGGGAATGTCCAGCTACCTGCATGATGGCGTCGACGGCCTGATACTGGAGGACGCTACTGACAGCGACGCCCTGGCGGCGCGGATCACCTGGCTGATCGACCACCGTGACACAGCGGCGCGCATCGGACAGCGGGCGCGGGCGATCGCCGAACGGCTGACGTTCCGCGCCATGGCGCAGCGGTATATCGCCGCCTACGAATCGCTGGAGGCGGCTGCGCCCCGCTCCGCCTGATTCGGAATTCGAGCATGGCGGTCCAGGGAGGGGGAATGAGGATGTGCGGCATCATCGGCTGCGTAACGGATCGCAACGTGACGCGCGGCCGCTTCGATGCCGCGCGCGACCGGATGTATTCCCGTGGGCCGGACGACGCGGGCACGGTCTTCGAAGCGCCGGTCCACCTGGGCAGCCGGCGGCTTGCCATCCTCGACCTGTCCCCGGCCGGCCACATGCCGATGGCGACCGAGGACGGAGAACTGTCGGTGATCTTCAACGGCGAGATCTACAATTTTCAAGAGTTGCACCGCGAACTTGCCAAAACGCGGCGGTTCCGGTCGCGAACGGACACCGAAGTGCTCCTCCACGGATTCGCGGTCTGGGGTTGGGATAGGCTGGTGCAGCGGATCGACGGCATGTTCGCATTCGCCCTCTGGGAACGGCGCACGCAGACGCTCCATTTGGCGCGGGACCGTGTCGGCAAGAAACCCCTGTATTACACCGTCCAACCGGACGGGCTGTATTTCGCCTCCACTCTCGATGCCCTGCTGGGACTAATCCCGGCGCGGCCGCCGCTGGAGGCGCGGGCCATCGACGCCTATCTGGTCTATCAGGCGGTGCCCGCCCCCTGGACGGTCTACCGCGGGGTGCATCACCTCGAACCTGGACACGCGGCCACCTACCGATGGCCGCAGCGGCGATGGGAGACCCACCGCTATTGGGACGTCTCCTACCGCGACAAGTTGGATATCTCTGAGCCGGAAGCCGTCCAGGAGATCGAGCGGCTCGCCGCCCAGGCCGTGCGTCGGCGCTTGGTCAGCGACGTGCCGGTGGGGTCATTCCTTTCCGGAGGGGTGGATTCCGGCGTCGTCACCGCCCTGATGGCGCGGGAAGCCGGCCGGCGGGTGGAGGCGGTCACACTCGGCTTCGAGGATCCTGCCTACGACGAACGTCCCGTCGCTCGAGCCGTCGCGCGTCACCTCGGGGTCGATCTACACGAGGAGGTGCTGCGGCCGGACGCTCTACAATACCTGCCGGCCATCCTGGCACAGCACGGGCAACCGCTGGCCGACGTCTCCATCGTCCCGACCTACTTCGTGGCGCAGGCCGCCCGCCGACACGTCACAGTGGTGCTCAACGGCGACGGCGGCGACGAGCTCTTCGGCGGCTACGCCCGCCCGCTCGTGGCCAAGGCGGCGCAACCCTACCGTCGCTGGGTCCCCGGTTGCCTCCGTGCCGCCATGCGTGGCGCCGAGGGCCACCTGCCGCGGCGTCTGGGGATGCTGGTCGGCGACGGGGCCGTGGATGCCCGGGCCGCCTTCCACTACGATCGGGCGTTGCGCGGCATGGCGGCATCCGCCTACAACCCCGCCTTCCGGTCCGAACTCGTCGGGTTGAGTTGGGAGCCAGACGACCTGTATGGGGAGACATGGGACCGGGCGGATGGCTTGGACGACGTCGACCGCTGTCTCTACGGGGACTTCAAGACATACCTGCCTGACCAGTTGCTCGTGAAGATGGATGTTGCCACCATGGCGCACTCACTCGAAGCGCGCTCGCCGCTGCTGGACACAGCCCTGATCCATTTCGCCGCCCGCCTGCCCACATCGGTGCGCTTGCCGGGCTGGACGACTAAGCACCTGCTCAAGCGGCTCGCCGCGCGCCTGCTACCGCCCGCAGGGCTCCAGGGACCGAAACGCGGCTTTGTCATGCCGGCCGCGCATTGGCTCAGCGGCGAAGCCGCACCCCACCTTCAAGCGACCCTGGGTGCCGACGACGCCGCGGTTCTGGACTACCTGAACCGCGATTGGCTGTGCGCCCTGCGCCAATCCGACCTGCGGGGCGACCGGCGGGCTGCCCAACAACTCTGGACGGTGTGGCTCCTTGAACTGTGGTTGCGACAGCAACAGGGGCGGCTGGGGGCGGACGACCGCCTCGATTCCGTGCTGCGACAGGCGGTTTCGCCACGCCGTCGCAACACACCCACCGCTCCGGTGGCTGCCGGCGGAGGGCCCCGTGAAGCCGCCCCTCCCCCTCCGCTCCGGCTCCACCCGCGGCAACCGCCGCTCCGCGTGTTGCAACTCGGCATGGAGTGGTTTCCAGAGACACCGGGCGGCCTCAACCGCGTCTTTTACCATCTCGCCCACCACCTGCCAGCGCAGGGCGTGGAAGTACGCTCGCTGGTCGAGGAACTCGGAGGGACGCCGCAAAGCCCCTCCCCCGTGCTGCATGGCATGTCCACGCCACAGACCCCGCAGATCCAGCGGATCCTGACACGTCGGGCGGCCGTCGCGCGTGCCCTACAGGCGCACCCAGCGGATCTGGTAGCCTGCCACTTCGCCCGTGCCCTGTGGCCAGCCCAGGCCGATCTGGGGGATGTGCCCCTGGTCGTTCATTTCCACGGCCCCTGGGCCCAGGAGGTGGCGGCCGAAGGTGCGGCCCAGTGGAAGCGCGCCCTGGCCCTGCACATCGAGCGGTCCGTCTACCAGCGGGCGGACCGTTTTATTGTCCTCTCGCGGGCGTTCGGTTCCATCCTCGAACGCCAGTATGGGGTGGACCCGGAACGGATTCGTGTCGTACCCGGCGGGGTGGATCTGGACCGCTTCACCCCAGCCGGCACGCGCGAGGAAGCCCGCCTACGGCTCGGCTGGCCCGTGGACCGGCCGACCGTGGTCGCAGTGCGACGGCTGGTGCACCGCATGGGACTTGAGCATCTGATCACGGCCATCGGACAGGTACGCAGACAAGTGGACGACATCATCCTGCACATCGTAGGTGACGGCGTCCTCCGACCCACGCTGGACGCCCAGGTAGCGGCACTCTGCCTCACCGACCACGTTCGCTTCGCGGGCCGCCTGCCGGAGGAGGACCTTCCTCTCGCGTTTCGTGCGGCCGACCTGAGCGTGCTGCCCACGGTCACCTTGGAGGGTTTCGGTCTCCCTGCGGTCGAGTCGCTCGCGGCGGGCACGCCGGTCGTTGGCACTCGAGTGGGCGGCATCCCGGAGATCCTGCACCCATTCACCCCGGAGTTACTGTGCGACGAGCCCACCCCGGAGGGACTGGCCGAGGTTCTGACTGCGGCCCTCCGTGGCAGACTGCCCGTGCCCTCCGTTGCCACATGCGCCGCATACGCCCGCACGCACTATTCTTGGCAATCGATCGCCGCCCAGGTGCGCGATGTCTACGGCGATTTGGTCGACACCAGGGAAGGGGATCACCGTGCGGTTGCTCTTTCTTGATCACGCCGGGGTGCTCGGTGGCGCCGAGTTGTCGCTGTTGGACATCGCCCGCCACCATCGGAACACATCCGAGGTCGTACTTTTCAGCGACGGGCCATTCCGTACCACGCTGGAGCAGGCCGGGGTGACCGTCACCGTGCTGCCCGTCCCCGAGCGCCTGCTGGAGGTGAACCGGGCCGACGGCTGGCGCAGTCTGGCCGCTCTGCCAGCCATCCCGCAGGTGCTCCGTGCTCTGGCCCCCTTCGTGCGGCAGGCCGATTTGGTCCACTGCAACTCGCAGAAGGCCTTTGCGCTTGGAGCGCTGGCCGCGAGCGTAAGCAGGAGGCCCGTGGTCTGGCACCTACGGGATATCCTAACCGCCGACCATTTCAGCGCAGCCAACCGCAGGGTGGCCGTAACGCTGGCCAACACCTTCGCGACGAAGGTCATCGCCAATTCCCAAGCCACTGCGCAGGCCTTCATCGACGCGGGTGGCCGCCGGGACCTGCCGGTCGTCGTCTATAACGGCATCGATCCGGATGCCTTCGAGGACCTCACACCCGCTACGGCACGACAGGCAGCCGGGCTCGACCTCGAAGGCTTCGTGGTAGGTGCGTTCAGCCGCCTGGCGCCATGGAAGGGCCAGCACGTGCTCCTTGAATCCCTGGCGCAACTCCCCGGAACGCACGCCCTCATCGTCGGAGATGCCCTCTTCGGCGAAACCGCCTACGAAGCCCGACTGCACGCAATGACACGCTCCCTCGACCTGGAACGCCGCGTCCACTTCCTCGGGTTCCGCCGCGACGTCCCCACCCTGATGGCCGCGTGCGATGCGATCGTGCATACGTCGGTTGCCCCGGAACCGTTCGGACGCATGATCGTCGAAGCGCAATTGGCACGCCGCCCGATCATTGCGACCCGAGCGGGTGGTGCCGTCGAACTGATCGAGGACGGTGAAACCGGATGGCTCGTGCCACCAGGGGACGCAGGGAAGCTGGCATCCTGCCTGTCCCACATGCTAACGGCGCCCGCTGAGCGCCGAGCCATCTCACAGAAAGCCCGGGACGCGGCTAGTCGGTTGTTCACCAGGAACGCGATGCTGGACGCATTCCGCGATGTCGTGGAGGCGACTCGACGTGCACCCACCTAACTGCTACAGCCCGGGCAGCATGGGCACCAATCGTTATCAGCATAGAATGGAGCACTCCCCCAATGCCTAAAACCGTCCTCATGGTGCAACCACAACGTGGCGAGAAGTTCGCCGGAATCGAGCGTGCCATCCAAAACATCTCGGCCATTCTGACCACGCTCGGCATCCGTGTGCAGCACGACGTGCGGACAACTTCTTCCTCACCCTCTGAGCGCCGTACGACGTACGTTATCGCTCATGAACCTTTGGCCTCCGACGACATTGACATGTTTTACTGTCACACGTTCTTATGCGCTGGCAGCAAGCTCTTTCGCGACACCAACACGGTCTGCACCCATGTGATCAATTCACGCTGTCCACTCGATTGGTATTTTCACCGCTGCGGCTGCTGTAAGTCGCCCCTTGAAGCACGGCGCCTTTGGGTCCGGGCGGCCAACATCAAATCCTGGCTGGCACAAGGAACTTTCGATATCGGCGTTGCATCCCACTGGATGGCCCAATACCTCAAGAACGAGGGGATCGATCCAAGACGTCTCATACTCTTGCCGTTGGCATGGAGCGAAGGATGCGGAGCCGACGCCAATTGGGAAGCGCGTCGGCAAGTCACGTACATCGGGCGTCTTAGCTACCAAAAAGGCGTACAACTCCTACCCATTCTTTCGACACTGATCCCTGATATCGGGATCGACGTCTTCGGGGAAGGATACATGAGTGAGCCCCTCCGCCACCAAATCACATCAGCGGGCGCCACAGCCTCCTTGCGCCTGCGCGGTTCCTTGCCTTTTTCTTTCGTGACGAACGAGCTACTCCGAACAGCTGTGCTCCTTGCTCCCAGCTTATGCCCAGAACCGTACGGCCTGTCTGTTTCCGAAGCCCGACATGCCGGTGCATGGGTCCTCGCCACAGAACGTGGCGCGATGCCAGAATGGGCAGCGATAGACCCCGGGGTCCAGCTTGTCGACTATTCACGACCACAATTGGCCGCACAAGTTATACGTTCATGCATTCACACCCCTCCCCCTCCTCCCCCGGACTACGGAAGCCGTTCGCTTGCAGCATGGCAAGCATGGTGGGATCGCTGTGCCTGACGAAGTACCTGGCCGGACTGGGATTACGGCGAGAGCCGAGCTTACGCACATCATCCATCTCGCGGACTCCAGCTTGGTGCTAGGAGTTTGATGCAAGAGGCGGTTTCGGTTGGGTCACGGCGAACGTCTGTGCGCCATTCGCGGCGAAGGAGGCGTGAGGTGTGGAAGCTGCTGGGTCACGTGCACTTCAAACACCCTCTTTCAGGGGCCGGAGGGCGCGGGATACCCCATTCCCGCACCCCTGGGCCGGACCTCCACGCCGTCATGGGCAGACGACGCCCTGCAGCGAGTACACCGAGGCGCTTCAGGTTCACGACGGCGGCCGTTATCAGTACCTGCAGTTGGGTCTTCACACGGCCGACGTATCGGGCGTGGCGCATTCCATGGTGTACGAGTTCCGCGATCTTGTGCTCAACTCTGGGCCGCATACGATACTGGGCCTTCCAGACATCTGTCTCCTGTTGCGCTCGCAACGCCCGGTACGGAACTTCGTCCGGCCGGATGACCACCGTCCGACCATGTTTCTTTCCGGTCGTGCAGTGCGCCCTCAGGGGACAGTGAGCGCATGTTGTGGCCATGAATCGGAATCCGACCAGATCTCCGCCCCGCTTGACCATCGCCCGACCGCAGCGGCCCGCAGAGCACTTGCAAGTCCGGGCTTCCAAATCAAGCTGGAAATCGTCCTTGGTGTACAGGCCTCGGTCGTGCGGCACCTGCACCGGTGCCACCAGCGCGGTTCCACGTGCCTCCATGGCCGCACGCACCGCCGGTCGCCCATACTTCTCCACCGTGCCTTGCGCAGCAGCGTCAGGGTGTCCTGCACAGACCCGGCACCGAACACTGCGGTGGAGTCCACCAACTCATCGATATTCCGCGCCAACACCTTCTGCTCGCATGCCCAGCGCAGCGTGCAGATGAACGCAGCCCCAGATTGCTCGTGGGCGATCAGACGCGCCCGGAACCGACACATGGTGGTGGCGTCTGGACCGCCCTCGTGGATCCCCAGGCCCAGCGCGTACTTTCACCGCAGGTCGTATCGGCAGCGCTGCTCGGTCTCCATGTCGGGGGTGTTGTCATGAAAGGCCAGCAGCAATACCCGCAACAGCAGGGTGGGCTGGTACGAGGGCCGTCCCTTTGCCGCATACCTACCGGCAAAGGCCGCATCCTCAAACTGTGCCGCACCGCCATGGGCGATCGTGTAGTAGATCGAGTCTTCCGGCACCAGTGGCCGGCACAGAAACCCGTCCACCATCGACAGCGGCCGCACCCCGTCCCGTTGCCCAAGCACTCTCATCAAGCCCCCCGGGATCCTCCTTTCGACGTCTTCCGCCAAACTCATGGGGAACGCGTGTTCCAATCCCGCAGCACCGTCCTAGGAAGGGGAGAGTTCAAGTGCGAATCCTTATGACTATACATCACTATAAGATCCTCGACGCCGGGGCCCCCGGTGCCACGCTGCTTCTAGCGCGAGCCTTGAACGAACAAGGGCATGAGGTGTCAGTTTTCGGTTTTGAAGACTTCAAGGCGGCAAACGCTGGACCTCTAACCCAGATGACTTTTCCCTGGTTTCTGGCAGCTCAACCCAGGCGTATCATGATGTATGACGTCATAGATGCGTCCACCGGAGATGGACATGTATTGTATCCATTGTTTCGAACGCTATTCCGCAAACAGCGTCCATTGCTGGTCACCCGATGCCATGGTCTTGAGCATCTGGCACATGTACGCCGCCGCATGGACGCGAAATTGGGACGGGACCGCCTGACTTGGAAATATCCGATTTACCACGGCGGCTTGCGGTTGCACGAGGTGGCCCGATCGCTTCGATCCGCAGATCTTTCCCTTTTCTTGAACGAAGACGATCGATCCTATGCCACGCAGCGCCTTCACGTTTCCCGAACCAAGACAAAGGTCCTTCCAGCCGGCATCGACGGAGCATTCCTTGAGCACGCCGTCGATATGAAGTCCGCACGCAATAGCGGCCCGCACATCGTTTGGATGGGATCATGGATCCCGAGGAAGGCACCTGACATCGCCTCAACCGTAATCACCGCATTCCTGCGCCGAGACCCTACCCGGCAGGCCCATTTCCTGGGGACTGGGGTTCCAGACGACCGCATCCTAGCCATGCTCCCGTCCGAAGTACATGCACAGGTCTCCATCACATCGACATACGTACGGGCTGATTTGCCATCCATCTTTCGTCCTCTTGATATTTTGCTGTTCCCCAGCCGTTCCGAAGGATTTCCAGTGACTGTATTAGAAGCAATGGCTTGCGGCCTGACTCCTATACTTAGCGCTATCCCTGCAGTATCTTCTTTTGCACAACATGGAGTGAATGCGCTATTGGCACCCCTCGACGCCGCCGATAGTTTTGAGTCGTTTGTGGAAACTCTGATGGCTAACCACGCACTCCGCCTTCGAATAGCAACTTCAGCAATGGCAACAGCGCGTAGTCTATCGTGGGCCACCGTCGCCAATCGCACTGCCCAGACGTATGCCGAAGTATCGGAAGAACGGACTGCGGCCATCCGTCGTGACCGAACAAGCAACGCTCAATTCCGCCACATGTGCTGACGGCCACGGCAGCGAGGAGTGTGTGCAGATGCGTCTCAGTGTCGTCGTAACCACGTACAGACGCTTAACTTGTCTCAAGCGATGCCTGGAAGGACTCACACAGCAAGAAACACAGCCGAAAGACATTATAGTGGTATATCGACCAGCAGATGACCCACGAACGGCGCAATTCCTTCACAATGTCGATAAAGCAGCTTTTCGTGTGCCACTATTCGCTATCCCGGTCCATGAGCCGGGGGCTGTGCCCGCGCTTATGGCAGGAGTCACTGCAAGTGACGCAGAGATCGTCGCGGCCACGGATGACGACGCAATACCTCGTAGCGACTGGCTGACTAAACTCGCAAGTCACTACAGAGAAGGAGTCGGTGGCGTTGGCGGAAGAGACGTTATCCATCTTGGAGCCACAACTTCCACAGACTCTGCAACTACGGTCGGAATCCTCACATGGTATGGTCGCCTTATTGGGAACCACCACGCTGGGCGCGGCAGCCCCCGTGAGGTCGATACTCTGAAAGGTGTTAATCTGAGCTTCAGGCGTGAACTTTGGGAGTTTGACCATAATCTCCGCGGGATGGGAGCCCAAGTCCATTGGGAGGTGTTCCTTTGCCAGCAAGCGCACCGCCTCGGCTACCGATTGATCTACGATCCGGCGGCCATCGTCGATCACTATCCGGCGCCCCGTCCAAGTGGCGACCATCGCGGCGACTGGAACCGTGAGGCAGTCGCAAATGCCTCATACAATGCCACCCTTGCGCTTATCGCCTACTGCCCCGGTTATCAAGCACTAGTTCGCGTCGGCTACCGTCTTCTCGTGGGAGACTTCGGAACACCAGGTCCCTTCCGTGCTTGTCTCGCTGTGGTTCAAGGGCATCCCAAGGTCCTTACTGCCACGATACCCGCGATGGCTGGAGTGATCGCTGCGGCCCACACCCGAATATCCCACCGAAGTAGGAGTGCGTTGTAGTTTTGGCTTTACGGCACCATGTGTGGGTAGTGGAGTTTCGCACTTTCTTGTGGCACCCTTTCCGCATGTGACGGGACCCCTTCTCGATAATTTCGAGGGCGAAAAAGTGGAGCATCCGGAGGCTATGCGGACGAGCGGCGGGGCGGGTCGGTGTAGGCGTCTA